>NZ_JWMB01000093.1:0-8941 GCF_000812445.1 Cupriavidus sp. SHE | reverse complement strand
AGCGTGTACTGCGCCCGCTTTGTCTTGCTTGTCATCACATCTCTCCTTGCTTCAGTTTAACCTCAGCAAGGGATTCGTTTTGCGGGGGCAAGCTCAGGCAGCCAGCGCAGGCACTGCTTCGCGCGAATAGAGCTGCAAATCGTCCAAGCCCTGCAGCGCCGATCGATGCTGGGAGAAGCGGCCATCGTACAAGCCGGCCAGTTCCGCGCCGCGCAACAGCCTGACGTTGTAGCCAAACGCCGGCGCGCGCGTATCCATGAACTCCTCCAGCACGGCGTCTTCCGCACCGCTGCGCGAGAACAGCAGCGCGCCGTTGGCCCGCACTGACAGGCCGGCCTGCCCGGCCCAGCCGAGATACAGCGCACGGCTCTCGCGTGCCAAGTCGAGCATGATGCCGGGCGGCTGGCCGGTCACCAGCATCTGCCCAAAGTTGCGAATCGAGGCGCCGACCGCGATTTCGCTGCGCTCGAACACCGTCACGCGCAGGCCCCGTTTGATCGCGGCCGCCGCATGCGACAAGCCCAGGATGCCTGCGCCGACGATTGCGACGTCGGTGCTGGCATCCAGGCCCCCTTGAATTGCAGGCGCTTGCATCACTTACTTCTTCTCCGACTTGCCATCGTATCGCTTGGTCCACTCACCGAGAATGCGGTCGCGGTTGGCGCTGGCCCACGCGAAGTCATTCTTGATCAGGCGCTTCTCGTAATCGGCCGGCAGCAGTGCATCCGGCTTGGAGAAACCGGGGGATGCGACCACCGCGAAATTCCTCTCGTACAGCGCCATGGCTGCCGGGCTCGCCGAGAAGTCAGCCAGCTTCTTCGCCGCCTCCAGGTTCTTCGTGCCCTTCATGATGGCGGTGGCTTCGACATCCCAGCCCAGGCCTTCGGAAGGCAGCACGATATCGATCGGAGCGCCTTCCTTCTTCGATTTCACGGCGCGATATTCGAACGAGATGCCAATCGGGAACTCGCCCGACGCAGCCATCTTGCACGGCTTAGAACCCGAATGCGTGTACTGGCCGATGTTTTGGTGCAGGGCATCCATATAGGCCCAGCCCTTCTGCTCGCCCATCATCTGCAGCCAGGCGCTGACATCCAGATACCCCGTGCCCGACGATGCCGGGTTCGGCATGACGATCTTGCCCGCATAGACCGGCTTGGTCAGGTCGGCCCAGGACGTCGGTTTGGGAAGGTTCTGTTTCTGCGCCTCGACCGTGTTGAAGCAGATGGTGGCGCCCCACACGTCCATGCCCACCCAGGCCGGCGGGTTGGCGCTGCTGCGGTACCGGGCGTCAATCTTCGACAGGTCGGCCGGCGCGTACGGCGTCAGCATGCCTTCCTTGTCCAGGATCGCCAGGCTCGATGCGGCCAGGCCCCAGATCACGTCGGCGCGCGGATTGTTCTTCTCGGCCAGCAGCTTGGCAGTAACAACACCGGTGGAATCGCGCACCCACTTGATGTCGATATCCGGGTTGGCCTTCTCGAAGGCGGCCTTGTACGCGGCCACCTGATCGGCTTCCAGCGCCGTGTAGACGGTCAGCGTGGTCGCGGCGTACGCCGACGAGGCGAATGCCATCGCGGCGGCGGCGGCCACCAGGGAAAGACGTGCGGTCATGGTTTCCTCAGCTTGGTAGGGTGTGGGGATCAACTAGTGATGCAAGGACAGTGACAACGGGCGGACTGACTGGGTCAGGTGCATTGCGGCCGGTCGCCGCTGGCCATCCGGCGATTGATATCGGCAACGACAGCGGGCAGATCGGCAATCGTGTCGATCTCGTAGTGCGGGCGGCAAGCAGCAAAGCCAGCCGAAATGGCAACGCGATGGCGCGCGCGCTCGTCATCCGACAGCGCCGCGTACTGCTCGTACGGCAAGCCCAGCGTATTGCCGGACATCAGCAGCGCGACCGTCCACATGCCGGCGCGGCGGCCTTCCTCGATACCGGGCGACGTGTCGTCCACCTTCACGCAGGCGGCCACGTCGCCGATGCCGAGTTCCACCACGTTACGCAGCGCCTGGGCCGGCCACGGACGGGCACGCGGCACGTCGTCGCAGGCGACCACGCAGTCGGGCTGGTAGCCCGCTTCGGCGGCCAGCGCCACGACACGATCCATCACCACGCGCGGGTAGCCCGAGCACGAGCCGATTTTCAGGCCAGCTTCGCGCAGGGCAGCGATGGCCTCCAGCGCGCCTGGAATTAGCGCCGAATGCGCCCCGACCTTCTCGATCTGCAGGGGCATGAAGCGGTTGTAGATAGCGGTGACGTCGTCATCGGTCGGCATGCGGCCGTGTGCGAGCGAGAAGCGCGCGGCAATCGCACCGTCGTTGCACAGCGTGCGAATGTGGTCCCACTTGCCCAGGCCCATCGGGCCGCGCGCCTCTTCCAGCGTGATGGCCACGCCGAATTCCGCGAATGCCTCGACGAAAATCTGCGTGGGGGCGAACGAGCCGAAATCGACCACGGTGCCGGCCCAGTCGAGCACGGCGCCTTCCAGGTGCAGCGGCGGGATGCAGGTGCTAGCCATATTCAAGTTCCTTTCTTGCTACGAATTCAACGGGAAGCCGTGCGCCAGGCCTGCGTGCGGCGCAGGACGCCGCGCATGGCAAGTTCCAGCAGCAGCGACACGACGATGGAAGTAATCAGGATCAGCGTGGACATGGCTGCGGCGGCACCGATATCGCCGGCGTCGTCCATGTTCAGCACGGCCACGGAGGCCAGTACGGTGTCCGGGCTGTACAGGAAGATCACGGCCGATACCGTGGTCATGGCCGAGACGAACAGGAAACGCGCGCAGGACAGCACGGCTGGCAGGCACATCGGCAGCGTCACGCGCCAGTAGGTGCGCAGCGCCGACACCTTGAGCGAGGCCGATACCGCCTCAAACACCGGATCGAGCTGCCCCAGCGAGGCGACGGAGGTCAGGTGCGCGGCCGTGGCGCAGTGCATGATCGTGCAGAGCACCATCAGCGTCATGCTGCCGTACAGGGCGTTCAGCGGATTGGCCGGATGATTGAAGAAGAACACGTAGCCCAGGCCCAGCACCAGCCCCGGCACCGCCATCGGCAGCAGCACGGCGAAACGGATGGCCGGGTGCAGCCAGGCCGTTGCCGGCGTGGCGCGCGTCTTTTCGACCAACCACGCGCCGGTGAAGGTCAGTGCCGTCCCGAACACGGTGGTCAGCGCGGCCAGCTTCAGGCTATTGCGATAGGCCAGCCATCCGCCGCCATCCATGTTGTCGAAATCGTAGTTGCGCAGCGACAGATCGAGGTTGTACGGCCACAGCTTGACCAGCGAGGCACCCACGGCCGTCGCCAGCATCAGCAGGATCCAGCCTGTCACCAGCACGGTCAGCAGCAAGTAGAGGCTATCGCGCACCCGATCCGGCTGCGGCTGATACGGCTGAGCGCGGCTGGCCAGCGCGGCGTGCTGGCGACGCTGTACCAGGCGCTCCACAGCAAAGGTCAGCAGCGCTGGCAACAGCAGCATCAGGCCGATCACGGCGCCACGCGCAAACTGCTGCTGGCCCACCACGGCCTTGTAGGCCTCCACGGCCAGCGTCTGGTAGCTGCCACCCACGACGGTCGGCACGCCAAAATCAGTAGCAACCAGCGTGAAGACCAGCGCAATGGCACCGAACACCCCGTAGCGTGCGCCCGGCAGCGTGACCGTGAGGAAGGTGCGCCAATGCCCTGCCCCCATGGCCCGCGCGGCGTCGTACAGGCGTCCGTCGGCCAGCGTGAGCGTGGCCAGCAGCAGCATCAGCGCATACGGAAACGTGTAGAACGCTTCGCCCAGCACGATGCCCCAGAAACCGTAGATGCTGGCGCCGCTCATCCACGCCTTGAACAGCCCCTGGTTGCCGAACAGGTAGACCAGCGCAATCCCCGGCAGCAGCGACGGCGCGAACAGCGGCAGCATGGCGAGCGTACGCATCGTGCCGCGCAGCGGCATGCGTGTGCGCTGCACCGCGTAAGCAAAGGCGAAGGCCAATGGCACGACGATCGCGGCAACCGTGACCGACACGGCCAGGGTGCGGCCTACCATGCCGAGGAAATTGGGCCCCTGCACCACTTGGGCGATCAGCGCCATGCCGTGCTGCTCGGAACTGTGCACGCTGGCAACCAGGCCCGCGGCCTGCAGCAGCATCATGGCCACCGGCAGCAGCATGCCGATCGTCAGGAGTAGCAGCCACACCAGCTTCATGCCGGTCAGCAGCGGCACTTCGGTGCGCCAGAACGGCTTGCGCGCCGCCTGTACCTGGGGAGCTGCCATCAACTCGGTGGCCTTGGGCGGAAGCGTCGACATCCCTACCTCACGCATAGATTCGCAGACCCTCGCGCTCAAGCGCGATCCACAGCTTGCTGTCACCAAGCGCACCGCGCAGCGCGGCCGATGCAACTTCCGCCACCAGTGGCGCATCGGCCAGCCCGTCGATGGCCAGGATCACGCGCGTGCGGCTACCCAGGTAGATCTGGTCAACCACGCGCGCGAGATGGCGATTGGGTGCATCACTGTGCGGATGCAGCGTCACGGCTTCGGGGCGGCAAAACAGCCGGCCGGAGCCTGTCGCGGCGTCAATAAAGTTGGGATCGAGCCGCAACGGCTGGCCGGCCAGCGTTGGCGTGCCGTCGGCAGCCCGTCCCAGCGGCAGCCAGTTGGCCTGGCCGACGAAGCCGGCGACGAAACCGGTGGCTGGGCGTGTGTAGATCTCGTCCGGCGAGCCGGTCTGTTCGATATGGCCGTTGGACATGACGGCGATGCGATCCGCCATCGCCATGGCTTCATCCTGGTCATGCGTGACCATCAGCGTTGTCACGTTCAGCTTGCGCTGCAGGCGGCGCAGTTCGATACGCAGGTGTTCGCGCACCTGCGCGTCCAGCGCCGACATCGGCTCGTCCAGCAACAGCAGCGACGGCGCCGGCGCCAGGGCGCGGGCCAGCGCCACGCGCTGCTGCTGGCCGCCGGAGAGTTGCGACGGATACTTGGTTTCGCTGCCCGACAAGCCCACCAGTGCGAGCATTTCTGCCACGCGCGCCTGGATGCGTGCATGGCTGCCATCGGCGGTACCGAGGCCGTAGGCCACGTTCTGGGCAACCGTCAGGTTGGGAAACAGCGCGTACGACTGGAAGACGATGCCGTAGTCGCGCTCGCGCGGAGGCAGGCTGGAAATGTCTCGGTCACCGGCCACGATCTGGCCGGCATCCTGCGCTTCAAGCCCGGCAATGATGCGCAGCAGGGTCGTCTTGCCGCAACCGGAAGGCCCCAACAGGCAGACGAATTCGCCCTGCGCCACGTCCAGCGATACGCCGTCCAGTGCGGTGAACGCACCAAAACGGCGGGTGACATTCCGCACGGAAAGGAACGGCCTGGTGTGGCCCTGAATCGGGTCGGAAGCTGGCTGGGACATCGGCGGGGGCAGTAGCAAGAACAGATACCACTGTAGGCAGCCGACATTTACCCCTTGTGGCAGTTAGCCCAAATCCGCCAATGCCCCCATTTCCAGATTTTGGATGAGCGCGGATCGCCCCTAAACCGCCGGGTGGAGATGCTTTAGGAACGCTGCAATCAGCGGCGCCCCGCGGCGGTCATGCAGGCAATACAAGTATTCGCTCAGTTCCGGCGAGCCGTCATCGAAGGCCAGCACCCGAAGGTCGGGGTGGCTGGGCACCTCCTGCCGGGCAATCACGCTCACGCCCATGTTACGCATGATGGCTTCACGGATCGATTCCCGACTCCCGATTGCCATCGTGGAAGCAGGCGTCACACCGGCCTTCTCCAGCATTGCTTCGGTATAGGCGCGGGTGGTCGACCCGATTTCCCGTACCAGCAAACGACACTGCTTCAGCGCCGTGACAGGCACGCTTGTCTTGTGTGCCAGTGCGTGCTCGCGATGCAGCACCAGCACCAGCGGATCGCGTGCCAGTTCGAGGCGCAAAAAGCGCGCGTCGTCCACCCGGTGGGACGATGACGCTACGTCCACCCTGTACTCTTGCAGCGCGTCGAGCATCTGCGCGGAGTTGCCGGCCTCGATACTCACATCGATTCCTGGATGGCTACGGCAGAACCGGTCAACCGCGTCGAGAATGTAGAACGGCCCGGTGGCTCCGATGCGCAGATGCCCCGTGGCCATCTCGCCAGAGTTGCGCAGAAAGAACTCGATTTCCGTTTCCTGGCTGACGAGTTGATCCACAAGCGGCATCAGTCGCACGCCGGCATCCGACAACATCAGCCGCCGCCCGCCACGGTGAAAGAGTTCCACGCCGTAAGCCTCCTCCAGGGCGCGAATCTGCAACGTCACCGTGGGCTGGGACAGTCCAAGTTGCTTCGCGGCCAGCGTGATGGAGCCCATGCGGGCAACCATGAAAAAGGATTTGAGCTGCGCAGCGAGCATGAGCGAATGAAGTGAGCGGCGCATTCTGCGCCGTAACCAGCAAAGCGACTCATTCTAGCGGATGAGCGTGTACGGAAGCCGGCCACAGCTTGTACGGACGCAGCATCCGATAGACAAAAAAGTGTCTGTTTCTCAGCACGAAACAGACCATGACACTCGAAGAGGCGTTTGGCGCAGCAGTAGAGCTGCGCCGAGCGGAGGCGAGATTGAATCAGGATGAGTTGGCGGAGTCGGCGAACATGCTGGGGTCGGCCCTAGGGCGCTTGAAGCGCAGCGCGACCTCGGCCTCGCTCAAAACGATTGGTCGCAACGCCACGGCACCCCATATCGAGCCGTGGGCATTGTCCAGGCTGGCTGACGAGGTGCAGACCGGTGTCCGGCTCGAAACGCTCGAGCCACCGACCCAAGGCATTGGGGATTGAACCAGACGGAAGCGGTGTGACAGTCTGCGCGGCGGAAACATTCGCTGGCGCGAACCCGGCCACTTTCTGACAATCGATGCGGTCTATGAAGGCCTTTGCTATGCCGAGGACCTCTGCAGCCTCCTCCGGCTTTCTTCAACCCGCGAAATATCGTGGCCCGCCCTAGAGGATTCGAACCTCTGACCGCTCGCTTAGAAGGCGAGTGCTCTATCCAACTGAGCTAAGGGCGGCGCGGCCTTGCCATTGCGGCAAGGCGTGCATTCTACCGCAGCACGAATGCCGCGCACAGGACACATCGTCTGCTTTACGAAGGTTCGCGTTCGCGCACGCGTGGGCGACGCGGCATTCCGGTGAACTCCTCCGCATCGTGCGAGGAAACGCAGTTCCGGCCCATCTGCTTGGCGTCATAGAGTGCGCGATCCGAACGACGCATGACCGCGTCGGCGTTTTCGCCCAACTGCCATTCCGCCATCCCGATGCTGACCGTGTAGGCGATCGGGTCTGGCTCTGACGGGCATGGTGTCGCCCGCACCAGCGCGCTGAGTCGGACGCTGATGGCGCGGCCCGTCTCCAGTCCGGTGGCAGGCATCACGATCGCGAACTCCTCGCCGCCGAGACGGCCGATCACCGAGTCCGGCGCCGCCACCTTGCGCAGCAGTCCCGCGAAATGGCGCAGCACGCTGTCTCCAGCCAGGTGTCCATAGAGATCGTTGATGGCCTTGAAGTGGTCAAGGTCCATGAACGCCACGGTAAGTGGCTTGCGCGAGCGCTCCGCCTGCTTGCAGGCAAGTTCGAGTTCTTCCCAGAATGCGCCACGAGATAGCACATCGGTTAGGTCGTCGTGCCGCGCGCGACGTTCGATGATCTGGCGCAAACGGTCATGGGCCATCAGCGCGAAGCTGACGGCCAGCCCCATCACGCCGAACACGAACCAGACAGTCATGCTTTCGTGACGATCAACCATCGGCTGCTCGTGGCCGTCCATGAGCGCGGCGAACATCGGCCAGGCCTCCGCGCCAGCCAGTACCGCACAACCAAGGGACAGGACAGATAACGAGAGTGCTGCCAGCCGACCCGTGCCGCGCTTGAGCGGCACCAGGGCAACCGTGATCCGGGCAATTTCCAGTAGCAGCAGGGTCTGGATCGACGCCGTGGCGAGCCCGAGCCAGGCGAGTGTGCCGGTCGGCACATGCCCCAGGCCCATTTCGGCAAGCCCGCCGGCCGCATAAATCGTCAGCGCGGCCAGCCCGGGGAGGTTCAGCACACCAAGCACCACGCCACGACCACGCTTGCCCGCGAAATGCCGTGTGCCGTAGACCATCATCGACAGTCCCGCGGTCAGGGCGAACTCAGGGAGCACCGCCAGCGGCCATTCTGGCCGGTATGCGTGCGCGGCCTGAAGGACCACGGCCAGGGTCACCAACAGATCGCCGAGCGCCCACGAAGTGAGCCCGCTACGCTCCATACCCGCAGAGCGCCGCAGCACGGCACAGACGATCGCCATCTGCAGCGCTATCAAGCCTGCGATCAGCACTACCACCTGCGACTGAAACATCTCAATTCCCGTTCCAAAGGTGTCGTCATGCTCCGCACGGCAATGGCGCACCTTCTGATTCCGGCCCGCGACAAGCCGTCATATTTTGTTTTCCGCAGGTCCGGCTGCCCGGGCGCCGTGGCACAGCGTGCCGGGCCGGGCATGGCTCAGGCGTGCCCCAGCCCAATCGCATCGCTCGCGGGGCTGTCTCGCCATAGTTGTGATAGTCGGGACCAGGTCCGTGTGAATACTGCAATGCCGGGCGCGAAGCGCCAGGTCGGACCGTTACGGTGTGCGGATTATGTCAGCGCGCCGCACCAAGTCAAGCCAAAACCGAACCCGCCTGAAGCAGGGTGCGCGGCCAGAGAATCAACCGGCACATCGGGCAACCGACGACGCGCCGACTAGAATATCTTTCACGGCACAATTGACCTGACGACCAACACCGCGATAGAATCGCCGGCTTCGGAGCGTAGCGCAGCCTGGTAGCGCATCTGATTTGGGATCAGAGGGTCGTAGGTTCGAATCCTATCGCTCCGACCATATTTGCAAGAAGTTTAGGCAGTGGAATCAACGGCTTACGCCTCATGGCGTAG
>NZ_JWMB01000092.1:0-3255 GCF_000812445.1 Cupriavidus sp. SHE | reverse complement strand
AGCCCCATGACGTTCGAGAAAAACTGGTCCGCAGCTCAGCAACACCGGGCTGCCTAATTCCCTCGGTTATGGGATTCGTGGAACAGGGGCAAGGTCACATCGAAGTGAAGGATGTCATCAATTTCTCGATTCTCGACAACCTTGAGGTTGGAGAGCGGGACCCGCTGCGACTGCTCGAAGACGTGAAGCGGTTGGACACCAAGGGTGTGGACACCGTGGTCCTGTCCGCCTGCGTGCAGATGCCGTCGTTGGCGGCGCTCGAGCCCGCCCAGCAAGCGCTTGGCATTCCGGTGACGTCGACGGCGGCCTGTACCGTGCGGCAGATGCTGCGCAGGCTCGGCCTGGAAGCCAAGGCGCCCGGCGCAGGCGCTTATCTGGGCAGCCAGACCGGACTGCGCTGAGCCTCTGCGCAAACCATAAGGCGGCCGCCCACGGAAGGCGCCGCCACGACCACGGAGACCGTGATATGCATGACGCCCCCCAAGTATTGCCTCGTGCCGCCGGCTGGATTTACGTCAGCGTGATCCTCGGCGCCGCCCTCGGGATGTTGGCCGGATACGCCCCTTTGTTCAACGCCACGGCTGGCGTCTTCGTCAGGCCGCTGGCCGCTGAGTTCGGTTGGGGACGCTCGCAGGCGTCCCTGTCGTATGCGGCGTCGATGTTTGGGCTGGCCGTTGTCAGTCCCATCGTTGGCGCCATGATGGACCGTTTCGGCATTCGTCGGGTGATCGTGTGTTCGGCGATCGTGTTTGGCCTGGCCACTGCCGCGATGTCACTGCAAAACGGCAGCATGTTGATGTGGGTGGCGCTTTCGGTTGTTGTCGGCGTGTCCGGCGCGGCGACCTCGGTGCTGGGCTACCTTGCAGTGCTGCCCCAGTGGTTCGATCGTCGTCTGGGCCTTGCGCTGGGCATTGCGATGTGCGGCCTCGGGGCTGGCACCGTCATCCTGCCGATCACGGCGCAGTTTCTGGTCACGACATTTGGCTGGCGTATGGCCTACGTAGGTCTGGGTGCTGGCTCGGTCGTGCTTTCGTTGGTGGCCTGCGGGCTGTTGCGGGAGCGGTTCTCCGGCAGCCGTGGGGCAAAGCATGTGCCGCAAGGTGTAGCGCTGGCAGTGGCGATGCGTAGCTACCGGCTCTGGGCGATCTGGCTGGTGTTCGTATTGAGTTCTGCGGCCACCCTGTCGCTAGGGCCGCATCTCCCATCGCTGTTCGCGGATCGCGGCTTCGATGCAGCCATGGCAGCGCGGAGTGCCTCGATGGTCGGCGTTGGGCTTCTCGTCGGGCGTCTGCTCACCGGGCTACTGATCGACAAAATCCATGCGCCACTGGTGGCAAGCGTCTTCTTCATCGGGGGCGCGGTCGGGGTATTCCTGCTGCGTGGGACTCACGACTACGCCGCGTTGCTGGTGGCGACCACGCTCATTGGCCTGACTATCGGGGCGGAGGGCGACCTGATTTCCTACCTGGTCCGGTCATACTTCGGTCTGACCTCGTTTGGCTCGCTGTTTGGCATTGCCTTTTCCGGCTACGGCTTGGGTGCAGTCATCGGTCCGATCGGGCTGGGCGCCTGGTTCGATCGGCATGGCAGCTACGATGTGCCGTTGCTGGTCCTGCCCTGGATGCTGCTGGCTGCCGCCGCGCTGGTTCTGTCTCTCGGACGCTACAAAGCCGGCGCGGAAGGGCAGGACGCAACAGCGGTGGCGTCTGCCTAGGTGGACGCGAAGGATGGCGTATGGGGCGATCGGGGATAGAATTGGCATACCACCAATTTCCAGTCGGTCTGATCGTCCAACGCCCATGCCTGCCGCCCGTAAGTCGCCCGCTGCCAAGGTTGCCGCACAGCCCACGCCCAATCCGGTGCCGCGCCGACGCGGCCGACCACCAAAAACGGAGTCCCCGATCGGCGCCGAGCCCATGCTCAGCCGCACGACGATCCTGCAGCATGCGATCAAGCTGACAAAGACCTTGCCGCTGGACCAGATCTCGATGGTCCAGCTTGCCAAGGACTTTGGCGTGGCGCCGGGGCTGATCCACTATTACCTTGGTGGTCGCGATCAACTGGTGTCAGGTGTACTGAACGATTACTATCGCCAGCGCACCCTGCGGATCCCGCCACTGACGGGCGACTGGCGCGCGGACGTGGAGCGCATCGCGCGGCTCAGCTTCCAGGTGGCGGTGGAAAATCCCGGTGTCAGCAACTATGTGGCGTCGCATAACCGGTACCGGCTGTTTCAGGATGTGCAGCCGGGCGAAACCGACTATGGCCTGGAGTTCTTCAACCGGATGACTTCGGCGATCATGCAGGGCGGTTTTTCCGCAGAGCAAGTCGCCTTGGGTTACCACTTGCTGGCGCAGTACCTAGTCGCGGCAAGCATGGCGGAAGCCTCGCGCCAACTGCCCGCCTATCACCAGGCATTTATTCAGAACAAGCTGGATTCGGTATCGGCCGAGCAGTATCCCGGTGCGCGCTTTGTCAGCCGATCGTTCTCACAACTGTCCTCCGATACCGCCTTTGAAGAAGGACTTCGCATTACGCTCGATGGCATCGCTGCCTGGCAGCGCGACGTAAAACCTGCGAAGAAAAGAAGCGCGCGTTCCGCGTAACCGGTAGCGCGGGGACCATCATTTTCTCGATGCCTCCTCGCTAGTGGTATCTACTTATTTGAGATGCAGTCAATAAAACTACAATCCTTATTTGACGGTATATCAAATAAGTGCCGCGACGATGATGTCGCCGGTACGCCAGACGTGGAGACAACATGAAACGCCCCTTCCTCGCGCTAACGCTGCTCGCCTTGGCCCTGCCGGCCGTCGCCAGCACGTATCCAGACAAGATGGTCCGGATCCTTGTGCCATCGATTGCGGGCAGCGCGCCGGATATCATCGCCCGGCAGGTTGCCGAACGCCTGACCAGCGCCTGGAAGCAGCAGGTGATCGTGGAGAACAAGCCTGGCGGTAACGGCATCGTTGCGATGAGCGCGCTCAAGCAGGCGCCAGCCGACGGGTACACGCTTGTGCTGTTTCACGCAGCGGCGGCTGTCACGACGCCCGTCATGTACAAGGAAGCAAAATTCGATATCCAGCGCGACACTGAAGTGGCTGCGACGCTGGCGTACACGCCGATGATGTTCGTGGCCGGTCCCGCGACACCCTACAAAAATCGGGTATTCGGAATAGCCGGTTGATGAAGGGAACTTCTAACCGGCTTCCGAAGGCGGTGTAGTGATGTTGATGGGAGGCTCCAAGAAGCGCT
>NZ_JWMB01000091.1:0-12390 GCF_000812445.1 Cupriavidus sp. SHE | reverse complement strand
TTGTGCCCTTCGGGCGTCGAGCCCGACCCGACCCCGCCAGGGGCCGGCGCAGCAGGCGCGGCGGTTGCCGGGCCCGCCATGGATGCGGCTGTTACGCCGCCATTACGGCTGGCAATGAATGCGTTCACGTCTGCCGCAAGATGCTGCGGAGCAAGTACGACCTCGAGGCCCAGTGCCTCACAGGCCGCGAGGAACGTGGACATACGCGGATCGGCTTGTCCCGATTCCGCCCGTAGATAAGCTTCCCGGGATATCCCGGCCTTACGGGCGACGTCCTCCTGCTTGAGCTTGCGCGCTCGACGCAACGCCCGCAGTTGCCGGAACGGTTCGCTAGCGCCTCTTGGCACGGCTGTACTGTTCATGTCGGTCTCCAGTCACCAGTGAAAAAAAAGTGCGCGGACGTGCATTCGAGTATAGAGCACGTAAAGCGTTCCGTAAGGTCTTCTGGAACACTTTTGCAGATTTCCTATGATGGCTCGCTCCGTTCTTCCAGACTCTCATCCAAAAGACGGATAGAGCACAACTTCCTCCTCCCGCCACACACATAACGGGACCGCCTGTTTTGCGTTGACGTCACATCAGTATCGTCAATGTGTGGCACAAGGCAAGTTGACAAACCGACCGGTCGTGCTATTCTCAAACCCATGCAAAAAGGCCAACTCACTCGCACCGCCATCATCGAGCAGGCATTCCGATCCGCGACGCAGGTCGGGTTCGAACAGTTGTCGCTCGCGACCCTGGCGGCGGACACGAATATGTCCAAGAGCGGGCTGTACGCGCACTTCAAATCGAAGGAGGCGCTGCAGGAAGCCGTGCTCGAACACGCGATGGAGCGATTTGGCGAGATCGTGATCAACCCCGCCATGCGGCAGCGCCGTGGCGCGCCTCGATTGCTGGCGCTGTTCGATGGCTACCTGGCATGGCTGGGCGGCACGGTCGTGGAGGGCCGATGTATTTTCATGGCCCTCTCCCAGGAGTACGCAAATCGCCCCGGAGTCATACGCGACAAGGTTGTGCAGGCATTCAAGGATTGGCACAGCACGATCGTGCGCGTGATTGGCGATGCGGTGGATGAAGGTGTATTGCGCGCCGATACCGACGCGCACCAGTTTGCGTTCGAAATGGAAGGCATCGGCATGTCCTTCCAGTCGTCATTCAAGCTGATGGGCCGCTCCAGTGCCGAAACGATGGCACGGCGCGCCTTTGCAAGACTGGTCAATGACCTGAAAGAGAATCGCGCCGAACCGCTCGTTGCGGCACGCTAAGACGGAAACAGCAGCGTTCGAGCATCCGCACGATAAGTATCGGTGACGGCAGCGCGGTGTATCCAACGGCATTTTTGCCACTTTTTCTTGCCCAAAAAATAGCACGACTGGTCGGTCGTGACGTAAAAAAACTTCAGGAATCACAGGGTCTTGCTGCCGGCCTGACCGGTTGAAGCATCCGCAGGAGGAGTTTGTCGTGTCGCAAGTGCTGTCATCGTCAACCCAAACCCGCGCCGCCCGTGCATCTGCACCCGGCGAGACGGCCTCCAATCGCCGACGCGCCGGCGCCACACTTTCCCGTTTGGCCGGTGCGATAAGTCATGCCAGCCGACGCCTGAGCTGGCAGGCCGGCAGCCTGCTTTTCCCCGTGGCGACATCCCGGGCGCTGGAGCGCCTGTGGTTCAGCCCGCCACGCGCGCGATCCACGCCCGACGGTCTGCGCCTGCTCGACACCGCCCGCACAGAATGGGCACTGGTCACCGGCCAGGGCGCCAGCCGGCGCGTGCGCGTCTATCGCTGGGGCAGCAAGGGACCCGTGGTTCTGCTTGCGCACGGCTGGGGCGGCGAAGCCGGCCAGTGGCACGCCGTGGTCAGCGGCTTGCTGGCGGCAGGTATGCGCGTGGTGGCATTCGACGCGCTATCGCATGGCGCCTCGGACGCAGGCGCGCGCGGGCAGGATCAAAGCTCGATCATCGAGATGGCCCGATCGCTGCTGGCCGTTGCCTGGCACGTCGGCCCGGTCCATGCGGTGGTGGCCCACTCGATGGGCGGCGCAGCCACGGCTCATGCGATCCGTGAAGGCTTGCCCGTGCGCGGCGTGGTCATGCTCGGCTCTCCCGCCGACATGCACAGCGCCTGCTCTACCCTCGCCTGGCAACTTGGCGTGGCGCCCCATGTGCTGACCCACATGGAGCGTCGCAGCGAGCAGTGGTTGGGCACGCGGTGGTCCACGTTCAACGTGCCCGACGTGGGACGCACGAGACCGGTACCACCCGCGCTGGTGATTCATGATCGCGAGGACAAGGAAGTCCGTTGGGAGGACGGTGCGGCAATCGCCGGCGCATGGCCAGCCGCGCGGCTGGTAACAACCCAGGGTCTCGGGCATCGTCGCATCCTGCGTGACGCTACCGTGATTGACCACATTGCCGGCTTCGTGAACGATCTACAGGCCGTACCACCCGTGCATCGCATGACAAGCGCTCGGACGTCGCCGGCGACCATGATCTGATCTCGTCCTGCCTGCAAGCCAAATAAAAGGGGCGGGCCTCGCGAGAGGCCCGCCCCTTCATATTGGTGTCGCGCACTGCTTGGCAGTTAATTGCAGATATACAGCTATCAGAAGCCGGAGAGCACGAGCTTGCCGATCGTTCGCCCGCCTTCCAGCAGCGCATGGGCGCGACGCAAATTGGCCGCATTGATGGTGCCGAGGTTGTCACCCACCGTAGTCCGCAGCTTGCCGGCATCGATCAACCGCGCCACCTCATTCAGCAGCCGATGCTGCGCGATCATGTCCGGCGTCTGGAACATCGCCCGCGTGAACATTAATTCCCAGACAAAGCCGGCGCTCTTGTTCTTGAGCGCCGAAATGGCCAGGGGGCCGGTATTCTCCACGATCGTGCAGATCGTTCCCTGCGGGGCGATAGCCTCGGCCATGGCGTTGAAATGGCGATCGGTGTCGTTGAAGCAGAGGACGAAGTCCACATGCGCGAAACCCAGCGCGCGCAGTTGGGCCGGGATGTCGCCGTGATGATCAATCGTATGGTCGGCCCCAAGGCCGCGGCACCAGGCTTCGGATTCCGGCCGGGACGCCGTGGCAATCACCGTCAAGCCAGCCAGAACCTTGGCAAGCTGGATGCCGATCGAGCCTACCCCACCCGCGCCACCAATAATCAGTACCGATTTTCCGGCATCCTCGCCTTTCGGCGAGATACGCAGGCGATCGAACATCGCTTCCCAGGCCGTGATGGCTGTCAGCGGCAAGGCTGCCGCTTGCGGGAAATCGAGCGAAGCTGGCTTATGGCCGACGATCCGTTCGTCTACCAGGTGGTACTCGCTATTTGCGCCCGGGCGCGTAATGCTGCCGGCGTAGAACACGGGATCGCCTACCTTGAACAGCGTGACATCCGCGCCGACAGCCACGACGGTGCCAGCGGCATCCCAGCCCAACACGCGCGGCGCATCCTCGACCTTGTCTTTCGGCGCTCGGACCTTGGTGTCCACGGGATTCACCGAGATTGCCTCCACCTTGACCAGCAGGTCATGGCCGCTGGCCTCGGGCTGGGCGATCTCGACATCGACGAGCGACTGCGGATCGCTGATGGGCAGGTAACGGGTCAGACCAATGGCTTTCATGGCGGCATCCTTTGAACGGAGAGATAAACGGATGCTAGTCGCAAATGATCCCGATGATTAGCCGGAAAATATCGCAATCACTTTCCTGTAAATCGGGAAAATAGAACGACAAAAAGCCCGCATGAGGCGGGCCAAGGTTTCACAGCGCACTCACTCAGGTCAGGTCCTCCGGAACAGGACGGTATCCCATCGGCGCGCCCGCGCTATCCTGGACGAATCTCCTTGCATGGGCTTCCCGCATCGGCTTGAGCACGAAGATTGCCATCAGGGCCGAAACCGCTGCCATGCCGGACGCCAGCATGAACACCGCATACCAGTCGCCCGTTGCCGCCGTAATGACACTGGAGAACGGCACCAGCAGTGCGGCGGTGCCTTTCGCTGTGTAGAGCAGCCCTGCATTGGTCGCGGCGAACTTCGGTCCGAAGGTATCGCCGCACGTCGCCGGGAACAGACTATAGATTTCGCCCCAGGCGAAGAACACGATGCCGGTCAGGATCACAAACGCCGTTGGGTTCTGCCCATACTTGGCCAGCAGCAGGATGCCGACGGCTTCGACCGCAAACGCCAGGAACATGGTGTTCTCGCGACCAATGTTGTCGGAAATCCAGCCGAAAAACGGGCGTGTCAGACCATTTAGCACACGGTCGATGGTCAGCGCGAAGGTCAACGCTGGCAGGGTCAGACCAAGGATGGAGACCGGCGAGTCGTGCAGACCGAAGTCCTTGGCAATGGGCCCAAGCTGCGCCGTTGCCATCAGTCCGCCCGCCGCCATCATCACGAACATGGCGTACATGACCCAGAAAATCGGCGAGGACAGCACCTGGCGTGGCGTGGCGTTGTAGGTGGCCGCGGCCTTCAGCGTGCTCTTCACATCCGAGAGGATCTTGGCCGACGGCGGATAGAGCAGCATGCCGAGCAACACCACAACGATCCCCTGCCCGAGCCCGAACCACAGGAACGTAGCCTCGTAGCCGCTGGACTTGATCATGTTGGCAATTGGCACCACGGTGGCGGCGGAACCCGCGCCGAAACCCGCGGCCGTCAGTCCCGCCGCCAGCCCTCGACGATTCGGGAACCACTTGAGGGCATTGCCCACGCAGGTCCCGTAGACTGCCCCGGCCCCGACGCCACCCACCGCTGCCGCGAAGTACAGCATCGGCAACGATGAGGCCACCGAGTTCAACGCCCAGGCCACCGCGCAAAGCAGGCCGCCACCAACAACCACCGGGCGTGGCCCGTACTTGTCGACCAGATACCCTTCGATGGGCACCAGCCAGGTCTCCGTGACCACGAAGATCGTGAATGCCACCTGGATCGCGGTGCGACCCCAGTGGTACTTCTCGTCAATCGGATTGACGAACAACGTCCAGCCGTACTGCATGTTGGCAATCATCGCCATGCAGATCACACCGAACACGAGCTGCGTCCATGGCGATGCAAACCATGACGTCGGCGCGCTTCCGTTCTGCTGAGGTTCCATGGTGTCTCCTTCTGGCAACCTTGGTCGCCGTTGTGGATGGGCATCTGCGGAGATGCCTCTGGTGTATCGCGTCGCTTCACCCTGCTGATCTCGAACAGCTGAGCCGTTCTAGTGCTATACGGTATGTGATATATCAACAGTGTCAAGGCGATTTGGATGCCTGCCTGACCTATCGTGCAGACATTCTTGACGACGGTTTTCGAGGGGCTGGATCAATGGTGCGCAGGGTGCATCAAACGCACTGCCCTACCCCGGCAAGCCTCATTCCGGATCAATGACTTAGGTACAAATCCGGCATCAATGCACGACCGGAAAAAGCCGGCGCGAAATGTTGCGGCGCACGTTGTGAATCGACCGCCCTAGGGAAAGTCCCAAGCGGCGAATCAGACAGGCAACGGATGAGTGGCGGGTGGTTCAGAACACCACCGCATGAACCCGTAAGGGAATCGGGAAGATCGGAGACCGGTTCGACAGGCTTGCGTGGAAGCGTCTGAACGAAACGAAGCGGAAACAAGGGAGGAACGGCCGTGGGGAAACTGCTCGGTACTGCTGGACATCAGGAGTTGCCGGCCGTCACAAGGCTCCTGCTGGTAAAACTCGCCTGGGAGTATCAGGCGTGCGCGAGTTGCGGCTGCACCGATGTGGAGGTGCTCGGCGTTGCGCGGCCCGCACCGTCAATTTCCTGCGTGGACCCGAGTCCGGCGAAACGACCATGGTCTTGCGCCGTGGCCAGCAGGCGCATCGGCAGGCGCGTTGCCAGCAGGTAGGTCACGGCGACACCCGTCGCGATCAAACCGAGGGCGATGGCGGAAAGCAGTACGGCGTTCATGAAAACTCCTAAGTGAGATAGATCAAGGAGTCCTCAGTATATGCTGCACTGCGGCGTCTGTAAATATTTTGTATGTGATATATCAATAGACGTGTCGCTCTAAAAGCAACAACGCACCCCGTAGGGTGCGTTGCGCATCTCAAATTGAACGTCCGTTGCATCAAAAGTTGATCGGAATACGCCTGCGGCAGTGCCGCACGTGAATTCAATTCAATGCCCTACCCCACTTTCTTCAGCAGCCCCTGATTGGCGTAATCGCCGCGCTCGTACTCCTGGGCACGCAGGTTGTCCCACACCGCCGCCGCATTAGGCTTGAGCGACCGGGCCTTGCGGCGCACGAGCATGACGTTCGAGGTCACCTGCGGACGCAACGGGCGCAGCACTGCCGAGGGCGCAATGCCAGCGGCCTGCGCCCGCGATGGCACCACACCGATCCCCAACCCCATCGCCACCATGCCGAATACCGCAGCAAAATGGCCCAGTACCTGCAACGAGCCCGGTCGTACGCGATAGGCGGCCAGCGCGCGCTCCACCGCAGGCTGGATGCCGGAACTCTGATCGAGCGTCAGCACCGACGCATCGCCCAGTTCGCCCCACCCCAATGACTCCCGCGCGGCCAGAGGATGCCCCGCCGGCAGCACGGCCTGGAAAGGGTCCACGCACAGCGGTTCGCAGTAAAGATCGTCGCAAGGCGCCGGATTGCTGGCGATGCCGAAATCGACCTCTCCGCTACGCACTCGCTGCAGCACGCATTCATGCGAGCAGTCGCGCAGCGTGATGCCGATGCCGGGCCACGCCTTGCGGCAGCCAGCCACCCACATCGGCAGCGTCATCGATGACAACACCGGATCGGTGGCGATCTGCACCGTGCCTTCACACGGTTTGCCGGTGCCGTGGCTATCGCGCAGTGTCTGTTCGACTTCCTCGACCAGATGGCAGATCCGTTGCGACAGCATCTCGCCCGCATCGGTCAACTCCACCTGGCGCGTGGTGCGATCGAACAGCCGCTGGTCAATCTCCTCTTCCAGTTCGCGCACGCTCCGGCTGATGGCCGACTGTGTCAGCCCAAGCTCGGCCGCAGCACGCGTGAAGCTCTTTTGGCGAGCCACCGCAGCGAAAGCCTTCAACTGGGGAAGCGATACATTCATGCTGCCGCTCCTTTCCGCATTCGCCGGACCGGTTATTCACCCTTGCCGGTCGAGAACCCGGCCATGTATGTCGCGTGATCGCTGACGGGCTGCGCCATCGCGTGGCCGGTGATGAAGCGGCGACGCATCGGCTGCAACACGAATTTGGCGGAAAGCCCCGCTGCCACGGTCATCACGGCCGCCACCGTGAACACCAGGTTCCATCCACCGTGGTGAGACAGCACGGACGCCAGCGGCACCAGCAACGCGGCGGTGCCCTTCGCCGTGTAGAGCGTGCCGGCGTTGGCCGCGGCAAACTTGCTGCCAAACGTATCGGCGCAGAGCGCGGGGAAGATCGAGAAGATCTCGCCCCAGAACAGGAAGGTCAGCGCGGCGAAGAGCATGAACCAGTAGGGGTCATGGCCTAGCTCGAGCAACCCGATCAGCGACAGCCCTTCACCAATGAAGATCACGAACATCGTGTTCTCGCGGCCGATGCGGTCGGAGATAAAGCCGCACAGCGGACGCGTGAGCCCGTTGCAAAGATTGTCGATCGACAGCGTCATCGTCAGCAGCGGCAGTGTCATGCCAAGCATGGTGACCGGCATCGAGGCAAACCCGAAGTCCTTGGCAATCGGCCCAAGCTGCGCGGTAGCCATGATGCCGCCCGCAGCCACCGCCACGAACGAGGCATAGATCACCCAGAAAACCGGCGTGCGCACCATCTGGCCCGGCGTGAACTCAACCGGGTTGGTCAGGATAGCCTTGTTCGCCACCACGCCCTTGGGTGGCTGCGGCTTTACCAGCAGCAGCGCCATCGCGAAGATCAGCACACCCTGCAGGATGCCGAACGTGAAGAAGGCATGCTCATAGCCGGACTTCTGGATCATGTTGGCGATGGGAATCACCGTCAGCGCCGAGCCCGCGCCGAAGCCCGCAGCGGTCAGTCCTGCCGCCAGGCCGCGCTTGTCCGGGAACCACTTCAGCGCATTGCCGACGCACGTGCCATAGACACCGCCCGCGCCAATCCCCGCGATCACGGCAGCCGTGTACAGCATCGGCAGGGTCGTGGCGTACGAGTTCATCACCCACGCCAGTCCGGCACAGATCGCGCCGCCGGCCACCACGGGGCGGGGCCCGAACTTGTCGACGAGCCAGCCTTCCAGCGGCACGAGCCAGGTTTCGGTGACGATGAAAATGGAAAATGCAACCTGGATCGCCGATTCGCCCCAGTGGTGCCGGGCATTCATGGGGGTGACGAACAATGTCCAGCCATACTGGAGGTTGGCCACCAGCCCCATGCAGATCACGCCGATGAAGAGCTGGAACCAGCGGTTGCGAAGCAGCCCGCCGTTGAAATTGCCCACGGCGGGGCCTGCCGCGTTGGTGTGCGCCATGTCGTGTCTCCTTGCATTAGTGTCTTTCGCGCTCTGGTGGCGCGACTGCTGGGCTGGCCTTGTGGACGCCCGACTTTTTCACTACTGAATGAGCGCGCCTGACATTGCGGCACGTTGCATCTGTGGATTGATGCTACTTCAAACTTAGATCAGCACAGCATAAAGTTTTTTATTATGATCATTGACGATCATTTATAGATTGCAGGATATCGTGCGATGAAGAACGCGACGCTTCGCCAGCTGAAAGTGTTCGAAACGGTGGCCCGCCATCTGAGCTTCTCACGCGCGGCGGAGGAGCTTCATCTCACGCAACCTGCTGTTTCCACACAGGTTCGACAGCTCGAACTCCATGTCGGCCTGCCCCTCTTCGAGCAGCTTGGCAAACGCATCTACCTGACGCCGGCCGGCACCGAGATGCTGCATTACAGTCGATGCATCATCCAGCAGTTCCGCGAGGCTGAAGACGCGATGGCGCAGCTTAAGGGTATATCCGGGGGCCGTCTCAACGTCGCGGTTATCAGTGCCGGTGACTACTTCTTCCCCCGCCTGCTGGCCGAGTTCATGAACCGGCACGAATCAGTCACGCTCAATCTTGCCGTGCACAATCGCGAGGAACTGCTGCATCAGCTAGCCGGCAACCTGACCGATCTGGCGGTGATGGTTCGCCCGCCGGAAGGCATGGATACCATCGCCGAAGCATTCGCCCCCCACCCTTACGTGATCGTCGCCGCGCCGAACCATCCGCTGGTGCGCCAGCGCAATATCCCGCTGGCTGACCTGGCCGAGGAAGCATTCGTCTCGCGCGAGAAAGGCTCGGACACCTGGAACTCGATGCAGGAAGGCTTCGCGGGGCGCTTGTCTAACCTGCGCATCGCGATGGAGATCAAGAGCACCGAGACCATCAAGCAGGCGGTGATCGCGAACATGGGCATCGCCTTCCTGTCAGCCCACACGGTGGGCCTGGAACTTCAGGCCGGCAAGCTGGCCGTGCTCGACATCCAGGGCTTCCCGGTGATGCTCAACTGGTACGTGGTGCACCGCAAAAACAAGCGCCTGCCACCCGTGGCCCTGGCATTCAAGCATTTCCTCATGGAAGAAGGCGCCACGCTGATCCAGCAGATCACTGGCGTGGAGGGGCTGATTCGCCCGCGCGCCATCCATAAATGATTGCTTATGATTTTGCGATGAAACTTTAATTATCGTAAATCAATCGTCCCATCTAAGCTGCAGGCATCAAACCGGCATCAAGCCGCCCCACCAGCCATGCAAGGAGACGATCATGAACCAACTCCAGCCCGCCGCACCGATTACCGCCCCGGCAGCCAGCGAGACAAGCCAGCCTGATCGCGAAATGCAGCTCGCCGCGTACAACGCCGCGTTCGCCGAACTCGGGCTGCGCTTCCGCTGGGACATGCAGATGTTCGACTGGCTCTGCGGCATCGAATGCGAGAAGACTCGCGTCACGCGCTATATCGAGGACTTCCACGCTCACCTGTTGAAGGCCTACGAGGCATCGTTCCTGAGCGAACTCATCTTCGACAAGAAGAGCGAGTACATGCGGGCGATGGCGATTCCACGGCAGTAGCGCTGCCCTTGCCGACCAAGAACATGCGCGGCGGCAGTACGAAGTTCCGCAGCAACAGCTTCCCCAGCGGCCCCCGTCCAATCTCGGTGCGCATCAGATAACGGATCGGGTAGGTCACGTCCTTCGCGGCCGGCAGCCGCGCGTCGCGCGGCGTCATGCGATCCGGGTCCTCGGCGGCGGGGTTAGTTTTCGGCGCCGCTGTATCGGGAGCGGCCTGCCAGCTCAATTGGTACGTCGCGCTGTTCAGCGGCTCGAGGTGCGCCCGTTCCAGCATCCGCACCAGTCCCTGGCGCCCGCCAAATTCATAGTTCTTGTTGGTCCCCGCCCGCTCGGTGTCTGCCACTGCAGCCGGGTGCCCGCCTCCTGCAGGTTGTTCGCCGGCCAGGTCATCGCCTGCCAAGTCTCGCGCTGGTTGTAGTAATGCAGCTTCTGCCCGTCGAGCGTAAGGAGCGTATCAGTCAGGCCCAGCGTTGGAATCGGCTTGAATTCGAAACGGTACTGCGGCTCGCCTTCTGCGAGCAGGTGTGCGGCGAGCCGCTGGAGGGTATTGATGGCCCTGAGGAAGGCTGGATCAAAGACCAGTGCCTGAGCGCCGGTGGCGGCGGGCACCCAATGGTCACCCTGCAGTTCCAGCACGTCGGCTAGTTGCGTGCCGAGGAATGCGGGAATCAGCCCTGTCTGCGCGCGCAGGAAGCGCGCTAGTTCTGGCAGCGAGGCATCGCTGCTGGTGCTGGTGCTGGCAAACGGGCGGCCCGCCGCCCGTTTGCCTTAATGCGGTCGGAGCCCGTCAGGATCTTGCCTCCGTGGGTCGTGTCGTCGTTTTCGTATGCAAGGTTTTTCACGTATTCATTCCTACTTGGTTATTCTTCAACCTTTGCGATCAAAGATGACATCTTTTCGACACCAAATTCCTTGTGCATGTCAGATTAAATTCTCTTCACAGCGCTACTCGGTATCTATATTCCGATAGCTTTCTCGAGTAATGCTACTGTACGCCTGCTGTCGAATCGACGCATTGTTTATACAACCTAGATTTGCCACTTTCTTATCACCTCGATAGACTACAATCCCTGCAGAAAAATCATGCCCATCATCAGCTTTAATTATTTTATCGTAGATATAATACCTATAGCCATTGTTTGAGAATTTAATGTGCGCCTCCCCGCCGCCAGCGTAAGGCCTGTAGCTAAAATAGAATTTATTATTTTTCCGTCCACCATCCGAGATTTCCATGTCGATCTTTTCTCTCGTCCCATTACGATAGACAAGGAGGCCATCACCTCGTGCCATACAGACCGATGCTATTTTCTTCGAAAATTTACAATCGAAAATAGAGGTCTCATCATCATTACACAAAGTGCCCGCGTACGAACTAAAGCCGCAGCAAAGGAACCCAGAAATCAAGATCGACCGATATATAAATCTCATTTAGACACCTTGAGGAAGTCCAAGAACTGTGGCAATCTTGTTGTAACGACGAAGTCGATCGCCATATCCGTTCTGGCCGCCGTTGACGACTTGCGTGACATCGGCAAAACTCCCCAAATCGGAGATAGAATTTAGGTGATTTTTAGACCAAAAAATAAATGCTGACTCAACGGCATACCCTACATTTTCCGAGACGAGCTCCGGGTGGGAAATAAAATCCTGAATATCATCGGGAGATCGCCTATTGTGCTCATCCTGAAATGACTGGTACCCATCCTTCCCCGTGACCTGAATAATCCCTCTTCCGCGATATTTGAATCCTTCTCCAGTGGATTCCGCTCCATTACCCATCCTGTCCGCATAAACATATCCACCCAGGCGTTCAGGATTGTGGGCGTAATAGCTTTCCTGAGTCCACAGCTTCTCCCTCAAACGCCCCTGAGTGCAATCATCACATGATTCGTTGTAATTTTTCTTACCCCCCTTGCAACCGAATGTTTTTCGCATGATTTCTGGTCTAAAATATAAATTCTCACTCCGAATTTTCAAGGCACTTTCATGAGCAGCCTGAGATAAAAAATGGGCTATACGTCTCGGCGTATTTACTTCGTATAACCATGCATATTTATTTAAATGAGACAAAAGTCTCTCATAATGTGCTGCGGAATTACCTGACTCAACCGCGATTAGCATTTCCATCGTGATCAATTGGTGCTCACGCGCAAAATTCCCAACCATCCCAATCGGATGAATATGAAACACATCCGATCCCGGCAGATCACTCACACCGGCCTTCACCTCATCCCACCAGACCAGCTTCTCGATACGATTCTGCTCGGCCTCATGCTGGACTTGCGGCCCGGTTCGTGTCTCAATTTCCTGGATAAGGTGCCTCCACTTGACCGGGTTAGCCCATTCGCTTTCGTG
>NZ_JWMB01000090.1:0-1288 GCF_000812445.1 Cupriavidus sp. SHE | reverse complement strand
TGACCTTGCCCCTGTTCCACGAATCCCATAACCGAGGGAATTAGGCAGCCCGGTGTTGCTGAGCTGCGGACCAGTTTTTCTCGAACGTCATGGGGCTGACGTAGCCCAGCGTCGAGTGGAGTCGGCTGGCATTATAAAAGCCAAGCCAGTCAATTACCTCGTCCATTGCGGCGCGGCGGGTAGCGAACTGGCGACCGTGCAGGCGAGCGACCTTCAACGACCCCCACAGACTCTCAGTCGGCGCGTTGTCCCAGCAATCGCCCCTGCGGCTCATTGACGAGCGCATGCCATACGCCTTCAGGGCGTCTTGAAACAGATGGCTGCAATACTGGCTTCCCCGGTCGGTGTGCACAATCACACCGGCTTCCGGGCGGCGCCGGAACCAGGCCATGCGCAGCGCGTCCGTGACCAATTCGGCCTTCATGTGTGGTTGCATCGACCAGCCAACCACCTGCCGGCTGAACAGGTCGATGATGACCACCAGGTAGAGCCAGCCTTCGGCGGTCGCCACATAGGTTATGTCGCTCGTCCAGACTTGATTGGGTGCTGCTGGGCTAAAGTCGCGTTGCAGCAGATTGGGGGCCACCGGCAAATCGTGGTTCGAGTTGGTTGTCGCGATGTACTTGCGCTTGTGGCGGGCACGGATGCCGTGCAGCGCCATCAGCTTGCGAACACGCTCCTTGCCCACCCGCACCCCACGCGCCAGCAGTTCCTTCCACATGCGCGGCCAGCCGTACTCCCCCTTGACCCCGGCGTGAATCGCCTTGATGTGGGCCAACAAGGCATCGTCACTGAGTCGGCCTCTATCTGGCCTGTCGGTGCTTACTGTGCGTTGCTTGCGCTGGTGATAGCCGCTGGGGCTGACCCCTAACAGCTCACACAGGACCGAGACCGGCCAGTAACGTCGGTTTCGCTCGATGAACGCATACCTCACACCGACTCCTTCGCAAAGTATGCTGCGGCTTTTTTTAAAATATCGCGCTCCATCTTCAAGCGCGCCACCTCCGCCCGAAGCCGGGCCAGCTCCATCTGCTCCGGGCTGACCGGCTTCATACCCGCACCAGTCAGCTTGCCTTCCCGCTCCGCCTTGACCCAGTTATGCAGCGTCTGCGCTCTGATGCCCAGGGTCGCGCTAACCACTGCCATGCTCTGCCCGCTCTTCACCAGCCGTACCGCTTCCAGCTTGAATTCCAGCGTGTACTGCGCCCGCTTTGTCTTGCTTGTCATCACATCTCTCCTTGCTTCAGTTTAACCTCAGCAAGGGATTCGTTTTGCGGGGGCAAGCTCA
>NZ_JWMB01000089.1:0-14405 GCF_000812445.1 Cupriavidus sp. SHE | reverse complement strand
ATTGAGCCCTGGTCCATGCCTTGCATCTTGCTGTGGTCCATGCCCTGCATCGAGCCCTGGTCCATGCCCTGCATCTTGCTGTGGTCCATGCCCTGCATTGAGCCTTGTCCTGCGCTCGGCGTTGAGCCCTGCTTCTTCGCGGTTGGGGCTGTCGCCTTCTGGGGGCGTGAATCCGGCGTTGCTTCGTTTGCCGGCGCACCATCGTTGTTTGAACTGTTGGGCGAATGCGAGTGCTGTGCCCACGCGGCGCTCATTCCTGCAGTGAGCAGGGCGGCGACTGCAATTCGTGTGTACTTGTACATGGGATCTGGTAGTCGGTTGAAGAGAGTCGGATCAGGCCACAAGTACTTCGCGGAACATCCCGGCATCCATGTGCAACATAAGGTGGCAGTGCCATGCCCAGCGGCCCAATGCGTCGGCGGTTACCAGGAAGCTGATCCGCTGCGCAGGTTGGACCGGAATGGTATGTCGCCGGGCCTGGAACGAACCGTCAGGCGACTCGAGCTCACTCCACATGCCGTGCAGGTGCATCGGGTGAGTCATCATCGTGTCGTTGTGCAGAATCACGCGCAGTCGTTCACCGTACTTGAAACGGACCGGTGTGGATTTGCCGTACTCAACACCATCGATTGACCAGGAGTAGCGTTCCATGTTGCCGGTGAGGTGCAGTTCAACTTCCCGAGCAGGACCGCGCTTGTCGAGGGGGCCGCCAATGGTATGTTGATCGGCCAGCGTCAGAACGCGGCGGCCGTTGTTACGCAGACCGATGCCAGGGTCGTCGAGATTCGTTCTGGCCATGTCCACGCGCATGTCCGTGTTCGCGCCATATTCGGTCTTGGCGTGCCGAGCCTTCGTGCTGGGGACCTTGAGCGAAGCATCCATGGCCATGCCGCCCATCGCGTGCTGGCTATGGTCCATGGTCATGGCCCCATGGTTCATGCCAGCCATGCTGCCTTGGTTCATGCCGCCCATGTCCATCTTGCTGTGGTCCATGCCACCCATGCCACCCATGCCACCCATCATGTCGCTCATGGTGAGCCACTCGGGCTTGTCCACGGCCGGCACCTGGGCGTTGAGTCCTGCGCGCACCGCGAGTGTGCCGCGGGCGTAGCCAGTGCGATCCATGGATTGGGAGAAGATCGTATAGGCGTCGTCTCGCGGTTCCACCAGCACGTCGTAGGTCTCGCCGGGACCAAAGCGGAACTCGTCAACGCTTACGGGTTCCAGGTTCTGGCCGTCGACTTGAATGACCTTGAGCTTCAGGCCGGGAATACGTACGTCATAGAACGTATTCCCGGACCCATTGATGAACCGCAGGCGTACCTTCTCACCGGGCTTGAACAAGCCAGTCCAATTGCCAGCGGGGGTAACGCCATTGGTCAGATAGGTCAGTGTGGCACCGGAAAGATCCGCCAGGTCGGTCGGATTCATCCGCATCTCGTTCCACATCTTGCGCTTCTCGAAAGCGCTCTTCACACCGTCGTTTGAAACGTCGCGGAAAAAATCGAAGACGGTGGGCTTGATGTAGTTGTAGTAGTCGCTCTGAACCTTCAGTTTCGACAGGACTCGCATGGGGTCCTCGTCGGTCCAGTCCGAGAGCAGAATGGTGTAGTCCCTGTCGGCTCGCACACCGTCCACGCCGGTGGCCGGATCAATCACGATGCCGCCATACACACCGGTCATTTCCTGGAAGCCGGAATGCGAGTGATACCAGTAGCTGCCGGTTTGTTCGACCTTGAACTGGTAGGTAAATGTCTCGCCGGGGGCGATACCGGCAAAGCTGATTCCCGGTACGCCGTCCATCTGGAACGGCAGGATGATGCCGTGCCAGTGGATTGACGTGTGCTCGTGCAAGCGGTTCGTGACGCGGATCGTCACGGTGTCGCCTTGCCGCCAGCGCAACGTCGGACCGGGAAGCATCCCATTGATAGTTGTCGCCACCCGCGGCGTACCGGTAAAGTTGACAACCGATTCGGCGATGACAAGGTCAAACTCCGTCCCCGTCAATACCGGGGCGGTGCCGGATGAAGCGCTTTCGGGGAGTCCCGATGATTGTGCCCACGCAGTTCCGCCCAAAGCACTCAGCCCCGCCATTACCCCGCCGGCGGCCAAACCTTGTACGAAACGGCGGCGTGGCAGGTTGGGCAGCAAGATGCCAGACAGTCGATCACGTCGCATGAAAATAG
Source organism: Cupriavidus sp. SHE (assembly GCF_000812445.1). Taxonomy (NCBI): domain Bacteria; kingdom Pseudomonadati; phylum Pseudomonadota; class Betaproteobacteria; order Burkholderiales; family Burkholderiaceae; genus Cupriavidus; species Cupriavidus sp. SHE. The sequence goes on along the minus strand of NZ_JWMB01000089.1, from coordinate 12,219 downwards.
TCCTTTTCGCTTGAATGGCCGCTTCGGTTTTTGCGGCAGGTCAAAGAGTAGCGAGATGCTGGCTACCGACGACTTACCTGAACATTACATTCCGGACAGGTTGGGGTCACCTCGGTGCGTACTGGGTAGACTACGCCGAAGATAAAAATTTGTATTAACAAAACCCGGCCGATCGCGTTGGGAGGAGGTTGGGTAATGAAACTGCTGGTAGTGGAAGATGAAGTCAAGACGGGGGAGTATCTCCGGCAGGGCCTGACCGAGGCGGGGTTCGTGGTCGACCTGGTCGCCAATGGACTCGATGGTCAACACTTTGCGGTCAATGAAACCTACGATCTCATCATCCTCGATGTCATGCTGCCCGACGTCGACGGATGGCATATTCTGCATGCCATCCGCGCGTCAGGGAACGCGGTCCCGGTCTTGTTTCTGACGGCGCGAGACAGTGTTGCCGATCGCGTGCGAGGCCTCGAGCTCGGCGCGGATGACTATCTGGTCAAGCCATTTGCCTTTTCGGAGCTGCTTGCCAGGGTCAGGACGCTGCTGCGTCGAGGCGCGGTGCAACTAGCGATGGACCGGATTCAAGTGGCCGATCTGATTCTGGATCTGAGCCGGCGGCGAGCGTCTCGCGGTGGGCGACGCATCACGCTGACCAGTAAGGAATTCGCCTTGCTCGAGTTGTTTGCGCGTCGAAGGGGGGAGGTGCTTCCCCGATCCCTCATTGCCTCCCAGGTGTGGGACATGAACTTCGATAGCGATAGTAACGTGATCGACGTGGCGATCCGGCGCCTGCGGGCAAAAATCGATGACGGCTTTGAAGTAAAGCTGATCCAGACTGTGCGCGGCATGGGATACGTCCTCGAGGCACCTGAGGATCCTCTATGAGGCACCGTCTGTCCCTGACTGTTCGGCTGACCATCCTGTTCTCGCTTTCCTCCGCAGTGGTCCTGCTCGGACTTGGCGTGCTTATCTGGCTGGCGATGGACCGGCACTTCGCCAACGAAGATTTTGTGGTGCTGGGGGACAACATCCGTCTGATTGAACGCGTCGCGGATGAAACTCCTGTGGAACGTCTGCCTGCGCGCCTGCAGGAGTTGGTGGAGCACCATCCCGGCTTTGTCGCACGGGTGCAGACCGCGCAAGGCAAGACGATTTTTGCCACGCGGGATTTCGATTTCAGGCCGGCGGAGAGCGCTACGAACGAGGGGCCGAACTCCGAAGGCACCTTCGTGTGGCAGCAGGAAACCAAGCACTACCGCGGCATGCGAGCGGAGGTGCCCGTTTTAGGCTCGGATGTGGGCGCCTTGAAAGTGGTCGTCGGAATGGACACGGAGATTCATGCACACTTTATGCATGCCTTCCGCCGGTCCTTGGCTTTCTATACAACGCTCGCTGCTTTCGCTAGCGGCTTGCTGGGCTGGTGGGCTGCGCGCCGCGGTCTGGCGCCACTGCGCATGATGGCATCGCGCGCTAAAGATGTGACGGCGAACCGATTGGATGCGCGCATGCCGGTGGCCGCGGTGCCAGTCGAGATGGCGGATCTCGCGGCGACATTGAACGCGATGCTCGAGCGTCTGCAGAACGATTTTCAACGGTTGTCGGAATTTTCGTCAGATCTGGCGCACGAGTTGCGCACCCCGATTACCAACCTCATGACGCAGACACATGTCGTTCTGTCCCAGCCGCGTGACGCCGCAAAGTATCGCGATGTGCTGACCTCAAACGCCGAGGAATTGCAGCGTCTTGGACGGATGGTCTCGGATATGCTGTATCTGGCAAAAATGGAGCACGGCATCACGCTGCCCAATGAGGAGTCGATCGATATTGCCGATGAAGTGCTGGCACTCTTCGACTTCTACGACGCGCTGGCCGAGGACAAGGGGGTCAACCTGCAACTGCAGGGGAACGCCAAATTAGCGGGCGACCGTCTGATGATGCGTCGGGCGCTCAGCAACCTCTTATCCAATGCGCTGCGTTACACCGCGGAGGGTCGTCAGATCCTGGTGTCTGTACGGGAGCACGGAACTGATGCCATGATCGTGGTGGAGAATGAGGGCGAGGAAATCCGGCCGGATCTGCTTCCTTACATTTTTGATCGGTTTTTTCGGGCAGATAAGTCCAGGACGCGACTGGATTCGGACAGTGTCGGACTGGGACTGTCGATCACCAAGGCGATCGTGGTTGCGCATGGCGGAAAAATTGCCGCGGACTGTTCCGGCGGAAAAACCCGTTTCACCATGACGTTCCCGCATGGTCGCCTCGGACTGACCTGAGGCCCGCGCAAGGGCCTCGCGCACAGCAGCGCTGCCTGGGGTGGGCTGCCGTGCTGGTCAGCTTGCGCCGCGAGGCGGAAGCAAGTGACCCGATGGGCTTTCAAATCTTACTGCAGTGGAGGCAAGCGTTGCGTCGAATTAGATATGGAATCGTTGGGCTGGCGAGCTTATCGGGGCTTGTCGCTCACGCACACATCATCCCCATCCCGGACGTGCAACCTGCCGCGGCCGCCTATCTGGCGCCGGGCGCGTCGGGAAAGACATGGCCGGCGACGGAGTGGGTCGTGGAGGTGGACCGTCTCGACGGCCAGCCTGCGAGCCGTGCCGTCCGGACCGGTGAGTCGGTTTCGCTCAGCTTGCGAAACCTGGGTGAAAAAAGCATCGACGTCGCTGTCGTGCTATCGCAGAGCGAAGCCATGACGCCAATGGCGAATAGTCAGCCCGTGACGATTCATTTGCTTGCGGGGGAACGGCAGGAATGGAGAATGCAGGCAACGAGGCCGTTGCGGATTTTCGTTTCTGCATCCCCCGAGTGGGCGAAGTAGGGCGCGCAACGCGCCCTGGCAGCATCAGCCCCCTTCGCTGTGGCCCTTCCTGAGGGCTTCGTCGAGCCTGAAAATCTCGTTGCCCTTCATGATGATTTTCGTGCCATCCCTGGTCTCCATGACCTTGCCTTCCGGCATGTTCATGGACTTGCCGAACTTGTTCTCCATGCCCATCTTGCCGTCCTTGAAAACGTGCACCTTCGAGCCGTCCTGCAAATCGTAGGTTTTAACGACATTGCTCATATCGACCGCCGCCGCACTCAGCGATACGGCAGCAATGAAGGCTCCGACCATCAGTTTTTGTTTCATCGTTTAGATCTCCAGGTTATGGTCCTGCACTAGGGCGCATTGGGTCCACCATGTTGTGGAACAACAGGTTCAGTGGACCTTGTCTTCTTGTCATCTTCGCAACCCGCCTGTTGACTGTCCGGTGCAGATGCCGGCGTCGATCGGTCCGGCGGCTGGCTCGTCGCCTTCGGCGGCGTAACATGCTTCATCGAGTGATGCCGGGGATTGGCCGCCAACACCAATAGCTGGACCTCATCCCCGTCGTCGCGGCGTTCGGCCTTGATGCCATCAATGCCCAGTCCAGTCGGTGTCTCGGCAACCCATGCCAGTTGTATTGCCCACACCTGTCCCGGCACAAGGCAGATGGCTGCGCCAACGGACAAGAGGAGTGGCATGCCTGCTTTCATTCGCATCCTGACATTACAAGTAGCGGATGGGGCGTTCGAGAACTGTCTTTTCAATTTAATTTTATTCCCGGACCCGAGCAGCGGGCCGTATAGAGCGAAAATGTAATCCTCCCGAAAGATTGATGTTAACGAGGTAACACTGGCGGGGAAGAAATTGAAGATACAGTTTCATACGGTAATGAATACAAATCTTTTCCTGCGTTGATCGCGCCAATGCAAAGGCAAACGTCTGGAGCTTGGATTGGATATTGAAAAATTTAAGAGCATTGCATCGCTTCTGATGCGGTAATACTTGAAGCCGCTCTGAAAGAACTATGTCATGTGGCGGTTAGATTCCCGTCATTTAACGATTGGATGCGCATTCTTCGTGGATGCGCGTGGGCATTGCGGCGTGGCAGCGGATTTCACCTGTGGATTCAACCGGTCAACGCAACAGCTTGATGGAGTCGTTCAGCCGGCGTACCGAAGTTTAGTGTCTTGCGCGGGCGTTCATTGAGACGCCTCGCTACAGCATCGAACTTGATATCGGGTGCGTGCAGGCCTGCGCATTCGCAGCGGCGATGGTGGCCTCAGAAAGCCCCAGCACGCAAGGGAGATCTGTGCGCTGTGTGCCACGATTTGCGAAAGGTGCGAGAAGGAATGCAGCAAGCACGGTGCGTCGCATTGACTTGTCAGTTTTGCGGCGTCTGCAATGCGAGGGACTCAGTACGAGGAGTTAACCGGAAACTGTCGGGGGGATTACATTGAGATCCGGCGCGATCCTTAGGCCTCACTTGACGGTAGGATCTCGCTTGGCCTAGCCGACGACGCCATCGTTGGACACTAATGCGTCGCAGGGTGGCGGGAACGAAGCGTTTGGCGTGGACGTGGTGGCGAATGCGAATTACACTCATTTCCGAATGAATATCCGGGGTGCCTCCATGTTTTGCCGAGTTCTGAGCCGTTGGCCGATTGCACTGCTGCTGACGATCAGCGCGTTGTTCACGAACTTTGTCCACGCCGCGGAGGCCTTCGACGCCAAAGCCCGGCAGATTTGGCAACTCCTGGACTACGTCGCGGTTGACTACGGCGGTGCGGTGGACGATGGCAAGGTGCTCAATGGATCCGAATATGCGGAGATGCAGGAGTTTGCGGCCACAGCGGAGCGCCAACTGGGAGAGTTGCCTCAGGGTCCCGCCACTCAATCGCTACGCGAGCAGGCAGCGTCATTGCGCGAGGCAGTCGCGAACAAGGCCACAGCGGTTGCCGTGGCGCAAATCGCCCACGAACTCGCGGCCGCTGTACAGCGCGCGTACCCTTTTCCAGTGGCGCCTGCCAAAGTACCCGATCTAAGTCGGGGCGCTCAGCTGTTCCAGGCGCAGTGCGCAAGTTGCCATGGCGCGCAGGGGCGTGGTGATGGGCCGCTGGCTGCGACGCTCGATCCGAAGCCAACCGATCTGACCGATCATCTGCGCGCGCAGGAGCGAAGCCTCTTCGCGCTGCATCAAGTGCTCAGCAACGGTGTTACCGGCACCGCCATGCCAAGTTTCGGCGCGCTGCCAGACGACGACAGGTGGGCCACTGCCTTCTTTGTCGGGTCGCTGTCGTACACCGGTGATTTCGCGTGCCGAACTCTACGTCAGCGAGCCGTTTGCCGATCCGACGCTCCCTGCGTTCTCAGCGCAGATGAGACAGGTCGGGCATGATTTGCAAGACTCGACCGTTCGGTATCTTGCGACCAGATTTTCGTGGCAGGCTTAAGGAAACGTCCCTATGAATCCGGATATCTACCGCGCGCGCGAGGCCGAGGCGCAGGCCGCGCTGGACGCTGCGGCCGACTACCAACTCACAGCACACGCGACCGCGCGCGGCGCCTTGCGGGCTATTGATCTGGACGGTGCACAGGCTCTAATGGGCCAGTCTGGCGGATGGATTGCACTGGGCAACGCAGCTGCTGTCGACCTCGCTGGTAATCAGGCTGCCGCGGAATTTGCCGAGGCGCTGGCGCAGCGCGATGCGCCCGACCCCAACGACGATCCCTACGGCCGGAATTTGGGTCTGGACCGCGACGCGTGGCTGCGGGAAATGCTGCACCAGGCCGGCGGCCTTGTGGGCGGCTACCTGTAGGTAAAGGGCGCCGATGGACATACGAGTCGCCGCCCGTGGCCGACAGGATGGCAGCAATGCAGAAAATCTTCGTTGACGCGCTCGCTGCACGCCCCTTCATGCAGCTTGGCAATCGTGAGAAAACGCCCCTGTGACCGGAAGCGCCACGCCCGAGCGTGAGAACACGGGCCGATCTGGCATAATCCACGGCAAGGTTGCTTAGGTCAGGGGCGGTTGCGGGCAGTTCGACCCTGCTGGGTGCCTCATACCTGGTCTTTTATTTTCTCCTGCTGGTGGTGCTTGACTTCGTCAAGCTGCGCGGTATGACAAATATTAACTCGACATCAACTGGTGTCGGAAAGGCCGAAGGTGAAGGTATGGGCAAAAACTCTCTGGATTTCGTGAAGCTGTCTGTGTTGTCTGTGTTGGAAACGATTCACGGGCTGGGTATGAGTGCACTTGTGGCTGTAGCGCTGCCCTAAGCAACTTTGGCAAAAGCCGCCTCCGGGCGGCTTTTTTTTACGCCACCGCCTCCATGCCGATGGAACAGCAACCGTCAGGTGCCAACTCCGGCCACTTCAAAGATCTCAGCGAAGTTCTTGCGATCCCTGTCCTTGTCCTGAGTCGTCTCTGAATTGGCTTGGACTTGCGATGTGCGTCACGGACCCCGACAAGGGCAACGAAGGCATCTCCGCGATCTTTATCGATCTGGACAGCCCGGGAGTGACACTCGATACCGCCTGCGTGCCCATCACCGGCCAGTACGTGGACGCCGACATCATCCTCGACAATGTCCGCGTGCCACGCTGCAACTGCATCGGCGGCGAAGGCAACGGTTTCCGGCTTGCGATGAACCGGATCAGCCTCAACCGCCTATTGCACTGCCCGACCATGATCGGCCTGGCCCGCCAGGCGCTGCGCTTGTCCATTGACTACGCGAACACGCGCCGCCAGTTCGGCGGCCCGATCATGCGATTCCAGGCCATCCAGCACATGCTGGCGGACATGGCGTCCAGCCTGTTTGCCTGCGAGAGCATGGTGCTGGCTGCCGCGCGCCGTGCCGATGCAGGCAGTGACGTCCGCATGGAGGCGTCGATGTGCAAGCTCTTCGTCTCGGAAGCCTGCTTCCAGATCGCGGACAAGGCCGTGCAGATTCATGGCAACGTGGGTGTCACGAAGAACCATCCGGTCGAGTTCATCTTCCGCAGGCTCCGGCTATACCGCATCGTCACGGGAACCAGCGAAATCCAGCGTAACACGATCGCCAAGGAAATCCTGCAGAGGCATGGGTCTTGAATGCGCACGTGCAATCCTGATCGCGACGTCCACGCCAGCATCAAGCGGGGTCAACAGGCTGTTCGCCGAGAACCGCTTCGGCTGCGACCTCTGGATGCATGTCAACATACCGTGCGGTCATCCCACCCGAGATGCATCGCGCCGCAGGTTGCCGGAACTGCGAAGCGACCCGCGTTGCGCGTCAATCCTGCGAATCACTGGCCTCGTGGCTTGACTTGTCCAGTGCTTTCTAATATTTGCTTGCAACGTGCGTAATTGGTGCGACGGGATGCGCGGAGGGTGGCGGATTCTGTTCGGCGTCTCCCCGACTTGGTTGGGATTCAGGTACAGAGGCGTCTACGTCCGGAATGAGGGGAGTTCGGTCACGAACGTCTACCAACCAAATGGCCCCTAATGGCCGACAAGCGACCGCCTGCCGGCCGATGTAAAGGTCAGACTTCGGTTTGCTCTGCAATCTCCAAAGCGTCATCAACCTCAATGCCCAAATACCTGACGGTGCTCTCGAGCTTGGTATGACCGAGGAGCAGTTGGACGGCTCTTAAGTTCTTGGTCCGTCGGTAGATCAAAGAGACCTTCGTTCGCCGGATTGAATGCGTCCCATAAGCGGAGGTGTCCAGGCCGATCGAGGCTACCCACCGATGGACCAATCGGGCATATTGTCGGGTCGATATATGGGGCGAAGAATGCAAACGACTGGGGAAGAGAAAGTCGCCGCAGCTCAATCCCCGTGCATGTATCCAGGCCTGGAGGCATTCGCGAGTCGGGCCAGTAATCTCAAACTGCACCGGTCGATGGGTCTTTTGCTGCATGACCGTCGCACGCATGCCAACTTGTCTTCCTACGCTGACATCCTGAACGCGGAGACGGATCAGATCGCAAGCGCGCAGTTTGCTGTCGATGGCGAGGTTGAACATCGCCAAGTCTCTCGTGTTTGCGGTGAGCTGAAGGCGCGTACGGATGGCCCAGATCTCGGATAGCTTCAACGGAGGTTTCTGCCCCGTCAGTCTTCCCTTGTTCCACGGGTCGTGGTGGGTGACAGATGTTTGGGAGGTAGTCATGACTAGCTCCTAGAGTTGATGGGAGCCCATTTTGCGCTTGTGCCGGAGCCCCTCAAGTTGTGGGCGCTGGGCGCTAGTCCCACTCCACCTCCGAAACCAGTTCGGCCGAGACGACCCCTTCAACGCACATCTGGTAGAGCTTTCGGTAGCACAGCGGACATGGCGCACAGTCCAAGGCCTGGTTGCCTCCGATTTCGAAGTGCAGTTCGCGAATCCGGACGGGGCCCCCGCATTTGCAGACGAGAATCTGGGTATGGTCATCCATCGCTTATCTCCGTGGCAGAAGGGGATTGCAGCATGTGACGGCCGGAGGCTTCCTCGGATCAGCGAGATACTGATCGTCATGAGCGCGCGCCCGAAGGCACCGCAGGCTCCGAAGAGCCGAAGCATAGGACCAAAATTTTCGTGCGGGGGCAGCTTCGGATCTTGCCGATTCGTTGGTTGCCGAGACTCAATCGCCGAGTTCCTGTGCGGGACGCAGGGGGCGTCTCGGTGAGCGGGCCGTGACCGACCCTTCATATCACACCCGAAAGCAGCCATTCAGCGTGGTATCGTTGACCGCTTCGAGTCTTTGGGACCAAAGCAATATGGCCACGCTTGACCTCATCGGGGTTGCAATTCAGTTCAAGGATTGGGAAAAGCCATGGACGTTCTATTCGGTTGTGTTGGACCACATCTCACATGATTCCGACGACCGCGCCATTTTCGAGCGGATATGGGCAGAAGCGTGTCGTCCGGAACATTGGCAGTACGTCGACATTTCGAAATGCTCTGATGCGTGTGATCACGGGCTCGAGATTGGATTTTCATGGCTGCCCGAGGAGGCGCGTGTGCAGTTCGTGCGAGCAGCATCATTCCAATGGAAATGACGCGAAAACTCGGAAGGCCTTCGGTCGCCGGCGCTCGCGCGCAGCACCGTTACAGCAGGCGTTCTCCGGGCGGTTGAGAGCATCAGAGCTAGATAGGTACACAGATTGCTCTAAGCTTGCAGCCGAGCGCATCTTCGAGTTGCGATTCTTGCTCACCCGATAGGGTGCGTAGATTCGGATTCATCGCCTCAAGTACGAGCCGTCCAAATGCTGTCGGCCACAAATATCTGAGATCGTTCAATGAGACGGTAGCCTGACAGCAGCAGTCTTGACCAGCAGGTCAGGTAGTCTGCCCACAGCGAAATCATCCATCTTGGTCACCCACCAGTCTTCGATGTCCACATCGCAATTGGGACAAGCCACGCTAGACCAATTTGCTCCGGGGTGAAAAATTCGACGTCCTGCTTGAATAAGAACGTAATCTCATCGGCATTGGGAGCGAATTGCGAGAAGAGCGCGCGCGCAACTTCTGCTGCCAATTCAATCGGCCTGAACTCGGGGTCGAGGGGAACACGCCATGCCCGTCCGCTCATCACGAGGGAGTCAAAGCTCAAACGTCGGATCGCCCGCCCACGCGAGAAAGCTGCGCACGACAGTAGCCTCAGTTCCGTCACTGAACCGGATGATCATCGCGCCGTCTTCGTCGGCGACCGACTCCACGCCTGGCAGTGAACGTGTAAGGACCTTGGCCTCTTCGTCAACCGTATTCGGTGCGTCGCCATTGACAGGAGCCTCAATGATCTTAATCTGATCCACCGTCTGGTGGCTCACCGATCCGGTTTTCGTCATCGTCGCTGCGGCGACGCGGTGCCCCTTCGATGCCAGGTTGGCTCCCGCCAAGGTTCGCGAGTCGTTTGGCGGCTTCACGCTGGATCAAGGCCTTTAGCGCCTCGCGCACAAGTGCCGTTTTCTCTTCCAGCCCCGTATAGGCACGGGCCTTGGCCAGCAGTTCATCGTCAAGCGTAATCGTCGTACGCATAGGAATCTCCGCAAGTACCGGCACAGACTATAGCATCCAATGATGTCGATTTTGGTGCGCACTTACATTGGGAATGCGGGCGTTTTGCCACCACAGGCCTGCAAAATCGGTGTGTCCACTGCAGGCCAATTCTTGTCTGCCGCCGATACCTGTGGTCTGCGTTCTGTCTCCAGTCCGTGCCGCGCGGGCTCCGACGCTTGGAGCCGCCATGGCTGCAACCGTTCCGCCTGAGTCGCCTGCGACCGCGCCTGCACCTCGGCCACTTCGTTTCCTGCGCGCCGTGACGGCGTGCGCCAAGGCGGCCCCGGCGTGGCGCACGCCGTCACGGCGCGCTAAGCGGCCGTGCGGCAAGGTGTCGCTCCACCCACTGCGCCCAGGGCGCGTCGAGTTGGCCGGCCAGCGTGGCGAGTACCAGGCGGATGTCCAGGTGGTGACAATGCGTCAGCAACCGCTCGAGGACGGGACGGCGGACGGTGCGCAGCGCGCCGAGGACGAGCCGCATGCCTTCGGGCGAACTCATGGTGCAGTCGCTTACCAGTTCCAGGATCGCACGCTCGGGCACCGACACCCGTACCGCCGGATGGTGATCGGGCAGGGCAGTGATCCCGAAATCTGCCGGTAGGCGCCGATCGAACAGCGCGCACCCCTGGTAGGTATAGGCATAGACGGCGTCCACCCAACGCGGCAGGGTGGTGGGCGCCTCGCCCCAAGATGAGCCGTGGGCGCAGGGCCACGAAGTGTCGCACGCCCTGCCAGTCCAGCGCGGTGCGGCCGCCCACGTGCAGCCCCGGGCGTTGCCAGCAGAGCCAGGCTAACCATGGAGGTGGAAGTCGTATTCGCAGCATTGCCGGAGGGGGCAGTCATCGGAAGGTGTTCGAAGCGGCCCTGCGAAGGGCAAGTACCGGGGGGCTCGGCTCAATTATCCACTTCTCTCACGGATTTCATCCCCGGGCCCGGTTTACTGGGAAATCGTTCAACGAAGACATTCGCGTGCGGGGCAATGACGCGATTGGGTTTGGCACTCCTTGGTGGGAAGAGGGGGTGGAGAGAACCATCCCGACGCTGTGTGTACCGAGCACGGTGTATATATCGACGATATCCTCGTAATTGACCACGGTGTCCTCGTTGCCCCAGGAGAGTTGAGCGATGCGGACGAGTTGCTAGCTAGTTCGTGATCTATGGTTGCTAGGAGACATCTATGACAGGTATTCATCTCAGGACGCGACTGTGCGAGCTGCTCGATATCAACTACCCCATTTGTCTCGCAGGGATGGGATCTCAAGGTCGTGCAACGCCTCCGGCCCTTGTCGCCGCGGTGTCGGAAGCCGGAGGATTGGGCGTTATCGGTGCCGCAGGACTATCGCCTTCGCGGCTACGTGCAGTCATCCGAGAGGCTCGCGCGTTGACGGCTAAGCCCATTGGCGTCAACCTTGTATTGCCACAAGCCGCTGCGAAGGCCGAGCTGGATAGGGACAGGATCCGGCGAGAGATTATTGAACAGTTCCCTGAGCATGCCGCTTTCGTGCGTGAATTGGCAAAAGGCTTCGGACTTGAACTAGTGGAGCTAGATGGTCGCATTGCCGTGTCTGGCGCGGCGACTGCAGATGGCACAGATGCGGACCTTCGTGGCTCGCGCGCTGACTTGACGCGAAGCTTGATCGACGCGGTTCTAGAGGAAGATGTCCAGGTCTTCGCAGGGGCGGTCGGTGACCTGAAGCTCATCGCGGGGCCTGCGCACGAGAAGCGGATGCTCGTTATGGGACTAGCCACTGGCACGAAGCAAGCTAAAAGCTAGGCGCTCGCCGGCGCAGATCTCCTCATTGCCCAAGGACTGGAGGCCGGCGGCCATGTGGGGCGAATTCCGAATTTTGCGCTGCTTCCTGATGTCATCGATTCTGTTTCTGTCCCCGTCATTGCGGCGGGAGGCATCAGCGATGGCCGGGGCATCGCTGCATCTTTGGCGTTTGGGGCCGTTGGAGTTTGGATGGGAACTGCGTTCCTGGTTGCCGAGGAATGCAATATTCCCGGCGAACATAAGTCCCAGATTCTTGAAGGGCGGCTGGAGGATTTCCGCAGTGACCGGATCTACTCTGGAAGTCCCATGCGCGGATTCCGGAAAGCCACGATCAAGGCTTGGGAGGACTCTGGATTGGAGCCGCTCGCAAATCCGTACCAGAAGGTCTTGATGGATGACTTCAATGCAGCGGCAGCAGCGGCCAGTCGCTGGGACCTGCACAGCAATCCTAGTGGCGTCGGAGGAGGGCTACTGACAGAGGCGAGGCCAGCGCGAGCGATCGTCGCCGAGCTTGTGAATCGCGCTTCGGATGCGGATTTCGGTGAAGGTGATCAGCGGTTTCGGCGAACGTGATCAGGGAAGGAAGGTGGTACTGCGCGGTCAGGAGATTGTAGCGTAGGTGATCAC
>NZ_JWMB01000088.1:0-8496 GCF_000812445.1 Cupriavidus sp. SHE | reverse complement strand
GGCCCCCCGCCGATGGCTGGGGATACCGGGACGAATGCAGGCTCGACGCTGATTATGGCGGGTGTCTGGTCCGAGCAGGCGGCACGCGCGGAGGCCGATATGGCGCTGGCCAGGCAGCAAACCACGCTGCAGGCGCAAATCGGGCAAAAACGCAGCGGTGGTGCAGCAAACGGCGTCAGCAGTCGTGGCGCTGAACGGGAAGATCTCCGCAGCGTGGAACATCAAGGTAGGGGTCACGCAGGATGGCAAGTACTACGGTGCAGGCATGGCCATCGGCATCGACAACGAAGCCGGCGCCGTGCAATCACAGATCCTGTTTCAGGCTGACCGTTTCGCGCTACTAAACGTGGCTAATGGTGCCGTGACGTCACCGTTCGTGGTGCAGAACGGTCAGACGTTCATTAGCCAGGCATTTATCGGGGTGGGATGGATCACCAGCGCGATGATAGCCAATGCGGCCATTACCAATGCGCAGATTGACAATGCTGCGATTACAACGGCCAAGATCCAAGACGGCAGCGTCACGAATGCAAAGATCGACAGCGCTGCGATCGACTCGGCCCAGATCCGCCTGGCGGCAATCCAGAGCGCCCACATCGTTGACGCCTCCATCAGCACGCTGAAGATTGCGGGGGAGGCCGTGACGGTCCCGCGCGGCTCCGTCAGTGGAAGCGGCAGCACTTCCGTAAGCGATACGACGATCTGCACGATCGCGATGCCCGCCGGTATCCCAACGGTGCTTGTGCAGGCATCGGTTGTACTCCGGGCAGCCGGTACAGCGCGGGCCTACCTTGTGCGCAATGGTGTGCCGGTGTCGGATTACTACTTTGGCTCTCAGGCGGGTCCATCGGTCGTGACCCCGACGCTTGCCTACTTCGACACGTCCCAAGCTGCGGCTACGTATCAGCTGGTGGTGGGGCCATCTGGTACCGGTGGGCAGGTCGATTGGAATGGTGCCGTGCTGACCGGACTTGGCATCAAGCGATGAGGCTTAGTTCGGAAACTGCCGCCTTCGGGCGGTTTTTTATTGGCCCGCCCTGTGCGGGCCTTTCTCATTTATGGAGGGGGTGAATGTCAGAACCAATTAGCGGAGGGGCCGCGCTAGGCGTCGCGGGGGCGGCTGCCTTCAAGGCGGCGGGAGGGCCGGCAGCAGTCGCGGCTGGTGGGAGTGGGCTGGCGGCCATCGTGGTCATGCTGCTGATGCGCCCGCGTACGCGCGGCGAGTGGGCAGTGGCGCTGATCAGTACGGTGGTGTCGAGCGTGGCGGGCGGTGCAGCGGTGGTGCAGCACTATGAGCTGCAGTCGTGGACGCAGAACTATATCGGGCTGGTGGCGCTGTTCGGGCTCGTGTTCGCCTGCGGCCTGCCGGGCTGGGCGGTGGTGCGCTGGCTGTTCAATTTCATCGAGCGGCGCCGCGACAAGGATCTCGCAGACATCGTGCGCGAGGTCAGGCAGGAGGTAACGCTATGACGCTATCCGAAATCATCTGCCTGGCGATCGAGCCGGCATTGCGGCTGCTGCCGCCCGCGATGGATACGGTAAAGGCGCGCGTCATGCTGCTGGCCATCGGGCTGCAGGAGTCGGCATTCGCGGCGCGGCGCCAGGCCGGCAATGGTCCCGCGCGAGGCTTCTGGCAGTTCGAGCTGGGCACGCCTCAGTCGCGCGGCGGGGTGTGGGGGGTGTTCTTGCATGTCGCCAGTCGGCCGCACCTGGAGCGCCTTTGCCTCGCGCGGCGTGTCGCCTTTCAACCGGAGGCCATTCATCGTGCGATCGAGGTGGATGACGTGCTCGCGGCCGGCGTGGCGCGTCTGCTGCTTTTCACAGACCCCTTTGCACTTCCGTCAGTGACCGAGCAGCAGGCGGCATGGGATCTCTATGCCCGCACCTGGCGGCCCGGTAAGCCGCACCCGAAGAACTGGCCTGCCAATCATGCCCGCGCGGTGGCGGAGGTCCAGTCATGACCCTGCCACGACTGCCGTGGCGTTCGATCCTGATCGGCGCAGCGGCGGCAGCTTTGTTCGCTGCGGGTTGGCTGGGTAATGGCTGGCGGCTCGGCGAGCAGATCGCCGAGCTGAAGGCCGAACATGCCACTGAGCAGCGTAAACAAGCTCGTGTCCAAACCAAGGCCGTCGACGATGCCCGCATTGAGGAGCAGCGGCGCGTGGCCGAACAAGTGAAATCCACCAATGATGCTATCCGCCAACTTCATGAAGCACAGGCTAGTGCTCGCGCTGCTGACGCTGCTCGTCGCGAGTTGCTCGCCCGTATTACAGCCATCACCAACGCTGCCCGCAGTCCCCGCGATCCCGCCTCTGTCGCCGCTGGCGCGTCAGCCGGCGATCCCATCCTACTGCTCGCCGACGTGCTTGGACGCGCTGACCAGCGAGCGGGAGACCTGGCGCAATACGCTGACGCAGCCCGAGTCGCTGGGCAAAAGTGCGAGCGGGACTACGACGCCTTAATTTCTACGACGCCTTAGTGCGTGACGGCACAGGAGCCGCCTCTGCAACCATCGCAACGGACGGAAGCAGGCGCAGGAATGTCCGCGCCACCTCAGGGTCGCGGCATGTCAGCCAGTCGTTCCATTCTTCGCGCGGCAGAATCACAACGCCGCGCTTCTCATCTCCAGGCTTGTGGAATCGCTGCATCAGGAGGTGGCTGTCAGCGTTGAGTGTGGGCATGGTGAACGACACCGCGCCATCTGGCCACGTGCGCCACAATCCAGCGATCGCAAACGGTTCCCCGTCCGGCAGGCCAATCCTCCATCGTACGGCCTTGCCCGTCTCCCAGTTCGGCTCGTAGAAGCCTGTGGCCGGTAACGGCAAGATGACGGGTATGGACGCGCACACCTGCGCGATCACACTATGGACATCGGTGGCGTAATCCCGACGGTCCGACAGGCAGCTATCGACCCAAAGCTGCCCATCGCGTCTCCAGGAAGCGGACGTTCCGATGCTATCTCCGTTTGCGCGCCTTCATAGTTTCCGGGGCTGCGACAACCCCGGGAACTCGCGATCGTTGAGGACGAGTTTCAGGTGGTCAAGACGACGATGGACAGAGCCCACGCCTGGCGCCCGGATTTCCGAGCGTCGGGCCTGTGAGTTGGTGGGGTTGTCACGCACGGTCCTGCGCTACGAGCCCAAGGCGCAGCCCGACAACGACCGGTCGCAGGCCAAGCTTATCGAGCTTGCCGGTGAGCACGACGCCGATTTGGCTATCCTCATCGCTGCATGACGTCGAGATTACAACCAGTTCCGGCCGCACAGTGCGCTGGGCTACCAGACAGGAAATCAGCTACTTGGCGGAGACGTGGCGGATTCATTTTTCGAATCCCGACCGCTCCCTAGCGAGCTCTACCCTTGGAGGAGGGAGAATTCTTCGATTCGCCCCATCGCTGCCCTCCCCCTAGATCTTTCCTATACTGAGCGTGCGCCGCACAAACGGTGGAATGGATGGTTGAACCGGGTTCCGCCGGCGCCTCGCTGAGTTTTCCAGAGACAAGCTGTCGCCGCTGATTTCACAGTATTTCAGGGAGAAAGAAATGGCCTCAACAACCTCTTCAAGACTGATCAATGCAGTTGCAAGAATTACGCGGGCAGCCCTGTCAAAAGAACTGGCCGCTCACGTCAATGAAGAACTAGGGCGCCAAATTGTGGCGCGCGCTAACCAGACCATCTCGTTCATCGTAGATGAGTACTCTGGCGTGGCGGGTTTCACAAAAGTTGCCCCCAAGCCAATGCCGGGACCCAACAGCGCAGCCTTGGAGCTCGCCATGAGCCTCGTTGCCACAGCCAATCTTGCCGTACGCTCCGACAATCTTCGCAATGAGCTGAGTAAGATCGCAGGTCAGATCACAGAGAAGGCATACGAGAACGCCGGACTTCGTCCAGAGTAAGACATCAGCTGGACGGGTGCGCAAGATCGGGGAGGGTAGGCGACCGGCTGTCGATGCTCCATCTCTGCTCTCGACGACGTAATCGACGGATAAGCCCGTGGGGAGGCGCAATCATGGGAAACGAGAGGAAGCTCCAGACTGATGACCCAATGCAGTCTGAGAAAAGGAATGAACCTAACTCATCCCAGGGTTCAACGGTAGGAGCAGACGGCGTAATCACCCTGCCCGAAGTCACGGTGGTTGGCGATCCAACCGACGCCAACTACGACCAACCAATTCAAGACGATTGGCTGGGAAATGAGTTGGTCAGCGCCGTAGCCGCCATACCGGAGGCACTCGCCGAGGGCGTCGTTATGGCGGTCATCAAGGAGGCTGGCGCAGCTGACGCGGAAGAGCTCGGCGGCATAATCTGGGGCTGGCTTACGACGCCGACGCCGTCAGTGGATGACCTTCCTAGCGAGCCCGATCCCATGGACGCCGGTACCGACAGCGGCAGCGATGGCAACGCCGACGGGGGGGACCAAGGGGATGACGGGGAGGACGGAGGTGATGGTGAGGACGATGGAGGTGATGGTGAGGACGACGGTGAAGGCGGCGAGGAAGAGAACGAGAGTGGCGATGGCGGGGATGATGTTGGTGCGAGTCGCGACGATCAGATTGCCGCCATGATTGCGCGGGGCTTCGCTGCGGGCGGTGTAATTCCGTCACATGACGACCGCGGGGATGGCGACGGGAGTGGCCAGAACAACAGAGATAGGGTCGGTTCTCTGGTCGCAGAAGCAATGGCTTTAGGCGGTATAGTCGGACCGCACGACGACGGTGGTGACAGTGACGGTACCGGCCGAAACGATAGCGATAAGATCGCCGCACGCATCGGTCGTGCTCTGGCGGCAGGCGTCCCTCTACCACAAGTGGACGAGGGCGGCGATGGCGATGGGACGGGCCGACCATTGCCAACGTTCGGCACGGGCTCTTAACGTCGACTGACAGAGCGCGATGACACAAAAAAAAGAAGGGGGCTCGAAAGCCCCCTCCTCTCAGAAGCGCAGGGCGCGCCTCGCATGGTCTTGCGTTTGGAGAAAGGCGGCAGCGCTATTCAACGCAATGCTCAGGGCAGTCATGAATTTGTGGGGCCGAATGTCAACCGACCGCTTCTGGCCGGACTCGGCCAGCCGGCTGGCCGCCGTCATGCCCGGCAGTCACTGATCGACCCTGGGCGGTCATTGGGGCAGTATGAGTTCCAACGCGTCGGGGATATATAGCGACGGCGAAAGCGAGCTTCGAGACAGGGAGATCCCGGCTGCCGCGCCTAGGTCCACAAGCGCTTCGATTCGCATCCCCGGTGCGGATAGTTTTGCACCGTTTAAGGATCGCTTGTGCAGACTTTTGCTGAGCTCCTCAGGGATGCCATTCAGCAGTGTCGGATATGCGATAACCTCAGGCACAACGAAGACCGACGGTCGCCAAATCTCGCATTGGACCGCGCCGAGCATTTGAATGGGCCTGCCACCACGCAGCCAGGTTGGCGAGTAGGGCCGCCATAGGCTGTCCGGAAGCTCGATCTGCCCATTTTTGGCTCGAAGCCCTATCCCGAACGGCACGGCATTGGTCGATCGCCAATGAGCTCTCGCTGTCAGATTGGCACGATGCTGTTGCTCCGCCGAGCGAAGCAAGTCGGAGTCGGTTACCCATACCAACTCAATATACCCATCTGCGTAGCCGACTGCGATGGAGGCTGTGCCTTGCCCCTGATGGACCATAGCGGGCCAGAGGGCCTGTAGATGGTGCCTCGCAAGCAACTGCCGCGCAGATGCTTCCGATTCGACAAACGCATATATGTGATCAAGTTCAAGGTGCCCGAATGCGTTGTCGGAAAGCGGCATGGTGTCGGCTTGTCGTGGCGTGATGCAACAGTGTACCGAAAGGCCGCTCCTGGCCGATCTCGGTCCGATGCTCGTCGCAGCGGATCTTGATGTATGGACGCCATCATGATTTTTTACCTGGAAGAACGATGGCACTATGGGCAGCGTTCTTCCAGGCCAATGCCGTACCAGTACTACAGATTTTGGGTGTCCATGCCCGAGCACCTCACCGGTAGGCTGGGATCAGGCAAAGCTGCCCAGCTTCCCTATCGTTTCCATCCGGGCGTTGGTCGTGGGGTAGTAGCGCACGCCGGGCGGGATCTTTGTCTTGGGCACCATGCTGAACGAGCCCAGCACCGCTTCGCGCGAGCCATCTTGCGCGGCCCGGATGATCGGGGCAGGGTAGTCGGGCCAGGCCTCTGCCTTCCACTCGCCGGCGGGAGGCTCGACACCGAAGACATCGCGCAACACCTGGCGCTGGGCGGGGGCATAGTTCACGCACATGGGACTTTCTCCAGTGGGGCGCGCCTCATGGTACACGCACCGCAACCCAACTTGGACGGGCTGTTGACATGGAGCAAATTGCAGGGTTGATGCCAGTGCATGCACCGCCGATGATCGTTGGCATGAACGAAGAGCGAAAGAAGATTGTCGAGTCTCTCGGTGCCGGTGTCCCGTCAGAAGTGATAGAGATGCTTCTCCCCTTTGGGCTGATCCTTCGATCCAAGGCAAGCACCATCAATGCCCTCTTAATGGCGAGGCGGCAAAGGGGCATCCAAGCGGAGCTAGAACCTGGGATAAACGAAATCCGTAGGTTGATTGCGGAAGGAATCCTGTCTACGGAAGATGTGCCCGAGCTCTGTTTCGGAACGGAAGCGCCTATGCTGCCCGTGTCACCGGTCGGTCTTGCAGGCGGGCCTGTGATCCCCTGACGACGCACATAAAAAAGCCACGGCCGAAGGCGGACGTGGCTCAATGGGATACGGATTGCCGATCTCTCGGCCATGTCAGGATTGCAGGCCACGATCCGCCTCACATCACCCAATCGGGTGCGCTAGGTTCGTTTCCCCACGGATCAGTTTGTGGATTGGAGTTTTCGCAATGGCATCGGCACTGGCTCCTCAAGGGCACGGCGTGCCGAAGGCCAAACGCGGCCTGCCAAAAAAGAAGAGCCCTCGTCCTGGGGAGGTCGAGGGCTGGAATGGGTAGCGGGCCGACAGGGATGACTGCCCATAGCCAGTACGGGCGTCGCAACCCTGCGGCACGATAACTCAACTGCGCTAAATGAGGCAGCCCTAGGCATGGGCTTGGCCATTGTGCGAATGGACTATTGCTCGTGCTCGCCGTTCCGTTGCTCGTCGCGATACATCGCCTGTAGCCCGTCCGCGATCTGCGAGATCGTCAGGTCCGGGACTTTGCTTCCCCAGGGGTCCGGCGCGGCCAGTATCTGAAGGTCTGTGGGAAATAGCTCGAGGACGGCTCCAGGGTAAAGACATGCTGGAACTGCATCCAACTTACCTGTCGGATTAACCAGAAACACCTCGAAAAGGCGTGGCTCGCTGCCTTCGCAGTCTTTGCCAGCTACGTAGTAGTAGCGCTGGCCGTTTGTAACTAGAGAGGATGCGACGTAAGGCGGAGCGATGCCGGGAATCTTAGGGCTCCTTACGGCAAATATGCGAGCAAGCTCAAGCAGAGCCGGCTCTTCCGCGGCCGGCTCCAAGGTTGCTGTGGTTGTTCTGCTGGCTTCCATCTATGCAATCAAGTGCATATGCTCCCCGGAGCGTAGGTGTCATGGTACACGCACTTCTCGAAACGCCGTAGTCCGGACGCCTGCTAGCTGCGGGATGGGGTCGTTGACACCACAATTGCCTATGCTAGAGATCGCTTCTAGCGAGAGAGGTGGTTATGTGCCTAGAAAGTTATATTTCTCCATCCCAACTCAGGCTGGAGAAAGGTCTCTCCATGAAGCTTGGGATTGGGAGCATATTGCAGGCTGACTGATTCGCCCGCAGCACTAGCAGGCATTTCCCGATGGCAAGCGGTTGTGACAAACGAACTGGAGATCTGCATGAGTGCCTACCACACCGTCGTTTCGAGCATTATCTTTGTGGCCACCCTCGGCATGTGCGGCGTGGCACGCGCCCAGCGCCAGGACAGCAATGCTGCGGCAGTGGATGCGATCCACGATGCAGTGCTGGAAGGTCACAACCCATATCGCCGCGCGACTGACGAGCCGATTAGCGGTGATGCTTTCTCCCCGGAATGTCAGGAACTGTTGGCGGAATTCAACGCCACACCGCATCGAAGTTACCAAGCCACGGGCCCGACCATCCAGACCAGCCAGGGTCGGGTCGTGCCTGGGTTGCAGCGAGACCGGGCGCGTGATGACCTGCTTGATACGTTCCGGGAAAAGTGCATGCATTGATCGCTCCGGCTGCGCGTGGAATTTTCGCGCTTCTCGGATGCGCTTGACGCCGACTACAGCATATATGCGCCCCCTTGAGGGCATATAAGTAATGGCAGTTGAGCCTGGCGACGGCTGGACAAATTCCGTGCTGAGCGTACCGAATTGGTATTCTGGTGTGCGCCGCCCCCTTTCCGTTGGGAAGGTCTCCCCGCGAAGGATTGCAGGGTTAAATTTTTGGGGCACTGTTTGGGGCATCACAGTTATTCATAATTCTCTGTTCCGCCAAAATAAACGGTTACAGCATATTTTATGATTCCTGTCGGCGGGACCAT
>NZ_JWMB01000087.1:0-32080 GCF_000812445.1 Cupriavidus sp. SHE | reverse complement strand
CTCAGGGGTCTTGGTTTGGGCGCTGCTGCTATCTACTGCTAGATAGGTAACCAGGGCTAAAAAAAAGACCGCCTCCCGGTACTGACAAACGACTTGGTATTGCGTGGATCGGCTTGGTGCTGCGGACTGCTTTGCTGCATCGCGTCGTCCATGAGCCAAATATTATCTACTACTAGATAGATAAGCAAGGGCTTTCTTCGAAGCACAATCATATTTCTGCTAAAGATGGTGAGTGACTACGGGGTAACCGAAGTCGGTGATGACGCCCAAATAACTGATTTAAAACAACAAACGGCACCAAGCTATCGCCCGGCGCGACATGATTAGAGTCTTTGCTCTAGTTATGCCAGCTCACCTGTCGCGTTGCGCGACCAGGCCCTCGAGCAGGGTCCGTGTCTGGTCGTGCATCACATCCTGCACGCGTTGCGTCTCAGCTTCCCCATAGCCCTGCCAGTTCAGCGCCTTGAGAATATGGCGCCGCATCACCTTGAACGATGCCACCTGGCTGTCGATGGCGATGGTGCGGATACGTGTGGATTCCGCCGTGGCCGGCTGCCCGGTCAGGCGCCCAACGATATGCGTGGTCAGCGAGAACAGCCGGTGGTTGATGCCGGCATCGAAGCGGTCGAATGCCGCCGGGGGGCCGAGTCCCGCACGTTCACGCGCCATGAACTGACGCCAGTGCTCGGTGCCGGGGCCCTCATATAGAAAGGCCATGAAGCGCGCCTGCAGCGCCAGGTAGGCGTCGATCAGTTCTGCGTCACTGGCGTCTTCCCGGGCCACCACGGCTTCCGCCCGGCCCACAACTTCCTCCAGCAGCGACCACACCCGCTCGACGAAGTAGTCGATGCATGCCAGGTAGACCCCTTCCTTGTTATCGAAGTAGTACTGGAGTGCCGGGGCGTTCACCCCGGCTTCGCGCGCGATGTCGCGGGTGGAAGCGCCGTCAAAGCCATGTGTGCCGAACAGCCGCAGCGCCGCATCGATGATACGGGCACGAGTCTCTTCGCCACGCTGGTAACCGCCTTCGGCCGCAGGCCTGTGTCGCGCCATGTCGGAAGTCCTTGTCGCTGAATTCAGACAGAAATATACCAGTTGACAGATTTTTACCAAGTGGAATAATTGCTGGGCCATTCCGACTTCGAAGTCCCCGCGTCCCCATGTCCGCCATCCATTCCGCCGCAACGGCGTCGCCAGCCGGCGTCGCGCCAGAATCCGCCGTTCCCGACCGCACTTCGCGCCGCAAGCAGATCCTGCTCGGCGCGGGTTTGCTGCTTCTCGCGCTTGCCCTGGCGTACGGTGTGCGCTGGTGGATCTATGGCCGCTTCATCGAAAGCACCGATGACGCCTATATCCAGGCCGACAGCGTGACGGTGGCACCCAAGGTCAACGGCTACGTGGCCGAGGTCTACGTGCGTGACAACCAGCAGATCCAGGCGGG
The DNA here is from genome assembly GCF_000812445.1 of Cupriavidus sp. SHE. NCBI lineage: Bacteria > Pseudomonadati > Pseudomonadota > Betaproteobacteria > Burkholderiales > Burkholderiaceae > Cupriavidus > Cupriavidus sp. SHE. Next base: position 30,639 of record NZ_JWMB01000087.1, on the reverse strand, counting down.
TCAGGAACTGGTGCGGCTCGACAATCGTCAGTACCAGGCAGCCTATGACGAGTCGCAGGCGACCGTGGCTTCGCGGCAGGCCGACGTGACGCGCGCGGAAGCCGATCTCGCGCAGCAGCAGGCGAGGATCGCGCAGGCTGCCGCGGAAGTGGATGGCGCGCGAGCCAATTCGCGCTATGCGGCATCGCAGGTGGAACGCTATGCGCCGCTGGTGAAATCGGGCGCCGAAACGGAAGAGCGCACTGCCGAGCTGCGCAATGCGCAGACCCGCGCATCCACCACGCTGGCTGCCAACGAGGCTGCCTTGCGGGTGGAACAAAGCCAGACGGTGACGCTGAAGGCGCGGCTCGAGCAGGCGCATGCGCAGCTCGACGTGGCCCAGGCTAGCGCGCGTCAGGCAAAGCTCAACCTCGATGACACCGTGGTGCGATCCACCACGGCCGGGCGTGTTGCCGACAAGGGGGTGCGCGTCGGCCAGTTCGCCCAGCCCGGCATGCGTCTGTTGACCGTGGTGCCGGTACAGGACCTCTATCTGACCGCCAATTTCAAGGAAACGCAGGTGGGCCGTATGCGCCCCGGCCAGCCGGTGACGCTCCACGTCGACGCACTACCCGGTGAGGAACTGCATGGTGTGGTCGATAGCCTGTCGCCCGGTACCGGCTCGCAGTTTGCCCTGCTGCCCGCGCAGAACGCCACGGGCAACTTCACCAAGATCGTCCAGCGCGTGCCGGTGCGGATTCATGTGGACGTGCCGACGGAAGCGCGCGCGATCCTGGTGCCGGGCCTGTCGGTAGTCGTGGACATCGATACGCGCGAGCTCCATCCCGCCAGGACCCAGGCCGACATCAAGGCCACCCATGGCTGAAGCGGCGGCAATCGCGCGGGAGCCGAACGCTTCCGCGGCCGACTGGATTGCCGTGGCCGCCGGTTCCCTCGGGGCGCTCCTGGCCACGCTTGATATCTCCATCACGAACTCGGCGTTGCCGCAGATCCAGGGCCAGATCGGGGCGGCCGGTACCGAGGGTACCTGGATCTCCACCGGCTACCTGATGGCCGAGATCGTGATCATTCCGCTCACGGCATGGCTGACGCGCGTGTTCGGGCTGCGCCGCTTTCTGATGTGGAACGCGCTGCTGTTCACGGCGTTCTCGATGATGTGCGGCATGTCGCATAGCCTGACCCAAATGGTGGTCGGCCGTATTGGCCAGGGGATTGCCGGTGGCGCGATGATCCCGACCGCACAGACCATCGTGCGGACGCGGCTGCCCCGGCACCAGATGCCGATCGGGATGTCGATGTTCGGCCTGATCGTGTTGCTCGGGCCCCTGCTCGGCCCGGTGGTGGGCGGGTGGCTGGCCGAGAACGTCAACTGGCGCTGGTGCTTCTTCCTCAATCTGCCGATCACGGCGGTGCTGGTACCTCTGCTGTACTTCGGCCTGAAATCCGAGCGCGCGGATTTCAACGCCTTCTTCAAGGCCGACTGGCTCGGCATCGTTGGCCTTGCGGTGGGTCTCAGCTCCCTGACCGTGGTGCTCGAGGAAGGCCAGCGCGAGCAATGGTTCGAGTCGCACTTGATTGTCTATCTGTCGCTGCTGACGGCAGGTGGGCTGGCACTGATACTTGTCGGGCAGCTCACGGCGAAGCAGCCAATCGTGCGTCTGCGCCTGCTGCTGAACAAGAACTACGCCAGCGTGATCCTGATCGTGACCACGGTGGGCGCCGGGGTGTACGGCGTGTCCTACCTGCTGCCGCAGTTCCTGGCGACGATCGCCGGCTACAACGCCGAGCAGGCGGGCGGCATCATGCTGCTGTCGGGCCTGCCCGCGTTTCTGCTGATGCCCGTGCTGCCGCGTATGCTCGGCAAGTTCGACAGCCGCTGGCTGGTCATCTCGGGGCTGGTGTGCTTCTTCGCCAGTTGCATGCTCGATATCGGCCTGACCGTCGACAGCGTTGGCCATGACTTCTACGCATCGCAGATCCTGCGGGGCTTCGGCCAGATCCTGGCGATGATGCCGCTGAATCAGGCATCGATGGCCGCCGTGGCCACGCACGAGGCGGGCGATGCCGCGGGCCTGTACAACATGGCGCGCAACCTTGGCGGCTCGATTGGCCTCGCGCTGCTCGGCACGCTGATCGACCGGCGCAATGCCTATCACGACTCGGTGATCCGCGAATCGGTGACCGCTAATAGCGCGATCGGTCAGGAGCACATGACGTCGAGCATCGCGAGCTTCATGGCCCAGGGCGGCGACTATGCTCATGCCCAGTTGCAGGCGATTGCCCAGCTGAGTGGCCAGATTGCCCGCCAGGCGGCTGTGATGACGTTCTCCGAAACCTTCTTCGCGCTTGGCGTGGCACTGCTGCTCTGTGTGCCGCTGGCCCTGCTGCTGAAACCGCCCCGTCCGGGCGCACCCATTTCCACCGGTCACTGATCATGTCTGTTTCCTTTCGTGCCACCTTGCTGACGCTTGCGGCGGCGATGTTTGCCGCGGGCTGCACCGTTGGCCCCGACTATCGCGGCGCGCCGCAGGTGGCTGGCAACGCGATCGACACCGGGAAATTTCCCCGCGCCGGGGAAGGCACCGACAGCCAGACGCCACGTGTAGCCGACTGGTGGCACGCGCTGGGCGACACGCAACTCGATGGACTGATCGAATCGGCGTTGAAGCAAAGCCCCGATATCCGCGTGGCGCGCGCGCGCGTGCGACAGGCACGTGCCGGACTGGCCGGAAACAAGGCCAACCTGTTCCCGACGGTTGCCGTCGATGCGGCCACGTTGCGCACGCGCTCGCCGAACCTGTCGGCGCTGTCGGGCCAGGGCTCGTCGAATGCCGGGCGCGGGCCGTTGTCGCTCTATATCGCAGCCTTCGACGCAAGCTGGGAGATCGACCTGTTCGGTGGCACGCGTCGTTCGATCGAAGCCGCGTCGGCCGAAGCCGACGCCGCCGATGCGCAACTGGCCGATGCCCACGTGCAGTTGGCCGCCGAAGTGGCACAGGCCTACATCACGCTGCGCGAGCAACAGGAAAGCCTTGCGCACCTGGCGTCGTCCGAGCAACTCGAAGCGGAGATGTTCGAGCTGACGCAGCAGCGTCGCGCACGCGGCGTGGCATCGCAGCTTGAGGTGGAGAGGCTGATGACGCAGCTCGACAACACGCGCGCGCAGATGTCGCCGGTGCAAGCCAGCATCGCCGAATCGCTGGACCAGCTTGCGATGCTGACCGGTGGCTCGCCGGGGACGCTCGACGCGGAGCTATCGGCGCCGAAGCCGTTGCCCGGCGTGCCGGAAACCGTCGCCGTTGGCGATCCGGCCGCGCTGCTGAAATCACGTCCCGATATCCGTGCCGCCGAACGGCGTCTGGCATCGAGCACGGCGCAGATCGGCGTGCGCAAGGCGGACTGGTTTCCGAAGCTGTCGCTGCTCGGCTCGCTGGGCTTCGCGGCGACGGACCCCAGTCACCTCGCGCGCAAGGAAAATGGCACGTGGATGACGCTGCCGCGCCTGCAATGGAACATCCTCGATTTCGGCCGTGTGGCCGCAGGAGTCGAGGGCGCCGAGGGCGGGCGCGACGAAGCGGAGGCCAGCTACGAGAGCGTGGTGCTGAAGGCACTGCGCGATGCCGATGTCGCGTTGTCGCGCTACGGCCATCAGCGTGAGCACGTGGTTGTGTTGCGTCGCGTGGAAGCATCCGCGGAGCGCGCCTCGACGCTGCAGCAGCAGCGCTACCGCGCCGGCACGGCAAGCATGCTCGAATGGCTCGATGTCGAACGCACGCGAGTGGTGGCCCAACAGAGCCGCATCTCGGGCGATGCGGATCTCCTCAAGGATTTCGTCTCGCTGCAGAAGTCGCTGGGCCTCGGCTGGCAATCTTCCGCGGCGCCAGCCTCCTGACCCGGCGCGCTTACTGCGGCGCGTTTACCAGCGGCGGGTGGACTTCAACATCATCTCGATCCCTGTGAATGGCACCGCGCTGCGGTGGCAGGCGCGGGCGATTCTGCCCCCGTTCGACGATTCAGTTTTGATGTTCTGCATCGCGCCTCGGGGTAGCGGGACGGGCCCGGCACACGAAACCGGATGGAATACGCTGGTGCAGGGCGGTGCCGTGTGACTAGAATTCCCCAGGACAGGCGCGCCCTGCCACCGCTTTGTGCGTGACAGGCGACTTGGGGCGGCGCGAACCCGGGACGAATGACCATGCATTTCAACGCCAACGACAGCATCGTGATCAACGTGGTCACCAGCCTGTTCGTGGTCCTCGTGGGCACGATGGTGGTCAAGCTGATCAACCGCTTTTTCTCGGCTCGCCTGCAGGCCGACAATCGCGGCAGCTATCGCGCCTGGACCGTGGCATCGCGGAACTTCGTCGCGGCGGTGACCTTCCTGCTACTGCTTGGCATCTGGGTATCCGAACTGAAAAGCGTGGCGATCTCGCTGGCCGCGTTTGCCGCGGCGCTGCTGTTGGTCGGCAAGGAACTGGTGATGTGCTTCCTGGGCGCGTTCATGCGCATGGTGACGCGACCGTTCCAGTTGGGGGACCTGGTGGAAATCGGGCCGTTCGGCGGCGAGGTCATCGATATGGATGTGATGTCGACCACGCTGGTGGAGGTAGCCCCGGCGCGCCATTACACAGGCTTCACCGTGCAGGTGCCCAACAGCATGTTGCTGACCACGGCGGTGCGCAACCATTCCCAGGCCGGTGCCTACACGCTCGATACCGTGCGCATTCCGCTGGAAGTGGGTGTGAACCCCGAGGATGTGGAGGCGCGCCTGATCAAGGTGGCGCGGCAGGCTTGCGAGGACTTCATGGAAGAAGCTGGCCGGACGCTGCGGCGCTATGGCGACATGCGGTTCGTCGACCTGTCGCAGTTCGAGCCGCGCGTGCTGTTCGAGCCGGTGGACGTGGACCGCTTCGACGCGATCGTGCGGTTTCCGGCCCCGGTCAGCGCCAGACTGCCGGTAGCGCAGCAGATCGTGCGTGGCTACTATCGCGAGCCGGTGCGGAAGAACGTAGCGCAGCAGTGAACCAACCACCTGGGGGCCGCCATGGCGCAGGCGTTGCAACAACGGAGTGCGAGCGTTGGCCCCCGATTCCTGCTGGCCTGTCTGTCGGCCTGCATCCTGGTGCTGGCAGGGTGCGCCAGTTTGCCAGCGCATCCTGACCGCACGCCGAGCTACGCGTCGACCGATACCAGCGATACGTTGCTGGCCAGTTCCCTGGCACCACGGCTGGCGCGGAATCCGGGTCAATCGATCTTCTATCCGCTGGGTTCGGGGCCCGATGCGCTGGCGGTCCGCATGGCGTTGGCGCGCGCGGCGCGCAAGACGCTCGATCTCCAGTACTACTTATTTGATGCGGATACCACGGGCAGCGCCCTGCTTGGCGAGTTGATCGATGCCGCCGACCGTGGCGTGCGAGTGCGTCTGCTGATCGACGACCTGCATTCCACCAATCAGGACAAGCTCTGGGCGGCGCTCGACGCCCATCCGAACATCGAGACCCGGTTGTTCAACCCGTTTGCCAACCGCTCCGCGCGCTGGGCCGAGATGATGGTCGATTTCGGCCGCCTGGACCGGCGCATGCACAACAAGCTGATGGTGGCGGACAACCTCGTGGGCGTGGTCGGTGGCCGCAATATCGGAGACGCGTATTTCTCGGCCCGACCCGACGTCGATTTCAGCGACCTGGATGTGATGGTCGCCGGTCCCGTCGTGCAGGCCGCCAGCAAGGTGTTCGACCAGTACTGGAACAGCGAGAGCGCGTATCCGGTGGCCGCGCTGGTGCCCGAGGGCAAGGAGGCCCCTGAGGAACTGCGACGCTTTCGCAAGGAAGTCGAGGCAAAGGGAGACGTGGCTCGTGCCAGTCCCTTCGTGCAGGAGCTGCTGGACTCGGGGCTGGCGCGCGGCATCGAAGTGGGTCATCTGCCGGGCCACGTCGGCAGCGCGCGCGTGATTGCCGACTCGCCTGACAAGATCGAGAACGATCCCGACGATCCGTCGACCCACGCAATTCCCCGCCTGCGGGCGCTGATGGAGGCGGCGCAGACCGAACTGGTGCTGATCTCGCCGTACTTTGTACCGGACGACGACACCGAGAAATGGTTGGCCGCCATCGCCAAACGCGGCGTCAAGGTGCGGGTGCTGACCAACTCGTTTGCGGCCACGGATGTTTCCGCAGTCCATGCGGGCTACGCGCCACGCCGTCTGGCGCTGCTCCACGCCGGCATCGAACTGTACGAACTCAAGCCCACTGCCAGTACCGGATTGACGCAAGATCGTGGCAGACACGCTCGCACCTTCGCATCGAGCCGCGCAACCCTCCATGCCAAGGCCTATGTCGTCGACCGGCGGTTCCTGTTCGTGGGCTCCCCGAACCTGGACCCGCGATCGAGCCGGCTCAATACCGAGATGGGGGTCGTGCTCGACAGCCCCACGCTGGCTGCCTGGTTCGTGTCCGACGTGGACAAGCGGCTGCCCGAGATCGCGTGGCGCATTGGGGTGCGTACCGATGCAGCGGGTCAGGAAGGCCTGACGTGGACAACGATGGAGCAGGGCAAGGAAGTCACCACCGACAAGGAGCCCGGCATGAGCGTGTGGCAGCACATCGGCATCGACTTTCTGGGACTCCTGCCGCTGGAGGATGAGCTGTAGCCGAGGGGATCCGTGGTGTGTCAGGCGGTGGCGTCGGGGGACTGGAGCAGTTGCAGCAGATGCTCCTGAAGCTTCGAAAGCTCCGGCGCGATACCGCCCGGAAAGCCCTGCCGGTCGCCACGCTTGTCGATCAGCAGGTCGGCGAGGAATGCTGATACAGCGGCCGGGGCGGCTAGCCTGGCCAACTGATTGGCAATGCGCGGATAGGTGTGGAACAGTTCTAGCGGCCGGACTTCACGCGGCAACTGGGCGAGCCATCTGAGTGCTTCGGATGTCAGCGCCTGTTCCGTGGCATCCGAGGGCTGGCGCATCTCGGTCCAGTCGGTCCGCGCGGCAGGCGGCATATTCCCATCGAGTACCTTCTTGGCTTCCTCGACAGTCACGAACTCGAACGAAAGGGGGTCCATGGTGGCTCCACATCAACACGCTGGACGCCATTCGGCGACCGACGACCATCTTATCGGATCAGACGCCCGTTTCTTGACGGCGGGTTTGCTTGCCCCACCAAAGTAGGGCTCGGGTGTGCGGGGGATGACGGGCTGGCGTCACCAGTGGCGGCTATGCCGGCGGCTTCACTCCGGATCCATTCCGCCACGCGCCGGACGTCCTCGCGCGGTTGCTCACTGGCGTGAATCAGCCAGAAGGCGTTGGGGCTGGGCATGGCCGCACCACCCGTCGCAGCAACCACCAGTTGGCCGCCGTCGATCCACGACTGGATCAGTTCGAGGCGGCCAAGCGCCACGCCTTGCCCGGCTAGCGCTGCATGGATCACCTGGTCGTACTGGTTGAAGCGCAGGATGCCGCGGCGGCTGGCCTGGCGGTAGCCTTGCGCACCGAGCCAGTTGCGCCAGTGCAGCCATGGGCGTGGATCATCGAACTCGATCAACGGCAGTTCCGCCAGCGCCTCGGGCGTCGTCACGAGGTGGGCGCCCATCGAGGGGTTCGCCACCGGGGCGATGGTCTCGTCGAACAGATGGACGGCAAGGGGCGGCGCCGCCGATGCCGGGCAATAGCGGATCGCCAGATCGATGCCATCGGCACGCAGATCGCTGATCTGGTTGTTGGCGGACAGGCGCACGTCCAGGCCTGGGTACTGGCGCTGCAGCGAGCCCAGCCGCGGCAACAGCCAGAGGCCCGCCACGCCAATGCTGGCCGTTACCGTCACGGGTTGCCGGCCATCGCGCTTGCGAAGCTCCGCCGCCACGTTTTGCAGTTGCAGCAAGGCGCCGTCGGCGCTGCGGAACAGCCGCTCGCCCTCTGGCGTGAACGCGACACCCCGGTGCCGCCGGATAAACAGCCGGACCTGAAGCTGCTCTTCGAGCGCCCGGACCTGGCGGCTGACGGCCGACTGGGTCAGGCAGAGGTCCTCGGCGGCTTGCGTGATGCTCATGCGCCGGCCCACGGCGACAAAGCCCTTGAGCAGGTCGAGGGAGAACAACCGGGCGAGCGGTTCGGACATGACGGGAGCGTATGGCGGTGGCAGGGGCGAATGGCCCCATTACAGCATGGCTCGCCATCTCTTGCCATGCGTGCGGCGCATGGCAAAACGCCCGAAATGTCGGTTGAACGGCCGCACCGGAGCGCATGAAATGGAGGACATTCAACGCCTTCATCCGACCGACAGCATGACCGACGCTCCCCGCTCCCATACTCGTGCCGCATCGCAACCTGCGGCCCCGGCGCCATGGTGGCGCGATACCGTCTTCCTGTTGCTGGCCGGCGGGCTGGTCATGGGGCTGGCGCTGGGCGCGCGGCATGTGCAAGGGCTGTTCCTGCTGCCGATCATCGGCGACCGCGGCTGGACGCGCGAGTCGATCGGCTTTGCCATGGCCGTGCAAAACCTGACCTGGGGCATCGCGCAACCATTCACGGGAATGGTGGCCGACCGGTTCGGCTCCTGGAAGGTGATGCTGGCCGGTCTGGTGCTGTACGCGCTGGGCCTCTACGGGATGGCGGTGATCACGAGCGCGCCGGCATTCATGCTGGTCGCCGGGGTTTGCATCGGCGTGGCGCAGTCTGGCACGACCTTCGGCGTGGTCTATGGCGCGCTGAGCCGCATGGTGCCGCCAGAGGACCGCAGCCGCACGCTGGGCATCGCCGGGGCGATCGGTGGCATCGGCCAGTTCCTGATGGTGCCGTCCGCGCAGGCGCTGTTGTCGTTCGCCGGCTGGACGAATGCGCTGATGGTGCTGGCGGTATGCGCGGCGGTGTTGATCCCGTTCGCGTTGCCGTTCCGCGATCGCGCCCCGGCATCCGACGCTGCTACCGGGGACCAGCCACCGATGCCGATGCTGGCCGCCATCCGCGAGGCTTTCAGCCACTCGGGCTTCTGGCTGCTCAACCTCGGCTTCCTGGCATGTGGCTTCCAATTGGCCTTTATCGCCAACCATCTGCCCGCCTACCTGCGCGACAAGGGGATGCAGCCCGCTGACGGCATGGCCGCGCTGGCCATCATCGCACTGGCCAATATCTTCGGCACCTATGTGTTCGGCTGGCTGGGCGGGCGGCATACGCGGAAGTACCTGCTAGCCGGCGTCTACCTGGCGCGTACGTCGGCAATGGCCCTGTTCGTGCTGCTGCCCCTGAGCCCGATGAGCCTGTATGCGTTCGCAGCGGTGATGGGCTTCCTGTGGCTCGGCACCGTGCCGCTGACCAGCGGCATCGTCTCCCAGGTATTCGGCGTGCGCTACATCACCACGCTGTTCGGCTTCGTCTTCTTCGGCCACCAACTCGGCTCGTTCCTGGGCGTGTGGCTGGGTGGGGTGGTGTTCGAGCTGACGCAGTCCTATGACCTGGTCTGGATGGGGGCGATGGCACTGGGCGTGATCGCCGCAGCGCTGCACTGGCCGATTGACGATCGGACGATCGCGCGCGCGCCGATGCGCCCGGCACGGGCATGACGGGCTATGTGTCCTGCGGAATAAACCCTGGCGCTTCGGTGTTTACGTAGCAGGCGAGATACGCGCTCAAGCAGTCCAAGTGGAGTATGCTGGGCACGAGAGTCTCACCGATACCGGAGCCAACCATGCAACTTCGTTTACCCGTCTGGATGGGGATCGCCGCCCTGGTGTTGAGCGCATGTGCGTCGCTGCAACCCGTGGAGACCGGGCAGAAGATGATCGGGAGTCCGCAGTCGGCCGTGAGCGACACGTTTGGCAAGCCCACCGAGACGCATCAGCTTGCCGACGGCACGCTGCGCTGGATCTACTCGAAACAGCCCTATGGGTATGACGTCTACGCGGCCGATTTCGATGGGTCGGGCAAGCTGATCGCGTTCCGGCAGATGCTGACCGAGGCCGAAATCTACAAGGCGCAGCCCAACGCCTGGACCAAGCGGGACGTTCTCGAGCGTTGGGGCATGCCGCGCGAGCCAATTCAGTACTACCCGTTGATGAAGCGCGAGGCGTGGTCGTACCGCATGTACCTGCCCGGCTACGTGCCGGCGCATTTCAGCGCTTACTTCGACGACAACGGGGTGCTGGACCGCACGATGATCATTATGGATACGTACGGCGCGGACCGCAGCCGCTCGAAGTAGCGACCGCGGTACCCGATGCGGTACTGCCCTGGCGGCGAGGTTAGCCGCCAAGGCATCCGCGAAGTTAGCCCCGACGAACGGCGGTGACCTTGCCGCCCACCACGTCGATGGACCGGCGCTGCGGGTTGTAGTCCATCGTGGCCGGCAGGCTCTGGCCGTCGCGGCTGCCGAAGCGCCAGGCACAGCCCTTGAGCAGGGCGGCGGCCTCGGCTTCGGTCTTGCCGATCAGCGCCTCGTCGCCCAGCTTGTCGGCCTGGCAACCCTCCGGCGTGCCACGGCCACCCTGGGGGCCCGGGTTCGGAATCGGTTCTGCGGGCGGTTGCGACGCGCAACCGGCCACCATGGCGACGAGCGCGACAGCACTGGCGGTGGTCAGTCGCTTCAATTGGCGGTTCGATCGAGTCATGCGGAGGCTCCTTGTGAAGATAACAGCGATTTCTAGAGTTTCTGCGCTGCCGCCAGCGTGAAGATCTTGCTCCAGCGGTTGGCGGTGCTGCCGTCCGCGACGGGGATCTTCCAGTCTGCGGGCGTGTGGTGGTGCAGCGTCAGCGCAATGTGCCACTTGCCATCGGCGGCAACGGCGCGGGCCTCGCCGATATCGGCGAAGATCAGCACGACACGCCGGCCATTCATCTCCAGGACACCGTTCTTGCGCTCGGCGTCCAGCCTCAGGCTACCCCAGTCACCGGTCAGCATGAGCACTCGCTCGCCATTGACGCGCTTGCCGTGGATGGCCCGATAGCGTTGCAGCCAGCGCACGGCCAGCGCGGTCAGGGCGGCAAGCAGCGCAACCACTGCGGCGGTGCCGGCGATCGCGCCGTAAGCGGCGGCTACTTTCAGGTAGAGCTGCACGACGCCGTAGACAAAGGCAGCCAGTAACGCCAGCCCCAGGAGAATGATTGGCACGTTCGGTTTTCCGGATGTGTTGTGCATTGGCGGCGCCACCGGGCGCCGCGCCAGTGTCGGACTGCGCAAGCCTATAATGGTTCGCCCCGCACAGCCAGTCGGGGCCCCGATCTGGTTCGGCCGACCTTCCATGCCATCGTATCCTCTCGTCCTTTGTCTGACCATCGCCGTGGTGTGCAGCGTGGGCATGGCCATTGCCGCCTGGCCGCGCCGTGACGACCCTACGGTCAGGGCGTTCCTGCTGCTAGCCGGGGGCGTGGTGGTCTGGAGCGGCGGACGGCTGCTCGAGATCAGCGAATCGGACATGGCCGGGCGCATCTTCTGGGCGAAGCTTCAGTACCTCGGCATCGTGGCCGTGCCAATTGGCTGGCTCGTGGCGATGATCCATGTCAGCCGGCCGCATTTCGTGGTGCCCTGGTCGAAGCTATGGGTGCCCGTGATGGCGGCGGTGCTGTCGGTCGTGCTCGTGTTCACCAATGAGCGTCACCATCTGGTCTGGACCTCGATCGAACTGATGCCCCCCGGTGTATCACCCGGCGCCGTATTCCACCACGGCATCGGCTACACGATCATGGCGGCGTGGACCTATGCGCTGCTCGGACTGAGCCTGTACTTCCTCATCACGGCCAAGGTGCCGAACGCGGCGTTGTCGGTGCGCGGGCGGAATATCCTGGCGTGCGGCCTGGCGCTGCCGCTGGTCTTTCATCTCGCCTATCTGGAACGCCTGACCGGCCCGCTCGGCGGTGATCTCACACCGGCCACGTTCTCGGTCATGACGGTGCTGGTCTGGTTCTGTGCGCTGCGATCGCATCTGGACGATGTCGGGCACTACGCGCGGCTGCGTGTTTTCGACACCATCCGCGAAGGCTGCGTGATCCTCGGCCTGGACGGCACCATCGTCGAGTTCAACCCCGCAGCGGCGCGCATGTTGCCGGAACTGGCGCAAGGCGAGGTGGCGCCTGCCACGTGGCAGGACTTGCTGTCTTCGCCGGCCACGGCCGAAGACGTCGGTACGAATCCCGGGATTCCCCAGGGCGCGCAGTACGAACTGATGGTGGAGCCCGTCTGCCGGATGGATGGCAAGCCAATCGGCAAGCTCGTGTTCATGCGCGATATCAGCCGCTATCAGTCGCGCGAGCAGGCGCTGGCCATGCAGCTTGGGCAGACCGCGCAGGAGCTGTCGCGCGCCCAGGCGGACCTCGATGTCGATGCCCTGACCGGCATTCCGAATCGTCGCTACTTCCAGCGCGAGTCGCATGCCGCGGTGACACGCGCCTACGAACGCGGCACGGAAATCGGCCTGCTGATTCTGGATGTCGACCTGTTCAAGCAGTTCAACGATCTCTATGGCCATCCGCGCGGCGACGAGTGCCTGCGGCAGGTCGCGACGGCGTTGACCTGCGTGCTCGATGGCACGCAGTTTTGCGCCCGCCTGGGTGGCGAGGAGTTTGCCGTGGTGCTGCCGGATTCGACGTCCGAGGAGACGCGAACCATCGCACGCCGGATGGTGGCAGCGGTACGCGAGCTTGGCATTCCCCACCATGGCACGCCGGTGCAGCCGTTCGTGACGATCAGCGTCGGCGCGGTCTGCGCCGTGCCCGACGCGCCGCGCCTCGAGCCGCTGCTGCATCGCGCCGACAGCGCCATGTACCGCGCCAAGCGGGCGGGCCGGAACCGCTACGTGGTCGATGGCGGGCTCTACCTGGAACTGCGCGGCAACTGACCCGGAATGAATTCGCGAGAATTCACACAGGGGCTTGCAAATTCCACAGGCTTCTGTAGAATTCGCGGCTCGCATCGCCCAGATGGCGGAATTGGTAGACGCACTAGGTTCAGGTCCTAGCGGTGGCAACACTGTGGAGGTTCGAGTCCTCTTCTGGGCACCAGATTCGAAAAGCCCCGCGCAAGCGGGGCTTTTTTCGTTTTCCGCCCGGAAAGAAAGGCCCTTGAGGGCCTTTCGCGAGGACGAGAAAAGGTTGCGCTTGCAAGCGCAACCCGGGGTCGCGCATGGGTGACCGAGTCCTCTTCTGGGCACCAGATTCGAAAAGCCCCGCGCAAGCGGGGCTTTTTTCGTTCTCCGCCCGGAAAGAAAGGCTTCCCTCAGCCGTTGCCCACCACCAATCCGCCAACGCCCACGCGCCCTTGCTGCTCCGTAGCGGCGTGGCGCACGACATCCCCCACCATCTCGGCTGTCACGGCGGACAGCGTCCAGCCCAAATGCCCATGCCCGGTGTTGTAGAACACGTTTGCTGCATGGCCCCGGCCGACGCGCGGCATCATGTTCGGCATCATCGGCCGCAACCCCGCCCAGGGCACCACGCTGCGGGTGCTGACGCCGGGGAAGCAAGCATGGACCCAGTCGATCAGCGGACGGATGCGGTCAGCGCGGATGTCGCGGTCGACGCCGTTGAACTCGGCGGTGCCGGCTATGCGGAATCGGTCCACGCCCAGACGGCTGGTGACAAGCTTGGTTTCGTCGTCGAGCAGGCTGACCGTGGGCGCCGAGGCCTGGCTTTCGGCGTCGTTGAGGTTGACCGTGATCGAATAGCCCTTGACCGGGTAGATGTTCACGCGGTCTCCGAGTTGGCGCGCGAAATCGCGGCTGGCAACGCCGGCGCAGACGACCACTGCATCGAATTCGCGCGATGTCGTCTGGCCATCGTCAGCCGAGACGATCGTCACTCGCCGGCCGCTGGTCGATACGGCGCTCACGTCCTGGTTGTACAGCATCTGGACGCCCAGTCTGCGCGCCGCCGCAGCGATACCGGTGGTGAACTTGTGGATGTCGCCGGTAGAGTCGCTTTCGGTGTAGTAGCCGCCGTAGTACTGGCCTGCCAGCGTTGGCTCGATGCTTCGCATCTCGTCCGGGGTCACCGCGCGCCGTTCGAGTCCGCCTTCGGCGAGCAGCTTCGAGACTTGCCCTGCGTGATCGAAGCCCGCCTTGTCCCGATAGATATGCAGGATGCCGCGCCGCTTGAGGTCGAAGTCGATGCCCTCCGCCTCCGCCCACGCAAACAGGTGCTGGCGCGCGGCAATGGCAAGCCGCGTGGTCTCCACCGTGTTGCGGCGGTAATGCGGGATCGATGCGATGAACTCGGCGAACCAGCTCAGCTTGTGCCAGGTCGGGCGCGGGTTGACGAGCAGCGGCGCGTCGTTGCGCAGCATCCACTTCAGGCCCTTGGCCAGCGTGGACCAGTGCGTCCAGACTTCCGCGTTGGAGGCGGAGAGTTGTCCGCCGTTGGCGAACGAGGTTTCCATGGCCGCATAGCGGTGCCGTTCGAACAGGGTGACGGAGAACCCGCGTTTGGCCAGGGCGTAAGCCGTCGTGGCGCCGGTGATGCCGCCGCCGATCACTGCGATGGATTTCATGTCGAAGGTCTTTCAGGACGTCGTGGGATGGCAGTCCGCCGCGCACCATGCGCGGTTGCGGACGCCCCCTCTGTCCTTGACCTGAGAGATTCGCGGCACACGAACAATACGCGTGCCGCTTGCTCCTTCGGTACCGCCGGCTGACGTGCAAGCCGGGGTTCTTCAGAGTTCAATGGCGGGTACCGGTCCTTTTGCCTGAGAGTTTCCGGGGCGGTTGCTCCTTCGGCGCCGTGTCGGCCGGGCGGCTGGCACAGACTCTCCCGATACACGCGGGGTAAAGCGATGGCAACTATGCCATAGAAATTCGCTAGCGGCGCGGATCACGTGGCTTGCGGCCCGTGATCATGGCAGCGACGAGGTTCTCGCGGCCCTTGATGCTCATGGCGATGGCTGCGGCCACATGAAGGATCACCAGCGCCAGCAGCGCGTTCGCCAGCCAGCGATGGATGTCGACTGGCAAATCCTCGCCCCAGAACGCATCGAGACGCGAGATCCAGCCGGTGACGGCCAGCGCCAGGATCAGCGCCCACATGGTCAGCATGGCGACGGCGCCCAGCGGCGTATGGCTGACGTGCCGCGGCGCGCGGCCGGCGACCAGTGCCTTGCCATAAGCCAGCACGGCGGACGGACGTGGCAGCCACGTGCGGAAACGCGCAGGCTGGCTGCCGATGAAGCCCCACGAGATCCGGAGCAGCACCAGCCCGGCGGCGATGTAGCCGAGGGTTCGGTGCACCTTGTCTCCGGAGTCCTGGACGAGGTCAAAGCAGACGATGGCCGCCACGCTCCAGTGCGTGAAGCGCACGACCACGTCCCAGACGCGAATCGTGTCGGGGGCGTTCGTCCGGTCCGCGGGCGCCGACATGCTTAGCTGCCGATTTCCGATTTGACGATTTCAAGCGTCTTGGTGTCGAAGTAGATCTCGGCCTTCTTGCCATCCTTGGTCGTGCCGTAGATCTCGTAGCAATTGCCGTCCACCTTGAACTTCTTGATGTTGTAGCCCTGTTCCTGGATCTTGGCCTTGGCATCGGCTTCCGGCATCCATTCGGATTTCGGGTGCTTGGCGCAGTTGGCGCCGGCGAAAGCGGCGGTCGAGAACACTCCGGCAACGAGGAAAGCGGCAATCTTCTGCATGAACTTCTCCGGCAATAAGCCCCGCAAGGGGCGATGGCGGCATCCTAACTCAGAATGAGAGCCATTCTCAACACCGGGTTTCCCAGGGGGTATCGGGCGCTCTCGGCCCGGCGGCTGGTCTTGGACCATTGCTGCCCCCTGGCATACGATGAAATTGCCACGTGGGGGGCTCCAGCTTCTGGCCAATCCAGACCCGCAGGGAGATGTCATGCAGGGCTATCAACTCACCTTCTACACGCAGGAAGGTCGGCGACATCACGGCAAGCAGCTATCGCACTGGCTGATGCAGGTGATGCGGGAGATGCAGATTCGCGGCGCCACGCACACGGTGGCGGCAGAGGGAATCGGGCACGACCATCGCTTCCATTCCTGGCACTTCATTGAACTAGCCGATCGGCCGGAAGAGGTGACGGTGGTCGCCACCGTCGAAGAGGTGGAGGCGCTGCTGGAGCGCCTGCGTCACGAAGACATCCGCCTGTTCTATGCGAAGACGCCGGTCGAGTTCGGCTTCGTCGGCACGCTGGATGTCTGAGCGCCTGGCTTAGTCCGGATTGACGACGGATACCCCGGCACGCGCCGCGGCCCGGGCAAGCCGCGCCACGCCTTCTTCGATCTGCGCCGGATCGGCGCCCACGAACGACAGCCGGAACGCGGGGCGCGCGCGACGCTCAGCGTAGAAGCCTGCGCCCGGCACGAACAGCACTTTCTCTGCGATGGCATGGGGCAGCAGCGCCGCCGCGTCGTCGATGCCGTCCACGGATACCCACAGGAACATGCCACCGGCGGGATCCGCAAACCGGATGCGCGTGCCGAACGCCTGGCGCAACGCCGTCGTCAGCCGATCGCGTTTGTCGCGATAGACCGCCACTTCCCGCGCGATCTGCCCGGGCAGGTTTCCGGCCTGAAGGTAATGCGCGGCGGTCAGTTGCAGCCATGGCGGCGTGCACAGGTCCGACACCTGCTTGGCGATCACCGCGCGACGCACGATCTCCGGCGCGGCCACCATCCAGCCCAGCCGCAGTCCTGGCGCCAGCGTCTTCGACAGGCTCGCGAGATGCACGAGCCACGGGCGCGCGCCGGGTACCTGATCGCACAGCGCGAGCAGCGATGGCGGCGGCGGACCGTCGAAGCTCAACGCGCCGTAAGGATCATCCTCGACCAGCACGATCTCGTGCCGTGCCACCAGTTCCAGCAATTGAAGCCTGCGCGCGGGCGACAGCGTGG
The DNA here is from genome assembly GCF_000812445.1 of Cupriavidus sp. SHE. Classification (NCBI taxonomy): domain Bacteria; kingdom Pseudomonadati; phylum Pseudomonadota; class Betaproteobacteria; order Burkholderiales; family Burkholderiaceae; genus Cupriavidus; species Cupriavidus sp. SHE. Next base: position 13,822 of record NZ_JWMB01000087.1, on the reverse strand, counting down.
CGCCGGTTGGATTGGCGAAGGTCGGCACCGTGTAGATCATGCGCGGACGTGCCGGCGCGTTCGCGAGCATCGCCTCCAGTGCGTCGACGTTCATGCCGTCATGGTCGGACGGCACGCCGCGCACGTCAGCGCCGGCCAGCCGCAGTGCCTGCAGCGTGGCCGAGTAGGTGGGTTCCTCCACCAGCACAAGGCTGCCCGGCTCCACCAGCGCGCGCACGAGAAAATCGAAGCCCTGTTGGGAGCCGCTGGTGATGAGCAGTTCGTCCAGGACGACGGCCGCGCCACGCTCCGCCATCAGGGCCGCCAGCGCCTTGCGCAGCGCTGGCGTGCCCTCCGTGGCGCCGTACTGCAGGCACTCGGCAGGACGTTCGCGCAATGCCTGTGCGGATGCCGCGCCGATGCCTTCCACGTCGAACAACGCGGCGGACGGATAGCCGCCGGCGAACGAGATCATCTCCGGGTCGGAGAGATACTTGAACAGCTCGCGGATCGGCGAGCCTTGCGGCTCGCGTAGCGCGGGAACGAAGGGGTAGGCGGCCATGGCGTGCTCGTGGTTGCGGACGTCGTGCTTCAGCAGGCCGCCGCGGTCATCTTGAAGATGCCCTGCGCATTGCCGGCGTCGAAGCCCAGGTCCGTGCGCGTGATGGCCTGTGCCTCGTCCACGTAGCGATCGCGCGTGATGAATTCGTAGAACGAACCCGGTACCTCGCGCACCACCTCGTCACCGCTGGCGCCAACGAACGCGCGGCGAACCGGATCGGCGCGGAACGCGGTCTGCTTCACGCGGCCGCTTTGCGACACCTCGACCTTTTCCTTCATGGGGCGGCCCACGCGCTTCTGTTCGTCCGATACCGCGAAGACGTCCTCCACGCGGTCGGTGGCGTGGTTGAACGCATTCCCTTCGGTGGCAATCCACGCCATCTCCGACGACTCGGCCAGCAGGCGTTCGTAGTCGTTCAGGTGCGGCGTGGCGTGCTGACGCTCGAAGCAGCGGGCCAGCAGGTCGATCAGTTCCCCGGCATCGGCCAGCGGCAGCGCGCCGTCACGTTCCAGTTCCCACAGTAGCGACTGCGCGCGCGGCGTGAGCGGATCGGCGGAGTTGCCGACGACGCGGCTCACGGCTTGCTGGAAGTCCTCGCTGTAGCGCTCGGGATGGAATTCGCTGAGGAAGAACTGCGCGATTTCCTCCGGCGCGTCGGCGTGGGCATACGAGCGGCCCGTCATGCCGATGCGGTCGAGCGGATACGTGCCATTGAGGCGGTAGCCAAGCGGGCGCAGGATACGCGTGAAGGCTGCCTCACCTGCGGGCAAGGCGCCGTTCTCTTGCCAGCGGACGGTGCGCAGCGCGCCGTGATCGAAGTGCACCTTGCCGCCCGTGGCCGCTACATCCTCCGTGTAGGCCTTGCCGGTGGGCACGCGATCCAGGATGCCGGCGAACAGCACCAGGTTCAGCGCATGAGCGATCTCGGCGCGCGTGGGGTGACCCAGCTTGCCGGCCGGCAGCGTGGGCATGGCCACCAGTTGCGAGAGCCGCGCGGCGGCTTTGGTGCCAAGGCTAAGGGAAACGAGCGAGGTGACGTTGGAAATCATGATGATGTGCCGCGCGGGGGACGCGCGGAAAAGCAGTTGGAATAACGGAGGTGGTTTTCAGTCCACCGAGGCGCCGGACAGTCGGACGATGTCGCCCCACTTCTGGCGATCCTTCTTCAGAACCTCGGCGAAGGCGTCTGGCGTGCTCGGTGCCGGTTCGGCGCCGAGTTCGCGCATCTTGGCCTGCACGGCGGGCTCGCCGAGCACGCGCGTCAGGTCCTGGCTAATCTTCTGCGCAACGGCTGCAGGGGTACCACGGGGCGCGAGCAGGCCGAACCACGGGCTGGCGTCGAAGCCTGGCACCGGACCGGCGGCGGCGACGGTCGGCACGTTGGGCAGCGCAGACGAGCGCGCCGGCGTGGTCACCGCCAGCGCCTTGAGCTTGCCGGAGCGGATGAACGGCAGCGAAGCCGGCAGGTTGTCAAACATCACATCGACGCTGCCGCCCATCAGGTCGGCGATGGCCGGGCTGCTGCCCTTGTAGGCGACGTGGCTCATCTCCGTGCCAGTCATGCGCTGGAACAGTTCGCCCGCGAGGTGCGTGGAGGTGCCATTGCCGGCCGATGCCATGTTCACGTGCCTGGGATGTGCCTTCAGATAGGCGATCAGTTCGCCCAGCGTCTGCACATGGGCGCGCTCGGCGAAGGCCGGCGACACCACGACCACGTTCGGCACCTTGGCGACCATCGTCACCGGCACGAAGTCGGCGCCGGCGTCGTAGGGCAGCTTCTTATACAGCGTCGGATTGATGCCGAACTCGCCCACCGAGCCCATCAGCAGCGTGTACCCGTCGGCCGGGGACTTGGCCGCCGTGCCGGTGCCGACGATGCCACCCGCGCCCGGACGGTTGTCGACGAGGACGGTTTGCTTCCACTGGATCGCGAGCTGGTCGCCGATCAGGCGCGCCACCATGTCGGTGGTGCCGCCCGGTGGATACGGCACGATGATGCGTACGGGTTTGGCCGGGAATTCCTGGGCGGCGGCGATGCCGGGAACCGCCGCGCCGAATGCGAGGCCGGCAGCTGCGAGGGCGCTGATCAAACGCTTCATGTTGTCTCCCTGTCCTGCTTGTCTTTGTTCGTTCTGGGGTGCCGCGTTAAGAGGGGGCGCGGCGTTGCGAGTTCGAATCGTTCCTCATCAAGCTGACGGTTTCAAGCGAGATTTCGGTATAGGATGATGACTTTTAGTCAACAAGTCCGTCCCCGCCTCATGCGCCAACGTCTTCCGAGCCTGTCCAACCTGCGTGCCTTCGACGCGGCGGCGCTGCATCTGAATCTGCGGCGCGCGGCGGCGGATCTGTACATCACGGAGAGCGCGGTATCGCGCCAGATCGCCTCGCTGGAAAGCCTGCTTGGCGTGCAGCTTTTTCACCGGGCCAACCAGCGCATCACGCTGACGGCGGCGGGGGTGCTCTATAGCCGCCAGGTGCGCGAGATGCTGCGCAAGCTGCAGCGCGATACGCTGGACATCATGGCGCACGAAGGTGTTGGCGGCACGGTGGAACTGGCGTGCGTGCCAACGCTGGCCGTCGAGTGGCTGATTCCACGGCTGCCGGGTTTCTATGCCCGCCACCCGCAGGTCATCGTCAACATCCGCGCGCAGTCGGATGTGTTCCTGTTCGAGGGCACGCCGTACGACGCGGCGATCCACTTCGGCGAGGCGGTCTATCCGGGCGCGCGGGTGGACCGGATGTTCGGCGAGGAGTCGGTAGCCGTCTGCCATCCGGACTTTTTCGGCGGCAAGAAGCGGGTCAGCGTCAACGACATCGCGCGATCGCCGCTGCTGCACCTGGTCACGCGCAGTTTCGGCTGGAAGCAATGGATGGAGGCCGCCGGCATTGACGATGTCAATGCGCTGCGCGGCGCGCGCTACGACCACCACAGCATGGTCATCAGCGCGGCCCGCGCGGGGCTTGGCATCGGGCTGGTGCCGCGTTTCCTGGTGGAGGAGTACCTGACGCGCGGGCTGCTGGTGACACCCGTGGCGCGATCACTGCGCGCGACGAGTGCGTACTACCTCGTGGTGCCCGACAACCAGCCAATGAGCGATGCGATGGGGCACCTGCGCGAATGGTTGCTGGAGGCAGCGGGTGAGTTCGTGGGCGTCGCGACGTAGAGGGAGCCTTGAGGGAACGACCTTGTGACTTCGCGTCGTGACTTTGCGTTGCGCCAAGGCTTGAGTGCCGTATACGATGGGGTACGGAACATGGTCGTGGTCCCGGAAACCCATGCCAAGGTGTGGCTTTCCCAACTAGTGCACGTGTTCTAGTCTTGAAGACTGTCTCGCGCAGTCAGCGTCTGAAGCTATAACCATACTCACTCCCCCATGCCAAACGACCCGATCGAACCCCAGGCCGTCTATCAACCCATTACCCGCAGCGCGATCTTCATCGTCGCGACGCTGACGCCCGGTGCCGAGCACGCCGCGACCGTGCGCGCCTGGTGCGCGGATGTCGCAGCGCTCGTGCGGTCCGTCGGCAAACGTGTGCCGGGTGGCAACCTGTCATGTGTCTGCGGCTTTGGCACAGACGCCTGGGATGCGCTGTTCGGGGGCCCGCGTCCCGCATCGCTACATGCATTCCGCGAGTTCGGCGCCGGCGATCGACGCGCCGTGGCCACACGGGGCGATCTGCTGCTGCATATCCGCGCGGAACATATGGATCTGTGCTTCGAACTCGCGACCCAATTGATCGGCCGGCTCGGCGCGGCGGTGACCGTGGTCGACGAAGTGCATGGCTTCCGCTACTTCGACATGCGCAGCATGGTGGGCTTTGTTGACGGCACTGAGAATCCAGTGGACCGCGAAGCCGTGGATTTCACGATCATCGGTGACGAGGACCCATCGTTCGCAGGCGGCAGCTACGTGATCGTGCAGAAGTACCTGCATGACATGACCGGCTGGAACGAGCTTTCCGTCGAGGCGCAGGAGCGCATCATCGGGCGGACCAAGTTGTCCGACATCGAACTCGATGAGTCGGTCAAGCCGACGTGCTCGCACAGCTCGCTGACGACGCTGGAAGAGGACGGCAAGGAAGTGAAGATCCTGCGTGACAACATGCCGTTTGGCTCGCCCGGCAAGGGCGAGTTTGGCACCTATTTCATCGGCTACGCGCGCTCGCCCGCGCCAATCGAGCAGATGCTCGAGAACATGTTCGTCGGGCGTCCGCCGGGCAACTACGACAGGCTGCTCGACTACAGCAAGGCAGTCACCGGCAGCCTGTTCTTCGTGCCGTCTCAAGCGCTGCTCGAAGCGCTCGCGGAACGCAACCCATAGACCACTGGCCTCGAAGCGGGGCTGCGGGCTGGGAAGTGGCCTGTCCTGCTTCTTCGATGGCATGGAGCCCGGCGCGGGCCGCGACGATGATGACGGCCTCGGCATGTCCGTCGAGGCCGAGCGCCAATCGTTGAATCGACTGACGTGTTCAGCGAGCAGGCGCTGGGGCTGCCGCAGCGTGCCAAGGCCACTTCAGACGCCACCGGATCCGATTCGCACCAAAAAACTGACCCTGTCATACTCCCGTAATACCCACACTAAGAGCATGGACTCCATCATTGTTCGCGGTGTGGGACAATCGCGCCCCATCGGGTAAGGGTTTTCCCGGTGTTCGCGTGAACAAGGTGCGCAATGAAATCGATCGACTGGAAGGACTGGGAAATCTTCTGCCGCGTGGTGGAAGGGGGCGGCTTCACACAGGGGGCCGAACTGGCCGAAGTCCCGAAGTCATCGGCGAGCGCCGCGGTGGCGCGGCTGGAAGGGCAACTCGGCGTGCGATTGTTCGAGCGGACCACGCGTCGGGTGCGCGTCACCCAGCGCGGCCAGCAACTATATGATCGCGTGGCGCCACTGTTCGGCGAACTGCGCGAGATCAGCGCGGAAGCGGCGTCCGTCAGCGAAGAGGTCAGCGGGACGATCCGCATCGCCACACCCTATGAAGTCGGTTCGCAGCACCTTTCGCCGACGGTGAACCGGCTGCTCAAGCTGCATCCCTCGCTGCGCGTGCAACTCGATGTGAGCTGGGACCAGCCAGACCTGATCCGCCACGGCTATGACCTGGCCTTCGTCATGACAGACACGGGGTTGAGCGATAGCTCGTTTGCCAGCAAGCGGGTGGTGCTGATCGAACGCGCGTTCTATGCCGCGCCGTCCCTGATTCGCGAGCGCGGACTGCCGCGTACGCCGCAGGATTTGCAAGGCTGGCCCACGGTCGGCAATCTTGACGATACGCGTTGGGAATTCCTGCGCGATGGGGTGGAAACCTTCGCCATGGATGTGGAACCCCGCATCTGCACGCACAACGCGGAAGTCCGGTTCAATGCCGCGGTGGATGGCCTGGGCGTGACGCGCCTGTCGCCGCGATTTGTGCGCGAGGCACTTGTGGAGGGCAAGCTGGTGCGCGTGCTGCCTGGCTACGCATCGTCCCCGCTGAAGGTCTATGTGCTGATGCCCGCCCGCAAGCTGATGCCGGCCAGCGTGCGAGCATTTCTGGATGCGCTCGAGGAAACGCTGGGTGTGCCGGAAACGCGTCGGCCCGGAGCGCGCGTGACGGCCGCAACGCGCATTGAGGAGAGCGCGGAAGATCAGAACGATGACGATGGCGAGCCCACCGTCATCACCCTCGACTGAGCGTCAGAAAGGCTGGTCGCCGCTGCGGGCGTCGAAGCCCAGCGTGTCGGCGATTTCCAGCATTTCGTCGTCGTCCTCGCTGCGCGTGATCCAGCCGGCATAGGCATCGCCGCCCGTATCCCAGTTCCAGAGCGTGTAGCCCGCCACGCGGAGCTGATCGGCCGCCAGCTCCATGAGTTCGGGCACGCTGGTGCCTTCGAGGAAATCCTCATCCTCGGTATCGTCGGTGCCCCAGTCGATCTCGAGATCGATACGCTCGCATAACTGGTTCAGGCAGCCGATGAAGGACTCCACGTCCTTCCAGTCGACATAGAAGCCTGATTCCCAGTCGATGATCTCCTTGATCTGAGAGAGCAATGCCTCCGAATCGACGTCGTCTTCCTCGGCGTCTTCCAGGGCTTCCTCCAGTAGCGTGAGCTGCCGTGTGGTCTGTTGCGTGTCACCCAGGTTGATCAGCGCGAACAGCCGGCTCACGGCGTCCTGCGCATCGTCTTCCAGTTCTATCGCCATCTGTTCTCTCCTGCCGCTACCTTTCCGATTTCATTTTGCCCACGCGGTGTCACGCGCAGCGCGCGCGACGTGCTTGTAGGTTCTATCCAGCCGCGCGCCAGCATCGCCTGCAGCATCGCGGCCCCGAGCGCCCCGCCCAGATGCGGCTTGCGCTCGCTCCAGTCGGGGCACGTGCAGGCGAACTGCCGCCGCTTGCGCCGCGCCGCATCCACGTCGATGCCCAACTGCCCCATGGCCCGCGTGCCATCTCCGGTCAAGTCGACCCGCGTGCCGTCCACGGCGATCCAGCCCGCCTGCGACATTCGTTCGAAAAGCCCCACAGCAAGTTCCCCGGCCAAATGGTCGTAGCAAGTTCGTGCCTGCTTCAGCGCAGGCGGCGTGGTGCGCGAAACGGGCACGGCACGCATGCGCGGCGGCTGGCTGGCCAGCGACGCGGTGGCCAGCGCCTCGATGGCCACGCCAATTTCCGGCGTGGCAAGCCGATAGTAGCGATTGCGCCCGCGAGTTTCCACCACCAGCAAACCACCTTCGGAGAGGCGGGTCAGGTGTCCACTGGTCGACGACGCGGACAATCCGGCGATCAACGCCAGTTCGCCGGCGGGCCGGGCGCTGCCGTCCATCAGCGCCCACAGCATCGCGGCGCGGCCCGGGTCGGCCAGCAACCCCGCAAGCTGGCTGATGCCAGGAGCGAATTCCATAGTTCATGCTTCCGTGAAGGGACGGATGCAGTATAGGGGAGTCAGGGAGCGCCTGATGGGCGGTGACATTGAAGTCTGCACAAGAACCTGACGTCCTCGTACACCTTGAGCAAGGTTGGCCCTGCGCTGGGTGCCGTCGTTGGTCTGCGGCACAACTTCTGATCGTTGTCGACTGGACGTATCGGCTGGGGCGCGTCTTGCGGGTGTGTCGCCTTCGCGGCAGACCTTTCTTTCCGGCGCGGCGCAGTTCGCGAGGTCTCCGGAATTATTTGACAGCATATCAAATAAACACTAGATTATTGAGACGGTCGCATTTACGAAGGAGACAGCGTGAGCGAACAAGACAAGCCGCAAGTGACGGCAGGAATGCGAGGTGCCTCATGGGACGCCCGGCTGATGGACCGCCCCTATCAGATGGTGCCCTATGCATTGGGCACGGCCGATGGGCAGCGCACGCTAGGCTTTCTGTTCAGCCTCACTGGCAAGGAGAAGACGGTTGTATCCCTGATGCACCCGCGCGAAATGGCCATCACTCACTACCTGGTGCCGTTCGTGCTCGATGCCGGATGTGCTTGCTGGGTGCAGGGCCCGCGCTCGATCGGCAACGACCTGCGTCTGGAGCATGAGATCGCGCTGTTCGATGTCGCAGCCGGTATGACGCACCTACGCGATCTTGGTTATGAAAAGATCGTGCTGCTCGGCAATTCGGGCGGTGCGGGGTTGTACACGTTCTACAACCAGCAGTCGTTGACGCCCCGTGAAATGCGTATTGCCCGGACGCCGGGTGGCCGCCCGACGAACCTGGGTGAACTGCATATGCCGGAAGTCGATGCGTTCATCCTTGTGTCGCCCCACCCGGGGCAGGGCAAACTCCTGATGAGCGGCATTGACCCGTCGGTCGCTGATGAAGACGATCCCATGCAAACGGACCCGACGCTCGATCCGTTTTCAAAGGCCAACGGGTTCGATGTGGAATCCGGCAAGGGCCGATACGCGTCCGAGTTCATCGAACGATATCGCGCTGCACAGACCGAACGCGTTGCCCGCATCGACGCACGCGCCAGGGCAATGCTGCGGGCCAAGCAGGAGGCGCGGCAGAAACTGAAGGCCGGCGCGGGCACCGATTCTGACCGTCGGCTCGCGGCCCATGCGCCGATCTTCGAGGTCTGGCGTACTGACGCCGACCTGCGCTCATGGGACATCTCGCTGGACCCGTCCGACCGCAAGACCGGTTCGCTCTGGGGCAAGGATCCCTTCGTGTCCAACTGGGGAAGCGTGGGTTTTGGACGTGTCGTCACGCCGGAATCCTGGCTCTCCACGTGGTCGGGGCTGTCATCCAACGCGGCGCTGGACAAGACGATCGGCACGTTGCATCAGCCCACGCTGCTGCTCGAATACACCGGCGATCAATGCACGTTTCCGGCGGATATCCAGGCCATCTACGATCAGATCCCGGCGGCGCATAAGCAGCACATTCGTGTGCGCGGCAACCACCACGGCATGGCGTTGAGCCGCGAGGAGGAGCCCGGGCAGCGCATTGCAGGACGTCATATCGTCGAATGGCTGCGGGAATCGATGGCCTGAGCGGCACCGCAGACGAACTATATAAATACAGAGGTAGACAAAGATGCTGCAACCCACCCACGTACGCCCCTCCGTGTTGCTCGAAGGCGTGCGCTATCCCGATGAAGACCGCCTTCGCCGTTATGTCGGTGAAGGTTACCTGACCGGCGAAACGCTGGTTGGCGCCTTCCGTCAATCGTTCCGCGATCACCATGACCGGTTGGCCCTGGTGGGGCCGGAGGGCGAGTTCACCTATCAGGAGTTGGACGAACGGACTGACCGTCTTGGGGCGGCGCTGTTGGCGCTGGGTCTCAGGCCGCTCGACCGTGCGGTCTTTCAATGCGGCAACAGCAATGAGCTGCTGTTCGCATTTCTCGGATGCCTGAAGGCCGGCATCATCCCGCTGTGTTCGCTACAGGCATTCCGCAAGCTGGAAGTGGGTTACCTGGGCAACTTGTGCGAGGCACGCCTGCATTTCGTTCAGGGAGATGACCCCAAGTTCGACGACGTGGCGTTTGCCGAGGAGATGCAGGCGGAAGTACCAAGTCTCCAGTTCATCCTTCAGGCGCGCGGTGAGCGCCGCGGGCGAGCCAAATTGCTGGCTGACTTGATCCGCGATATGCCGCTGGCGCGCGCCCAGGCATTGCTGGCTGAAGTCGACCACGAGCCGTTCCAGGCGGCGGTGTTCCAGTTGTCGGGTGGCACCACCGGTGTGCCGAAGATCATCCCGCGCTTTCAGAACGAGTATCTGTACAACATGCGCGCAGTGGCTGCGTGCAACGGATATACCGCTGATGACGTGCTGTTCTTCCCGACGCCGTACATGCACAACCTCAACATGGGCTGCTTCTTCGGCCCGTTTCTGTTGTGCGGCGCGAAGGTGACGGTAGCCCCGGATATCGGCGAGGAAACGCTGCAGTCTCTCGTTCGCAACTACGAACCGACCTGGTTCGGCGTTGCCGGGCCGATCCTGAGTCGCATCGCGCCGGAACTGCTGCGCGGCACCGCGTCGGACAAGGCGCGACGCAACTTCATTGCCCCGAAGAACGCAGCCAACCTGACGCGCCTGACCGGGTCGCCGACACATCATATTTTCGGCATGACAGAAGGCGTGATCATGTTCACGCGCCCGGAAGACCCTTCGGAGATTCGCGAGCAATCGATTGGTTACCCGGTATCCGATGCCGACGAAGTGCGCATCGTCCATCCCGGCACCGAAGACCCCGTGGCCGATGGCGAAGTTGGTGAAGCCTTGTTCCGGGGGCCGTACACCATCCGCGGCTATTACAAGTCCGAGAAGGAAGACGTTACGCGCTTCACTGCCGACGGCTTTTACCGCTCCGGTGACCTGATGTCCGCTCAAGTGGTCGACGGCAAGCGCTATTACTTCTTCCTCGGGCGGATCAAGGATGTCGTCGATCGCGGCGGTGAAAAGATCAACGCCGAAGAGCTTGAAAACGTCATCAACCAGCACCCGTCGATCCTGGCGTCAGCGGTCGTTGGCATGCCAGACAAGGTCTACGGCGAGCGTGTCTGCGCCTTTGTGCTACTCAAGCCGGCAGCGGCGTCGGGCCTGACACTTCCCGAACTTGCCCAGTACCTGCAGAAGGTCGGCCTCGCCAAGTTCAAGTGGCCAGAGCGGCTCGAAGTCATCCCAGAATTTCCGCTGACGGCATCGGGCAAGCTCAGCAAGGTCCTGCTGCGTGACCGCATCGTCCAGATGCTGCGCACTGAAGCGGAAAACGACACTGTTCACCAAGCAAAGTGAAGAAGGAAGAGACATGAACCAATCCACGCAAGGCGCCCACGCCAACGTGCCTGTCGTTGCACTGCACGGCGTACATCACACTGCGCGGCCCACCTGGAAGCTTGCGGAAACGGTGCACTTCTACCGCGATCTGCTGGGCCTGCCTCTCGTGCACGCGATTTCGGCGAAAGGGTGGGGACCTGACAATCACGCGGACTTCCTGCATTTCTTCTTCGATAGCGGCAACGGCAGCACGATCGCCTTCTTCTACTACATCGGTACCGAGCGGCCCGACTGGCTGACCGTGCGCGAGCACTACCAGGACCGCGCCACGCACACCGCATGGCGAGTGCGCGACGAAGCGGAGTTGCTGCAGTGGCGCCAGCGCGTGGAGGCGGTGGGCATTCCATTGCGCTACCAGATTCGCCACGAGGTCATCGAGTCGATCTATTTCAACGATCCGAACGGATACCCGATCGAGATCACCTGGCAGGTGCGCCCGTTCAGCGACGCCGACAAGCAGGATGCCGCGTTCACGATCGATTCCGCCATCGAACTCGAACGCGCACGGGAGAAGGGTGCCGCCTTTGCATCGATCGAGCCGGTCTGGCAGCGCAAGGCGGAGCGTATCGAGCGCGCCGCGCCGAATGGCGAGAAGGCTTCGATCTATGTACTCGATGTGCCCGAGTTTGCGCCGCTGATCGACGTGGCCCGTAAGACCGCTGGCTATCAGACCACTGCCATTGGCAATGGCTACGTGCGCATCGACGGCAATCCGACATTGCAGTTCCGGCGCAAGGAACTCGGCTTCAAGCCGGCGGTCTGGTACGGGGCGCTGACCGGCGGCCTGGCAGGCAGCATTCGACAGTTCGACATGGATGCGCTCGTGGTGGCTCCGGGAGATGCGCAATGAAGGTGGCGATCATTGGCGGCGGACCGTCGGGGCTGTTTTTGTCGATCCTGCTCAAGGAGCGGATGGCGCAGGTCGACATCGACGTGTTCGAGCAGAACCCGGAGGATGCGACGTTTGGCTTCGGCGTTGTCCTGGCCGACACAGGCCTGTCGAATCTTCGGGCAGCTTCGCCGATCGTGGTGGACCGCCTGGCCAAGGCCATGCGGTTCAACGACCAGCATTCGATCGTTAGTCACGAGCATCCCATCGTCATGAGGAAGCCCGGTGCAGGTGGTGGTGCCATTCCCCGCATCAGTCTGCTGTCTGTACTGCAACAGCGCGCAAAAGAGCTTGGCGTACGGGTGACGTACAACAAGCGCATTGCCGATTTCGATGCGCTCGATGCCGACCTTGTCGTCGGGGCGGACGGCATCGGCTCGCAATTGCGTACCGCCAATGAAGCGGCCTTTGGCACGACGCGCCGCACACTGACGAATCACTTCGCCTGGTTCGGCGTGGCAAAGCCCTTTGCGAGTCCGGCTCTGGTGTTTCGCAAGTACGAGGGCGGCTACTTTGTGGCCCATTACTACCCGTACTCCGATTCGATGAGCACATTCGTGGCCGAGTGCGACCACCAGACCTGGGTCGACTTCGGCATGGAAGAGATGAGCGCCGAAGCGCGGCAAGCGCTCTTCGAGACGGTGTTTGCCCCGGAGCTGACTGGCCATGGATTGGTTTCGAACAATTCTATCTGGCGACAGTTTCCGGTGATCATCAATGCCAACTGGCATGTCGGCAAGCAAGTCCTGATTGGCGATGCACTGACCAGTGCGCACTTCTCGATCGGATCTGGCACCCGGATTGCGATGGAGGATGCCATGGCGTTGGCGGACGCCATCGTGGCGCACCCGGACGATGTACCGGCTGCGCTGGAGCAGTACGAAGCCGTGCGCAAACCGGAAAAGGCCAAGCTGATCAGCGCTTCCGAGGCGTCGTATAACTGGTACGAGCGCATTCGGGAATGGATGGATCTTCCCACGCCGCACGAGTTTGTGTTTCGCTTTATGACGCGTACCGGCCGTATTGACGCGGAACGTCTGCGGGCTCAGTTTCCGGCGTTGATGGCCGAGCTGGCTGCCGGCGGGGTGGCAGCCGTGGCGGCAGAAGGGCAATCATGATACGCGCCACGGAGTATGTGCTGAGCGAAAGCCCGTTCGTGGTCAGGCGTACCGTGCGTTGGGGAGATTGCGATCCGGCAGGCGTCGTCTACACAGGCCGGTTCACCGACTATCTGCTTGGAGCGGTCGGTCTCTACACCGCGCACATGGCGGGCGGCGACGGCCGGCTGGGAGAGGTCCACGGCGTCGGTACCCCATGCAAGGCCATGCGTTTCGAGTTTATTGGCACGCTTTGGCCAGACGACGTGATCGATATCACGTGCACGGTCGAAGCCATTCGGACCAGATCGTTCGATATCCGCTGCGTGGCCCGCCGACCCGACGGCGCCCCGGTCTTCGACGCCATGTTCTCGCCGATCTGCGTGCGGCTGGACCGGCGCGAAGGCACGCCAATTCCCGACTCGCTGCGCGCGGTGCTGAACCGCTTCCTGTCCCCAGCGCTCTGAATCGTTTCCTGGAAATATCAATGTCGACGTACCGAATCGGGCAAATCGTGCCCAGCTCCAACATCACGATGGAGCGCGAAGTCCCCGCCATCTTCAATGCCCGCATGCAGGTGCTCCCCGAGCAATTCAGTTTCCACGCGAGCCGCGTGCGCATGCATCGCGTGGTGGCCGAGGAACTGGAGAGGATGAACCGGGACATGGGCCGCTGCGCGCTGGAACTGGCCGACGGCCGCGTGGATGTCATGAGCACGGCGTGTCTGGTGGCCACCATGTGCATGGGTAACGGTTATCACCGTCAGGTCATCGAGGAACTCGGTGCCGCTATCGGGGACGCGCCGTATCGCCCGCAGATCATGACATCGGCCGGCGCGCTGGTGGAGGAACTGAAGGACTTCGGCGCCCGACGCATTTCATTGATGGCCCCGTACAGCGATGCCCTGACGAAAACCGTCGTCGAGTACATCGAGCACGAAGGCATTGAGCTTGCCCCCGCAAAACGAATCCCTTGCTGAGGTTAAACTGAAGCAAGGAGAGATGTGATGACAAGCAAGACAAAGCGGGCGCAGTACACGCTG
>NZ_JWMB01000086.1:0-30426 GCF_000812445.1 Cupriavidus sp. SHE | reverse complement strand
TCAGTGTCCAGTTTGCGCTGGAATGGCCGTCCAGATTGCCGTGGAATCAGTGTCCAGTTTGCCGTGGAATGGGTGTCCAGTTTGGCGCGGAAAACGCAGAGTACTGGGCTGCTGCCGGTCCGGTGGACACCGACCTAAGCTTCTTGCGCCTTTTGGAACTCTATCGGGCTGACATAGCCGAGCGTCGAATGTCGGCGCGTCGGGTTGTAGAACCGCTCGATATAGTCGAACACGTCGGCTCGCGCTTGCTCCCTGGACAGATTACCTTGTGAACCGCCCCGGTTTTCGAGGAGGCCGATTGGTTTAAGTTGAGGCCGCCACAGCGCCTCGCTGGCGAGTTGCCGCCAGTAGTTTGCCTCAGCTTCAGCCGGAGGGATGTACCCGATGGGCTCAAGCAGTCGGATGTGGTTGAGCCAGCGCACCCATTGCAGGGTGGCCAGTTCCACGGATTCCCTGGACTTTCAGGGCGCTCGGCGGTGAATCAATTCGGCTTTGTACAGCCCATTGATGGTCTCGGCCAGCGCGTTGTCGTAGCTGTCGCCACGACTGCCGACCGAGGGTTCGATGCCAGCCTCGGCCAGGCGCTCGGTGTAGCGAATGGACAGGTATTGGGAGCCTCTGTCGGAATGATGAACCAAGGCATCGGAGCTGGCCGGTTGGCGGTCATACAGAGCCTGTTCCAGGGCATCCAGCACGAAGTCCGTACGCATGGTGCTGTTCACGCGCCAGCCTACGATTCGCCGCGCAAATACGTCGATGACGAACGCCACATACAGCCAACCCTGCCAGGTCGAGACATAGGTGAAGTCCGACACCCATAGTTGATTGGGCCGCTCGGCTTGAGGCGTTCGCGCTTGCTGCTGGTCAGGCCCTCGCGTTGCCCGCTGTCGACCTCCTCACGCTTGACCCAGTCCAGCAGCGTCTGCGATACGCAGCCAATCTTGGGCGCGATGGATTCAACGGCTGCCCATAGCGAGGGGTATTCGCCTCGATGCTCCTGCACCATGCGCACGGCACGCTCGCGCACCTCGGGTGAGAACTTGTTCGTCTTGTTCATGGCTCCATTCTCTCAAGAGTTGGAGCCTCCTCAAGCCAAATCCCGGGGCGGTTCAGGGGGATATCGAAGCCCTCGTTATCCAGCAAATACAAGAGGCGCTGAAAACAAAGCGCTGAGGGCATTCTCCCGGTCTAATGGATATCACTCTCTGGCCCATCCCAATGACCGCTCAGCGTCGCGAGCCGCCGATGGAGCCGGGCCTGGCCTGTGACTGGGGCGGACGACGGGGACCGGCCAGAAGCGGCCAGTCGACAACCACCACCACATTGCACACAATACGTAGTCTGGTCCTCAAAGGCATCCACCGCACCATGCAACGACACACCCTGTATGCGTATGTAGATGGGACTGACCTCGACGACGTTGCAGTGGCTATCGAGCGGGAGCTCGTCGCACTTGCAGACTCGTCAGGCTGGGTCGCTTCGCGCCCAATTGTGGTGAACCAGAAGAGCATGCACGCTGGTAGCCGACCAGATGACTTGCCGGACTGGGACCTAGGAGTCAACTTGACCCTGCCCGAGCCTGAATTCGAGCCAACTGATTGGTTTGCTGACATCGAACGAGTTGTGGCGCGCTTGGCCCAACTGCATTCGAAATTCGGGCGCGATTTCGTCATTGGCATTGCGGATAACGCAAGCGGCGTGGCCGACGACCTTTTTCACATCGAATCAGAGACCACAGACTTAGGTAAGCTGCGTATGCTCATCGGGGCTTAGGCTGTCCAACGTCGTGATGGAGAAGTGTTTTGCTGCGGCTACCGCCTATCGGCCAGCACCGGTCGCTCACTAGAGGCTGCTTCGCGTTGCACACGTACGACGACAGAGAATCGGATTTACATGAACCTCGCTTCCCTCATCGCGGACCTGGAGTCGGTCGATAACACACTCACCATCGTCGCAAAACGACCATGGACCGCAAACTCGGACGCACGGTTGGTTTCATTGACCGACGAGTACCGCATTCCTAGCAACGTACTGCAAGAGGGCTTTGAGTATTTTCTTGAGGTGTCAATAGCTCTCGATGAAGTACTAGGCGAACTCGCGAGCCAACTCTCACCGGCTCAACGGGTCGCAGCGATTGTCTACTACGCTGAAAATGACGCTTATCCAGATTGGCTCAATACGATAGCTCGGTCCTTGCGTGGATGACCGCTTCGCGGTGACCAGCGTGGCGAATTGGGTGTCTGCTCAGGGTCGGTAACCGCCGATTGGAGGCGATAGCGGCAGTACTTCTTGCGCATGCGTCACGCCGTGATTTCCTGACTGGCGCATTGGCTTTTGGCTTTTGGCTTTTGGCTTTTGGCTTTTGGCTTTTGGCTTTTGGCTTTTGGCTCTTGGCTCTTGGCTCTTGGCTCTTGGCACGCTGGCGACCTTCGGCAACCTTCGGCAACCGGAGCATTGCGAAGATTGAGTTGCCGCTTCTTCCTGAGCGTTAACATGAGATCGCCGCGTAGCGATGGCTGCGCGGCGATCCTGTCCTACGGTGCAAGTTTCGGGCGGAGGCGCCACACGGCGCCAGCCTACTCCCGAGCGTCGGAATCGCTAGCAAAAGGCATCTACTGCACGCGGACGCTAGGGCTCAGTCCGCTGCTTCTTCTCGAATTTAGACAACTCCTCGAGTTGCGATCGAACCTTCTCTAAGATGGCGCGTTGCTCAGATCGCGTACGCGACCGCAAATATGTGAGTGCCACCAATGTAAGTGGATGTACGTTGAGAGCCTCGGCAAGAGAATCAATTTTGTCCAGTGTCGGACTCTTTAACCCTCGCTCTAGGCTACTGACGTATGTCCGGCTGGAAACCACATCCAGCGCCTCTTGCGGAGCTTTCCGGAACCGCCGCACTGTACGCAACGCACCACCAAAGTTCTCTCTGAGCGTCATGGGAAGAGCTGAAGCAAATCCCATAATCTCGTCTTTATGAACACTATAGAGCTACAATCTATAGTGTTCATTACCTTGGAGAGAGTCGTGTTCTTAACGCAGGAAGCTTGGCGTCATCCCAATCCTTCATTACAAGCCCTGGTTGCACCCGCCCAAGCCTGGCAATGCGTTAGCGTTGACGAAATGCGCCCTAGCCTTCTGTTGGAGGTGAAGCACCTCGACCCCAGCGAACTGCCGAATTGGATTCTGTCCTCGTCAATGGAGGACGTGGTCGATATGCTTATTCATGCGCCAGAGCGAATCGGCGCCGTTCAAGCACTGGTGCCTAGCGGGCTGCACAAATCAGGAACCTGGCATTTGGAGCCAGTGGTCGGCATCGACGAATGGGTTCTGGGCAATCGCTCGGGACTTGAATGCCATACGGAATCGGGCGAGCGGTACGCATTTGTGCCGAGGCCAGCGAACTCGGAAACGCACCGTCAATGGAAACTTCCTGCTGCTGCGCTCTGCGATGGAATGACGACCTGAGCGGCAGTCCTGCCCGGCTGCCTAGCAACTTGTGCGACTGGACGTCAACCAGCTCGCGCCATTTAGTGCACGCGGCCGCGCCTGACTTGGCCGCCATTGTTCGGCAACGACACAGCAATGCATAGGAAATGTGAGGCCCAAACACATGCGAACGGTGAGCCAATTAGATCAGCTTCGAAACCACGTACCGATTGGCCAGGATCGCCTTGGCGCGTTTGTCGCGCTTGCCTCGATTCCACAACCATACATTCGCGAACTGATGCAGTTGATTCAGCGGGAGATGGTCCCCATCTTCCATCACGAATCGGCAGGTGACTGCATATATCCTTGGGATTGGTACGCGTGGCTGGAGAATGCACTCTTTTGCCCATTTTGAACGCGAAAGAAACTGCCACTGCTGATATGGCTAACACAAGCAAGCCGAGTGAAAAGCTGCGGGCAGACGTTGTTGCCCTGCAAAAACGAAGTGTCCAGGTTGGCTGGCCCTGGCAGAGATTTCGGACAACGCCAAGTCGCACAGGCCCGTTCGTAGTGCCTATAAGGGGAAACTTCGCGTATCGCTGACAGGGCTCTAAGCGATCATTGACTGCTGCAACCGGCGCAAACTTCGGAAAGTGCCCAGTCGCGCTGATGGCGCTAATGTTGGCACTCGACCATGCCGGTGCAGCACGCCCGGTTAGCCGCATACCCCGTGATCCCTTGCTTTGGGCGGAAGGCTAATTCTTGCCCTACAACTACTGCGTCCACGTCTCCGCACGCCGGTTAGGGCGCCACAAGCGGGTCGGCCGAGCCACTATCCGAACGCCATGCGCCACAGCCACCACGTGACGGCACCCTCCCCATCCTGAACGACGAGCTGGCCTCTCTACCCCTTCTGACGCGAACTGGAATCAAGTGTGAAGGTTCAGGCGCAATCCGCTGCAAGCTCAGTAATATTAGCCGCGGTGATTCCGAAAAGAGTACAGTTGATCGCATGCCGCGTCCGCACGGCAAACGGTCCGCATCACGCTTTGATGATGTCAGGACTCGAATGCACCAATCTGTGCGAACAATGACAAGTCGAATTTCTGTCATTTTTGTCGTTATCCGTGGCAAATAATCGGCAACAACAAATGGAGAAGGTCGGTACGGCCGCCTCCAGCAAGGCTTTGGGGCGATTGAAAGCCCCGCGTACCGACCTTAATGGCGCGACGTACCGACCTTAATGGCGCGACACAACACAATGGCACGCGACAACAAGGTCGGTACGCCTGTGTACCAATCATCAAAACCATGAAAAATTTCACTGAAATCAGCAACTTAGCATCATGCGCATAACGTGATGTTGGGCTGTTGGTGTCAAATCCATATAAATGTGACTCTCTTTCGCGCTTCTTTTGGCGCGACATTAAGGTCGGTACGCCAAGCCTAGGTGGCTAATCGACATGCACGTGCTGCAGTTCACGGTCGCGAAAGGATCGGTCCTTTGCTTGATGCGACGCGGACGCCCGAGTTTCTGGGCCACAGCGGGATTGAATGACGCCCCTTGCCGATAGCTGCCAGATCTCGGTGTCTATTGCCAGAGGTCCGAGATCGGCTGTGGATTCAACCGGTCGATGCAACACACTAGACGCTGCATGAGCAGTGGAGGTGTTGCAAATGAAACAGAGGCGCCGGATCTACTACTCCGAGACCCAGAAGGCACTAATGTGGGAGCGGTGGCGGAAAGGTGACACGCTTCACCAGATCGCCCGACTGTTTGATCGGTACCATTCATCTGTGCAACGGATTCTGGCGGAGTCCGGCGGCATCCAGCCAGCACCCCGACACCGCTCCAGGCTAGCCCTGACGCTCGCCGAACGAGAGGAGATATCTCGTTCCGTCGTGGCTGGGCTGTCGATCCGCTCGATTGCATTCCGGCTCGGACGCGCCCCATCTGCTCCGCCCCTCACTCCGGCATCGGTATTCATTCTCATGGTGTCAGCCATTTGTCTTTTCCCTTCGCATCCGAAGCAAGGTTCTCACGTTCCGTACCAAAGCCTGTATTGAGTTCATGCCGCCTTTACACCGGCTGCCATCAGGTCCGTAATCAGGTGCCGTCCCAACTGATCCTGGAGTAAACTTACGACTCCAGTTTTGACAGCGCTTTAGATAAGTAACGATGCGTCGTCGGACGGTTTGCTTTCGCTCATCTACTCAACACGTACCTGCCACCCTCTCCGGGTGACTTTTCCACGGTCGCTCACCACCGCGTCTTTTGGACGCAGCAGCACCGGGCGGTTTGAAGCCTGCTCCTGAAAGCCGACTTCGGGAGACCTACTCCCATCTTCAGTACAGCACCGCAGGCTCCCGCCTGCGTTCGTGACACACAAAGTTTTCTTATCACAAGGCCAAGAGCAGGCCCGAAACAGAGGACCTGGAGAATGCGGGAGACGGCCGAGACCGGCCACTAGGGGTCGTAGAAAATCCATGGCCAAACGTCGCCTGCGGAGTGGCTTTCAGCCGTTCGGCAATCGGCAACGCCGTCCGCCGGACTCATGCGCAGATCAATGCTGCTGCGAGCTCGACAACTGGCGTCAGCCTGCGATTGTCGGACGGAACACCTACAGGCAAGAGAAATCGTCCACCACCTTGGCCACAGTCCCAAGGGCATGTCCGAGCGCGTCAAGACCGATAGAACCGAGTGCCAGTCGAATGGCGTGCGGCACATGCTTCGAGACGGCGTATGGCTGTGCCGTTGACACGGAGATCCGCTCCCGCAGCAACGCCTTCGCCACCGCATCGGCGCGTACATTCTCAGGCAGCGGAAGCCAGACGAAATACGACTCGGGATGTCGGACCGGCTTCAGGTGACTCAGATATTCGGTCACGACGCCTTGGCGCAATGCGGCGTCACGTCGCTTCTCAAGCTCGAGTCGCGCAACCGTTCCGTCTTCGATCCAGCCGCAGGCGATTGCCGTCATCGTTGCTGGCGTAGTCCATGTCGTGGCACGAATCGCCCGCTCCACCTTGCTGATCCACTCCCGCGGGGCGCAAACCGCTCCCACGCGCAGGCCCGTCGCGACGCTTTTGGATAAGCTGGACACGTACACGGTCGCCTCCGGAGCCAGCGCGGCCAGCGGGGGGGGCGAGCGATCCGCCAGGAACGCATATGCTGCATCCTCGATCAGGATCAGTCCGTGTTGCCGCGCGATGGTGACCAGTTCACGCCGGCGTCTGGCGCTCATGACCCATCCCAGCGGGTTGTGCAACGTCGGCATGGTGTACACGGCACGCACTCGCCGTCGACGGCACAACGCTGCCAGGGCGTCGAGGTCCGGACCGCGGGCAGATGAAGGTATCGCAACCAGTTCGAGCCGGCAGGCCTCGGCAGTGAGCTTGAACCCCGGATAGGTCAGGACGTCGACAGCGACCACGTCTCCAGGCTCCAGCAAGGCCATGGCCGTGACGGTCAATCCATGCTGACCTCCACTGACGAGCACAGTGTTGTCTGCGTTTGCCGCCAAGCCTCGTCCGGCCAGATGTCTGGCCATCGTTTCCCGTTCGTGCTCACGGCCACCATGCGGATGGTATTTGAGCAATGCTTCCAGGTTCCCTGATCCTGCAAGCCCACGCAGGGCTGCCCTAAGAAGCTCCCCCTGCCCTGGCATCGAAGGATTGTTGAAGCTCAGGTCGATCGTGTCGTCGCTCCAGGGCTGAAGATCGATGCCGTGGCCACGTGGCAGCACCTCTTTCACGAACGTGCCGCGGCCGGTCTCGCCGCTTACCAGACCCATTGCGTGCAGCTCCGCGTAGACACGCGTAGCGGTGACCAATGCCAGACCCTCCCGGGCTGCAAGTTCACGGTGGGTTGGCAATCGCGTTCCGGGACGCAAACGACCCTCATGGATGTCGGCCGCGAACTGGTCGACCAGTTGCTTGTAGCGGTGTCGGGGCATGTCAGTGGTATCCACGACAATTGTCGGAGCGTATTGATTATTGCGCCTGCATGCCTGCTACACAACACGAACGTACATGGCTCGCATCACGCGAGGATTTGTACTGCATCCATCGCATGTGCAGCCTCAATTTGCCAGTGGGCGAAGCTGGCAATCGTATCCATGACAATCATTTGATTGCATTGGTTCGTCGCACTACGATGGACTCCATCTCGGACGATGCCAAGGTGCTCAGCAGACTTGCTGCACTGTCTAGTCCAGTATCAGACGGAGCCCGGCAGCATGGAACTGAACGCCACCACCATTCTCGTCACGTTCACAGGCGTCTTCCTGATCTGTTTCATGAAGGGCGCTTTCGGTGGAGGATTCGCCATCGTTGGCATTCCACTGTTATCGCTCGTCATGGACCCTGTCACGGCGGGTGGTCTGCTCGCGCCCTTGTTTGTCGCGATGGACCTGTTCAGCCTGCGCTACTGGAAACCATCCACGTGGTCAAAACCCGACCTCATCCTGCTTGTGCCAGGACTCGGGATCGGGATTGCCCTGGGGTACGTGCTGTTTCGGGTATTGGACCACCGGGCGATCGCTATTGTCATGGCGGCGGTTACGCTGATTTTTGTGGGCCTGTGGTTTATCCGCGGTGGCGAGACAATCGTACGGCCACGTTCGTCGTCCAAGGCCGTCGCCGCCGGCGTGACGTCGGGCATCACGACCATGGTGGCGCACTCTGGCGGCCCACCATTGGCGATGTACCTGCTACCGCTCGGACTTGGCAAGCAGGTCTATGCTGGCACCACCAGCATGTTCTTCACCGTCGGCAACTTCCTCAAGGCGGTCCCTTGGCTGGCGTTGGCGCGCCCGGCGGGAACCACATGGACGCTGATGGCGATTTGCCTCCCAGCAGTTCCCGCTGGCGTCTGGCTGGGTTGGCGCCTGCATGGCAGGTTGGACCCGCAGCAGATGTACAGGGCCTGCTACGGCTTGTTGGTGTTGACCGCCATAAAGCTGCTGTGGGATGGCGCATCGGGCTATCTGCACTGACCGTCATTTCCCGGTTGACAAAGTCGCCTGACTGCCAAGTCGGCGTGACGTTTTGGGGAGACCGTCGGCCCTACCTCCTGAATCGGTACGACTCCTCTGCTCAAGCCATTTCATGCTCAGCAGATTCAGGCATCACGTGACCAGGCATCACGCGGATCTGCCGGCTTTGCGCTGCACAACCAGCCGCTCCAACGCGCCGTCACTGACTTCCTTGAACAGTGCGGCGCCCCCATAGGCGCGCGCCGCCAGCATCGCGCCGTAGATCAACGAGACGAGCGTTGCGGCTTCGGCCTGCACTGATGCAGTGAGTTTGACGCGCTTGCCTCTGGCCGCGGAGTCGAGGACTGACTCAAGCCAGGCAGTGAGGCTTCCAAAATGCGCCCTCACCTCGTCCGCCACGTCATCGGGCAACACCGGCAGTTCAGCTCCTAGCATGCCCGCAACACAGAATGGCGCGCTGTCATCGGCGACGCAGCGTTCCCAATGTTGGACGTAGGCCCGCAACTGTGCGACGTCGTCCGCGCCGTTGGCGCGAAGCGCCGCTACGTCCGCATCGAACATGTCCTGCGAATGCTTCACAACGGCAATCGCGAGGTCGGCCTTCGAGGGAAAGTGATGATGAATGCTCGCCTTGCGAATGCCCGTTGCTTCAGCGACATCCGCATAGCTGAATCCGGCGTAGCCGCGACGCATGATCAGTTGCCGCCCGGCTTGCAGGATCCTTGCAGACGTGTGATCTCCGGCCACAGTCATATCTACCTACCATCTAGTTGGTTGATTGAGGGACAGTCTACATCAATCGCTCAGATTCCGTATTGTGAGATTTCTTTGAATTTTTACCATCCTACTAGTAGGATGATTTTGCCCGTAACGCATAGTTTGCCACCCATCCTGCAAATACCCTCTGGAGCAAAAAATGAAATTCTCATCACAACTCGGCCGCTTTGTGGCCGCTGCCGCCTTGTCCATCTCCGCCGTCTTCGCGCATGCGGCAAGCCCGGCGCCGGTCAAGAACATCGTCCTCGTTCACGGCTTCTTCGCCGATGGTTCCGGCTGGCAAGCCGTGGCGAAGATCCTGACGCGCGATGGTTATAAAGTCTCCGTTGTACAGCAACCAGAGACCTCGTTCGAAGATGACGTGAAGGCGACCAACCGCGTGATCGATGCGCAGGATGGCCCATCCATTCTCGTAGGCCACAGCTATGGCGGTGCGGTGATTACCGAGGCGGGCAACCATGACAAAGTTGCGGGGTTGGTCTACGTCGCGGCGTTCCAGCCGGATACCGGCGAAAGCCCCATGGACCTGACAAAGAAGATGCCGCCTGCAACCAAAGCGATCAAGGCGACTGAGGATGGATACCTCTATTTCGATCAAGCCATGTTCCACGCCGACTTTGCTGCCGACGTACCTGCCCCCCAAGCCAGTTTCATGGCGATCTCGCAGGTAATGCCCGCTGCAAAGGCGTTTGGCGTTCCCATCTCAAAGGCGGCGTGGAGGACGAAGCCTAGCTGGGCTGTCGTTGCAACAGCTGACCGCGCTATCAACCCGGACCTGGAACGCTTCATGACCAAGCGGGCCGACAGCAAGACCATCGAGATTCGCTCCAGTCACGTCGCCTACATCTCGCATCCTGCGGAAGTCGCAAAACTGATTGAGCAGGCTGCAACGCAATCAGCCAAGTCTAAGTAATCGATTTTCCGCCACTCCCGCGCAATCGCCGGATGTGGCCTGTCTCAGCAAATCACGCCGTGGGCCCCACTCTCATGAGTGGGGCCTGCCCCGATTGCCCGGCACCGCAGAATCTGGCCAATTCGGGGCCGATGGGCAGGGGGCGGCCGAAAATTGCACGAACCCAATCTAGGTTACATGCTCGCCAGGCGTGTTTTTTGCGGTGCAGCATTGATGGGGATCTGTAGGGCGGTGGTGCAGGCCTGAAGTGGCAGAGTTGGAATCAGAGCCAGTGCCCAGAAAACTCCGCAACGGTCAGACCCGGCGCCCATCGCCCGAGTCCGCCGATCAGAGAGAGCCGCGGTCCTGACGTGGGCGGACGGCAGAGACCGGCCATGGTGAGACTCTCGTCCGATGCGCTGTCGAGACATTCACATGGCAACTCCACTTTGCAAGCGGTCGTTCGATCGTCGAGAAACGCCGTCCCGTCATCGGCCGACTGGACCATGCAGAGTGACGGACGACCTAACACCTACCATTTGCGCTAGGGCGCTCTCGCGAATGGGAGGTTTTCCCGAATGCAAGTGGATAGTCTAAACAAGTGCTCAGTGATGAGCGGCCTTCTGGGGCGACCGGCCGCCTCGTTTCTCCATTCGTCCTTCCCGCAACCTGCTTCCGATCAAGCATCGCGTGCAGCTCTCGCTAGCCATTCTTCTGAGCGATTGCGTAACTCGCTAGCCCTGTCAAAGCGGATGATATGACAGCACCATATCTACGCGGGTAATGAAATTCGCCGGCTCAATGAATGTTGCTAAGCTTTCTTGGAGGCTTATGATCCGCTCCCCCGCTACCATGTCCGTGTCGCGATCAGCACATCTGCGGATGCAGTGAATGGCCCAGTCAGCAAGTTGTTGATCTTGCCAAAGTTTTTGTGGGCGTCGACCGGAAACCCGCATGAGTACTGGGGGCTGCCACCCCGATAGACTGCAGCGAACGAAGGGATATTGATCGCCAATACACTAACATGGTGTTGATCGATTTGATCCTCCCGATAATGCGGCCGTCGGGATAGGCCAAGTTTTCAGGCGCAATGGTGAGCGGCATGGATGCCAATGTTGAGTCCGAGGTGGTGTACGAGGGCAACGATCGGCTGCTTCTCGGCATCATCATGGGCGTCGTGGCCTTCTGGCTGTTCGCCCAGACCACTCTCAATATTGCGCCGGACATGAGTCGCGACATCGGCTTGGATCCGAGCGTGATGAACGTCGCGGTGGCTATCACCTCGCTGTTCTCGGGCATCTTTATCGTGGTGATGGGCGGCTTGGCCGACCGTGTAGGCCGCCTGAAGGTCACTCGGATCGGTTTCTACCTAAGCATCGCCGGTTCGCTGCTGGTCGCAATAACGCCACAGGGCCCGTTGGCTGCACCAGTCATCTTATCGGGTCGGGCGCTGCAAGGTCTGTCGGCCGCGTGCATCATGCCGGCCAGTCTGGCATTGGTGAAAGCCTATTGGGATGGTGCTGGACGCCAGCGGGCCATCAGCATGTGGTCGATCGGTTCCTGGGGTGGTTCGGGCCTGTGCTCACTCTTCGGTGGCCTGATGTCGCAGAACTTTGGTTGGCGCTCGATCTTCTGGGCGGCCATCGTAGTTAGCGTACTCGGCCTGTGGATGATGCGCGGCACGCTGGAGAGCAAGGTAAGAACCACGGGCGGCTACAAGTTCGACGCGTCTGGCGTGTTGGCTTTCATGGTCGCCATGGTGGCATTGCAGGTGCTGGTGACGCAGGGCAACAAGCTGGGTTGGACCAGTGCGACGGGCCTGGGGCTACTGGCTGCAACGGTGGTGTTCGGCTTGCTGTTTTTCCACATCGAAAGCAATGTGTCCAATGCGTTCTTCGACTTCAGCCTGTTCAAGAACGCGACCTACACCGGTGCGACGATTTCCAACTTCCTCGTCAATGGAGCAGCAGGCACGCTAATTGTGTCGCTGCAACTGGTGCAACTCGGCGGAAACATGGACCCCCAGCAGGCCGGCTTCCTGACGCTGGGCTACGCGATTGCCATCATCGCGTTCATCCGCGTGGGCGAGAAACTGCTGCAACGCTTCGGCCCGCGCAAGCCGATGGTCTGGGGCTGCCTGATCACGGGCTTGGGCATCCTGCTGGTGTCGCCTGCCAACCTGCTGCTGTCGGACTACAAGCTCCTCGCGATCGTCGGCTACACACTGTTCGGCGTCGGTCTGGCGTTCTATGCGACGCCCTCGACCGACGCGGCGCTCTCGAATCTGCCGGCTGCCCAAGTCGGGTCTGGTTCGGGCATCTACAAGATGGCCTCCTCGCTCGGCGCCGCCTTCGGCGTGGCGATTTCCGCCGCCATATTCACCGCGCTCAGTGCTAACAGCGAAAGCGTGAACTGGCTCGACGGCGTGATCACCTTCGCCGGCCGCCAGGACAACCTGGCCGTGCGCGAAGCCGCCATCGTTGCGCTGGGCTTCAACGTCCTGATGGTGGCGATGGCCACGGTCTCGATCGTGCTCACGGTGCCCAAGGGGATGAAGGTGCAAACCTGAACCTCCTGTTCAACTTCACTTCGAAACTTCTGGAGCCATCATGAATCCCCTCACTGAAGTCCTCGACCGCGCCGGTCCCGCCCTGGTGGCCGAACTCGAGGCGTTCTACAAGGACATCCACCAGCACCCGGAGTTGTCGATGCAGGAAGTTCGCACCGCGAAGATCGTCGCCGATGCCATGGAAGGTCTGGGCTACGAGGTGACGCGCAACGTCGGCGTGACTGGCGTGGTCTGCGTGATGAAGAATGGCACAGGCCCGACCGTGATGCTACGCGCCGACATGGATGCGCTACCAATGGCAGAGGACACCGGACTGCCGTATGCCAGCACTGTGACCGCGCGCGACGATGAAGGCGTAGAGGTCGGCGTCGCGCATTCATGCGGCCATGACATGCACGTAACCTGGATGATCGGAGCCGCGCGTATCCTGTCTGCAAATCGCACCGCCTGGACAGGCACACTGATGATCGTGTTCCAGCCCGGTGAGGAAACGGCCGAGGGCGCATCCTCTATGGTGGGCGAATGGGGCGAAGGCCGCTTTCCGAAGCCCGACATCATCCTCGGGCAGCACGTGATGGTCGGCGCTGCCGGCACCGTTAGCTACCGTCCCGGCATTACGCTGTCTGCCGGAGATAGCCTGAAGATCAAGCTGTTCGGGCGCGGTTCGCACGGCTCTCAACCGCAAACCTCGATCGATCCGGTCATCATGGCAGCAGCGACCACGTTGCGCCTGCAGACCATTGTCTCTAGGGAAATCGCGCCGACCGAACCGGCGGTGCTCACAATCGGCTCGTTGCAGGCCGGTACCAAGGAGAACATCATCCCCGACGACGCCACCATCAAGCTGAACATGCGCACCTTCAGTGAGGACACGCGCGAATACATGCTTAATTCGATCCGCCGCATCTGTTGCGCCGAGTGTGATGCCTCCGGTGCCGAGCGTCCGCCCGAGTTCACCACGATCAACAGCTACCCGTTGACCGAGAACGATCTGGCCGCCACGCAAAAGGTGGCGCAGGCCTTCGACCACCAGTTTGGCGAGAAGGCGTCGCAGGCACCCGGTCCGGCATCGGCCAGCGAAGACTTCAGCATCTTCGGTCGCACTTGGGGCGTGCCCTATGTATTCTGGTTCGTCGGTGGTACCAACCCGGAGGTGTACGCGAAGGCCAAACAGGAGAGGACCATCAACAAAATCCCTAGCAACCACTCACCGAAGTTCGCGCCGCAGATCCATCCGACGCTCGAGACCGGCTTGGAGGCCATGCTGACGGCCGCCAGCGCGTGGTTGTGTCCCAGTGTATGAACGTCCACGAATTGGCCCTTGCCGGCCTGAATGACCACCGTCTGTTCACGTTTCTCGATCTGGCCGGCACATTTGCCTTTGCCTTCAGCGGCGCGGTCGCGGCCAGAGACCGCGGCCTCGACTGGTTCGGTGTCATCGTCATTGCCTTTGCGGTCGCTTGCGGCGGAGGCGTGCTGCGCGACCTGTGCATCGGCGCCGTGCCGCCCGCAGGATTAACCGATTGGCGCTATCTCTCCGTCGCAATGGCAGCGTCATGGGTGGTGCTCGCTGCGCGCGCGCTGGTCGTGCGCCTTGCACACCCGGTGACCTTGTTCGATTCTCTGGGACTGGGATTGTTTGCAGTGACCGGCGCGCAGAAGGCGTTGATTTTTGGCCATAACGCCGAGGTGGCAGTGATTCTCGGCGTAGTTACCGCCGTGGGTGGTGGCGTGGCGCGTGACGTGCTACTCAATCGGGTGCCGATGATTCTTCGACGCGAGGTCTATGCGTCAGCGGCTCTGGCGGGTGCCGTCATCGAGGTGTCCGGCGAGCGCCTGGGATGGGTGTCCAGTGGGCGGACCTGGGCCGCCTTGATGGCGTGTTTCGCGCTGCGTTACCTCTCCCTGCGCTACAACTGGAATCTGCCGCATTCTCGCGGGCATGATGGCAGTGGGAGCGGATCAGACAAGTGATAAGCGTACGTCGTCGTTGGCAAGCAACAACCATGGGACGGCACCGCCGATGACGGCGAACTTGCCCCGATAGCTGCCAAGAATTTGGCCCATCTCCACCAAGACCGCCTTGACGGCCTGCGTGGTGCGATCATCGTAGTCGGTCGCAGATTGCGGTTCAGTAGGTGTCATTGGGCTAGATCGAGTAGTTCGCGGCGAAGGTGCTCGGCGGCCTCCTCGCCCCGCTCCCCGGAGAGGGAGAGATCCAGGTAGGTCTGGACTGGGCTCGTACAGATCGCGCCGGGCGCCACCTCGATGGCATCGACAAACAGCCCTTCGTCTTTCGGAAGCCAGACCACCACATTTTCGCCTTTCGAGGCGGGAGCCAGGCGCAGGGCTGCCTGAAGCTGTTCCAGTCCGAGGCGGTCAGCATAGAAGTATTGTGTGCCGGTCCGTCCATAGGGCGCCAGCCAGTTCGCTGCGGAAAACGAGGCAAAGACCGCGCGCGCCGATTTTCCCTGCAAACTCAGTGCACTCCGTGCAGCGTCCTCGAAGGCTTTACCGTGCAGCGGCGTGTAGAAGCGCCGGCTTTCTCCGGCCGGGGCCGCGTAGGCGGCCTTCCACGCGTCGAGCAACGCCTCCGGTGCCGATAGCTGGAGACCCCGCTCACCAACGCGTGCCCATTCGCGGTCGAGCAGGCCTGTTCGTACATTACTGATATGGCCCAGGCTCACGCCGGTCGCATCGGCCAGTTCCGTCACACGCCAGGCCCGCGTGGGCTCGCGCAACATGGCGCGCAGCACCAAGGCCGACTTTGGCTTGAACAGGGATTTGAGTTCGCGTTGTTCTACGGCCGGCTTATCAGGCATTTCACGCTCAATGAATACCCCGCCGAACGCGATCCGGGCATTACCCGACAGATCGAGGTAGCCCACCCCGCTGTCGCGGCACATATGCCGGACGGCGGGGGACAGATAGGGCGCAATCAGGATGGGTACGGCATCGTAAGCGCCTTTCCCGACGTAGTCCCGCAGCTCCAGGAGCGCCATACGCGCGTAGCGTGGCTGCCCATTCGACTTGATTGCACACACCAACTGATAGGCTTGACCCGCGCAGCGGACGTGCGCCGTCAGGTCCAGGGCATTTTCGGACGCGGGAGTCGCATGAACGGCCCCAATCTCGATGATCGGAACTTGTTCCAAGAGCGCACGCAGCGCGGACCATGCCCGCCCGTCATCGCCATTCACTGGAATTAGACTTTTCAACATGCGTTGAAAGTAGCATATTCAATGAATATCTACCAAACAAATTTTCACAAAAATTACGCCTTTCAACACCCGCTAAAAGCCATATTTTGAGTGAAATGATGGTGGCCTGCGTGC
This sequence comes from Cupriavidus sp. SHE, assembly GCF_000812445.1. Lineage (NCBI taxonomy): Bacteria > Pseudomonadati > Pseudomonadota > Betaproteobacteria > Burkholderiales > Burkholderiaceae > Cupriavidus > Cupriavidus sp. SHE. Next base: position 14,430 of record NZ_JWMB01000086.1, on the reverse strand, counting down.
GGCCTCCCACAGAAGTCCGATGGCGGTGCTCGCACAATGGAATATCCCAACCCGCCCAGGGAGTTCCGCCGTGCACGCTGCCACCGTCCGGCGCCAACTCGAGGCGCTGGGCCTCCCCTGTCGTGCCGCGATCGACGAAGCTGGGGTCAATGGCATTGTCGTGCTGACCGACTGGCTGCACGTCACCGTCTTCCCGGACGGCTGGATGCGTCTCGCGCAGCGCCGCGCGGATGGTGTCTTCCGGTTTGCCCCGGCCACCTGCTCGATCGAGGTGCTGGCGTGGCAGATCCGGGTGGCGTTGCGGCAGCCGCCAGCGGCGTAGCCCCTCACCGAAATGTGACTTGCCCATTTTTTGGCAGCGCCCCGCCAACCGCCTCCCACAAGGGACCGCGCCGCTTGTCCGCACCGTTGTCCCCACCGAGCGCCGACGGCGCCGCCAGCATCGCGCACTTCCACGTGGCGCTCCACGCGGGGCGCCTGATCGGCTGCGCTGCGACCGAGCCGCAGCACGCCCCGGACATCCTGCTGCGCGCCGTGGCGGTCACCCCAGACTGGCGCGACTTGGACGTCGCCACCCGTCTGGTCGCCGCCCTGCTGATCCGGGCACGTGGCGCCGACACGCGCGCCGCCTACCTGCTGTCGTCCTCGGCCCCCGCCTACTTCGCACTCTGGGGCTTCTCGCTGTTTCCGGTGGAACAGGTACCCGCCGTGGTGCGTGCCTCATCCACCTTTCAGCGGTGCTCGCGGGAGGGCGCCCTTTGCATGCGCTACGCGCTGCGATAGGCCCCCCCCTCCCCCGCACCGTGCCGGCAAGCGGCATCGGTTGAGAATCGACCACGCCGATACGGGGAGTGTCAGTGTAGCCGGGGCCACAAGTCTAGGATGGCCTTGAACGCGACCGGCACGGCCCTGTGGCCGGCCAGCGAGACCACGGACTCATCCTGCGGATACCGCATCAGCCCGCTTGAGCGGAGCATGCCAAGCACCGGAGCGGAGTGACAGCCGCTCGCCGCCAAATCCGCAAAGATCCCGACCTCGATTTGGTGCAGTAGCCGCCAAGTCAGACGGCCGACGGTCCGGTGGCGCTGGATGATAGGCGGCAAGCCTTCGCGGATGGCCGCTTCGGCAGCGAACAAAGCCTGCATGAGATCTCCTCGGCTGAACGCTGTGAATTTATACAGTACTTGCACGCGCCCCGTCTAACTCCCACCGCGATCATCCATGCGCCCTCAGGCACGCCCGCCAAGCGCGCCGCCGCTTCGCCTCACGGGGTCGTCGTGTTGCACGGCGGCGTTGCCGGTGAGGCCCTCCGCGTCTCGCGGCGCGCCCTTCCCCCCTGTTGGCGCGCCCATTTTGCCTCGGACTCGCTGACTTGGGCCGTGGGGACACCGGCCAGATCCACGCGCGCGACGCCTGCCTGCAGGCTCGCCCAGTAGCGTTGCCCCTGGCACCAGGCGCCGAGCGCCGCGCGCAGTACCGGCTCGGTCAGACCGAGTGCCGGCGCGTGCGCCTGCAGGTCGGCGAGGATGCCAACCTTCAGCGCCACCTTGGGTGCCGGGTGACGCGGAAACGCCAACGGAAAGCGCTTCTGCAGGCGGCCGATGGCCGCGCCCAGCGCTGGATCGGGTGTCGTAGCCCCCCTTGGCGCGACACCCCGAATGGCCTTGGCGTGCCCATCGGCCGATCCGAGCGTCTGCGCGGCGGCCGCAGCATGGCACGCGTCTTCGGCCCGTTCAGTGGATGGCGCCCCGGACGGGCGGGCGGTCGAAGCAATCGGGGAGGCCGCCGCGCGGCTGGCCAGCTGCGCCTTCAGCGCGGCGAGTTGTTCAAAGCCCATCGCTTGATGCTTGGTTAGCTGCGGCGTTAAGACGCGTAACGGAGAAAATCATGGCACGAACCGTAAGTGGTCGTCGTTCCCGGGGTGATCGTACTTTCCCTGCGAAAAATGGCGCTGACAGAGCGCACACCCGCCTGCAGCAAAGCATTTCGGCGCAATGGATCTCGTGCGCTCTGTGTCCTTATAAGCCATTGATAGACATGGATTTTTTAGGGAAAATCGCCAGAAAATGCACCGAAAGTGTCAACGCCAATCGAAACTTGCACAGTTGGGGCGGCCGAAAATTGCACGAACCGAATCTAGGTTACATGCTCGCCAGGCGTATTTTTTGCGGTGCAGCGTTGATGGGGATCTGTAGGGCGGTGGTGCTGACCTGAAGTGGCAGAGTTGGAATCAGAGCCAGTGCCCAGAAAACTCCGCAACGGTCAGACCCGGCGCCCATCGCCCGAGTCCGCCGATCAGACAGCCGCGGTCCTGGCGTGGGCGGACGGCAGCGACCGGCCAGAAGCTGTCACCCGCTATTGTTTCCTTGAACGGCTGCTTAGCATCCAGTCAGAGACCTACAGGGCCCAACGTAAAGTGTTCGTCTGAAACGGGCTGGGAGCAGATGCTAGACGACCAGACATGAGTACTGTCCTCGCTTAGACTCGCCTGCAAACCGCCGTGACCGGTGAAACAGGTGATTGCTTACTGAGCGGAGACATTCAAGTAGCGTCTGAGCCAAGCACTAGCATCGCGCGAAAATCGTTGACGTTGGTCAACGTTGGGCCGGTGATCACGGAATCGCCCAACGCGCCGAAAAATCCGTGGCCGTCGTTGTTCTCGAGTGCGGCAATCGGGTGGATGCCGGCGGCCAGCGCACGGGTCAGCGTGTCCGGCGCAAGCAGCGCGCCGGCGATCTCCTCGAGGCCATCGACACCGTCCGTATCGCCCGCGATCGCATGGACGCCGGGCTCCCCGGCGAGTGCGATGCCGAGCGAGAGCAGGAACTCGACATTGCGCCCGCCCCGGCCATTGCCGCGCACCGTCACCGAAGTCTCGCCGCTCGACAGCAGCACGCAGGGCGTGGGGAACGGCTGCTCGAAGCGCTTCACCTGACGCGCAATGCCGGCCATGACCGTGCCGACCTCCCGCGCTTCGCCCTCTATGGCGTTGCCGATGATCCAGGGCGTGATGCCAGCCTCTCGTGCCACACGTGCCGCCGCCTCCAGCGCGATCTGAGGCGTGGCGATCATCCTCACCTCGTTACCTGCCAGACGCGCATCGTCGGGAAACACCGATTCCGCGCGGCCGCTGGCCAGTTGCTCGCGTACCGCATCAGGAACCGCGATGCCATAGCGGTCGATGATCTCCAGCGCGTCCGCGCAGGTGCTTGGATCGCCGACAGTGGGGCCCGAGGCAATGTCGCATGGATCGTCACCAGGCACATCCGACATGACCAGCGTAATGACGCGTGCCGGATGACATGCCGCCGCCAGTCGTCCTCCTTTGATGGCGGAAAGATGACGTCGCACACAGTTCATCTCGCTGATGGTCGCGCCGCTGGCGAGCAACGCGCGATTGATCGCTTGCTTGTCTTCCAGCGTGAGACCGGCGATCGGCAGCGGCAGTAAGGACGAGCCGCCGCCCGAGATCAGGCACAGCACGGTATCGTCGGCACCCAGGCCACTCACGAGATCGAGCATGCGCCGGGCCGCATTGAAACCTGCGGCGTTCGGCACAGGGTGCGATGCCTCGGCGATCTCTATGTGCTCGCACGGCACCGCATATCCGTCGCGCGTCACCACCAGGCCACTCAGCGGTCCTGGCCAGTGTGCCTCCACCGCGCGGGCCATCGACGCCGAGGCCTTTCCGGCGCCGATGACCACCAGCCGCCTGGCGCCAATGCCTGCCAGATGTGGCGGCACGCAGCGGGCAGGCTGCGCGGCTTCGATCGCGGCGGCAAACATCCACTGCAGCAGGTCTTGCGGGTCCATATCTGAAAACTCCGTTGGCGCGTCAGGTACGTGCTGCGGCAGTGGCCTGACGCGTCTGCGTCAGCGCACCCGGCTTCACAAGCGTCCAGAGCAGAGCCATGCCGATCAGATCGCCGCAGGCGAGTGCAACAAAGAACGGCGAGTAGCCGATCACGGTGACCAGTGCGCCAATCGTCAGCGTGAAGCAGAGATTGCCGAGCCCGGCAACAAAACTGGCCATGCCGGTAACGGTGGCCACCTGGCGGCGTGGGAACAGGTCGGCGGAAAGCGAGATCACGCTGATCGACAGCGTCTGGTGCGCGAAGCCGCCCAGGCACAGCAGGAAAATCGCCGTGGCCGGATTCTCGACGTATCCGACGCCAGCCATGCCGACCATCAGCAGCGCGCCCAGAGTGAACGTGATGCGCTTGCCATTGACAAATGGTGTGCCGAACCGCTTGTGCAGCCAGGCCGAGACCGTGCCGCCCATCATGCAGCCAAGATCCGCCGCAACGAACGGCAGCCATGCGGTCAGGGCGATGGTCTTCAGGTCGAAGCCGCGCGCCTGATACAGGTAAAGCGGCATCCAGTAGTTCAGCGTGCCCCATACCGGATCGGCAAAGAAGCGGGGCAAAGCGATGCCCCAGAAGTTGCGCCGCTTCAGGATGCTCCTGATCGGCGTGCGTTCGTGCTTCTCGGGCTCGGGCTGCGCATCCTGCCCGTCGGCGATATAGGTGGCCTCTTCCTTCGTCAGCGCCTTGTGGCGGTCCGGATGCTGATAGAACAGCAGCCACAGCACGGCCCAGCCCAGGCTCAGGCCACCGGCGATCAGAAAGGCGGCCTCCCAGCTGAAACGGAAGATCGACCACGCGATCAGCGGCGGCGCGACGATTGCACCAAGCGACGCGCCCAGGTTGAACACGCCGGCGGCAAAGCCACGCTCGCGCGCCGGGAACCAGTACGCCGTGGCGCGCATGCCCGCGGGAATGAACGCGGATTCGGCCAGGCCCAACAGGCCGCGCAACACCAGCAGCCCGATCCAGCCGCTCACGAAGCCGTGGGCCATGCAGATCAGCGACCATGCCACGCCACATACCAGGAAGCCGACGCGAAGGCCGATGCGGTCCATCAGGTAGCCGGTCAGCGGTGCGCCGATCGGGTACATGAGCAGGAACGCGCCCGTGATCCAGCCATAGTGATGCGTATCGATCTGCAGCGCCTGCATGACGGTCGGCGCCGCCACACTCAACGAACTGCGCGCCAGGTAGTTCATGACCGTGCCCAGCGTGAGCAGGCCGATCATCCACCACCTGAGTCCTTTGATCTTCAGTTGCATGTCCTTCTTCCTACCCTGCAAACAGCGCCGCCGTCGTCGGCCGGGCCTGGAACCGGGCCGCCAACGGGGCGAATTGCGCTTCCAGATGCGCCGCAATACAGTACAGGTCCGCCGCCTCGGCCGGCCGCCAGAGACCGGAGTAACCCTTCACCTGTGCGGCAGCACGTCTAGCGTCGAACTTGACGGTGCTGCGCACGAACTCCTCATGCTCACGCTCGCCGCGTGCGTATGGTGCCAGCCATTGCAGCGCCATCGGCAGACGGCTGGCGATCTCCGGCGCGCCATACCAGTCGTCGCCATGCGCCCTGCTCATCGACGCCGCCATCAGCAGCGGCTCCAGCGTATAGACAACATAGTGCATGGCATCGCGCTGCGCGAAATCATAGGTGCTGCCGTCGTCGCGCACATTGCTGGCAACATGGGCCACGAACGCGCGCCGTGCTGCGGCGATCAATGCAGGCTTTCCGCTCAGGTATGCCCCCGCCGTTGCCAGCTTCACACGATGACTGTTCCAGTTGTTCAGCAGTGTGGAATCGTCGCCGACGCGACGGCTGGAATCGAGATAAGCCTGCGCCAGATCCGCCGCAAAGGGCTGCACCAGCGCGGCGACAGACGGACGCAAACGGTCGCGTACCAGGTCGAGTCCGAACAGGAAGCGGGTCAGGTCGGCCTCGTCGACCGGATTGGCGGACGACCGATAGGCCGGCAGCCACGCCTCGATGTATGCGGCAGCCTTGTCGCCATAGGCAGCGACACCGCTCACGCGGAACGCCAGCGCCTGCGCCAGCGTCTGCCGCCAGTCCTCCTGCGACAGCAGGCTGGCGTCGCGGTCGCCTTCATGCGGCAGCAACCCCTGGGTGTGCACCACCGCACGCACGTTCGGGCCGCGCGCGAGATGCGCATCGGCATCGGCGAGCAGTTGGCGAGCGACGTCGGCCGGCACCCGGGATGCCAGCGACACCGCGCGCTCGAGCGGCGTCAACGCGAACGTCGCGGCAGACGATGCCGCTTCGGAGGCGCGCATGCCCACCAGCATCAAGGCGGGCGCCGCGGCGATTCCGCGCAGCATGCGGCGGCGCCGATCGGAAAAGTGACCGCCGATCACAGCACCCCCGCGTACTCTGGTTCCGGCAATCCGCACACGCCCGGGCGAAGTGCGAAGACGTGGCCGTCGTGCTCGCTGGCATCGACGGGCGGACGGATCGACGTGACAAACAGCGTGGCCAGGTCGGGTCCGCCAAACGCGCACATGGCAGGCTTCTTCGCGGGCACCGGAATGCTGCGGTCGAGCTTGCCTTCCGGCGTGAAGCGCAGCAACAGGCCGGCATCGTTGGCACAGATCCAGTAGCAACCTTCGGCATCGACGGCCGCGCCGTCGGGACGGCCCGCATGCTCGTGCAAATCGGCAAACACACGGCGGTTGCGTGGCACGCCAGTATCGATGTCGTAGTCAAACGCCCAGATCAGACGGCGCGACGGATGCGAGTCGGACAGGTACATGGTGCCGCCATCGGGAGACCACGCCAGACCGTTCTGCACGATCAGCCGATCGACCACCGGCCGCGACAGCACGCCATCGGCATCGTAGCGATAGAGCGCACCAGCCGGATTCGCGGCGGCCATGTCCTGCACCATCGTTCCCGCCCAGAAACGTCCCTGCCGATCGCAGCGTCCATCGTTGAAGCGCATGTTCGTCGCCGCGAACTCTGGTGCGACGAGCTTGCGCACCGATGCCGGCGCCGACAGGTTCACTGCGAACAGGCCAGTCTCCATGCCCGCGAGCACGGCGCCATTGCGGTCGAAGGCGATGCATGCGACCTTCTCCGGCAGCAGCCATTCCGTGCGCGCGCCTGACTCGGCGTGCAGGCGCACGATCCTCTGCGCCGGAATATCGACCCAGTACAGCGCGCCTTCCGCCGCGCGCCAGATCGGACTTTCACCGACGGCGTCGGGCGCCTGGTTCGGAGCGCCTACGCGCTCCACGTTGCAAGACGTCGACATGATCAGGCGTCCGGCTCCATCGGTCCGGCCAGCACAAACGGGCCACCCTGGAAGCGCTGGGTCGGATCATTGAGATCACGGGTCGGCGCGGAAACGGGGAACAGGTGCTCGAAGTCGATCGAACTATCCTCGGGCCTGAAGCCGAGGAACGCCGCCTTGGTATTGTCGACCCACTTGACGCGATTGTCCGACACGCCATAGACGATGGCGTGCCCGACGCGGTTAGTGGTTCTGTCGCACTAAGCCGCCGTTAGAATAGTCAGATCTCAAAAGCAGCAGGGTTGATCGGCCATGAATCCGGAAGTGGCGAAGGTCTTGAAGCGTTTGCACTTCCCGTTGGACGTGATGCTGACCTGCGTGCGATGGTACGTGGCCTACCCGCTGAGCCTGCGCCATCTCGAGCAGATGATGGCCGAGCGCGGCATCTCGGTTGACCACTCGACCGTGCACCGCTGGGCGCTCAAGCTACTGCCGGCACTGAACAAGATTTTCCGCCAGCGCAAGCGGCCGGTGGGCCAAAGCTGGCGCATGGACGAGACCTACATCCTGGTGCGCGGCCAGTGGAAGTACCTGTACCGGGCGGTCGACAAGGCGGGCCATACCATCGATTTTCTGCTGCGCGCCCAGCGCGACAAGGCTGCAGCGCGGCGTTTCTTCGAGAAGGCCATCGCCCAGCACGGCCAGCCTGAAACGGTCACCATCGACGGCAGTCCGACTAACCTGGCAGCCCTGCACGACATCAACGCAGAGCGGGAAGCGCCCATCGGCGTTCGGCAAGTCAAATACCTGAACAACATCGTCGAGCAGGACCATCGGGCCATCAAGCGCCTGACTCGGCCGATGCTGGGGTTCAAGGACTTTCGCTGTGCGCGTATCCTGCTGGGCGGCATCGAATTGATGCATATGCTTGCCAAGGGGCAGATGCAACGCCTTGAAGGGAGCAGTCCCTCCGCAGCAGAGCAATTCTATTCCCTGGCAGCATAAGCCTCAGCGCCTCAGCTGCTCTTCACGTCCTCCCTCGCTTACTGCGACAGAACCCGGTTGAGACACCAACGAGTAGCACGCCGCCGCCCAATGACCGCTATCGGGCAACGCCCCATTTGCGCGCTACTGGCCTGTCTCGGCCCGCCGCCTATCCAGGCAAAGACTTTCTGACGCGGAAGGCGGCTACCGACCCATCTCGGACGATGGCGAGGTGGAATTTGAATGTCCGCGTCAGCTACATGAGCGGTCGTTCGTTCATGGGACACACGCATGTAGCTTGCCGAAGCCAGACATCGGCAATTGCGATGAGGTTAGCGAGTTGACAAAGTGCTGCGGCGGGTGCCATCTGGCGCCAGCGAAACCGATACCACAGCACCTGGATTGCCTTCGACATGGCCGCCGAAGACTCTGTTCATGCTGACCGGAGACACAGTCAAGGCGATTTGGGCTCACAACGGGGCTGGGGCAAAGGTCTGCAGGTGGAAGCCGAAGGGACGGCAAAAAAAAAGCCGCGGGCCAGAGGAGGTCGCGGCAGAACGAACATTGACTCAACGTGCAGCATTCATTGGGAAGGATGGCATTTGCCCGTGACGTGCGCATCATCCAAATAGACTACTTGGGCCATGATCATGCGACCGGTTTCGCCATCGAGCGAGGCGGTGGGTTCATCCAGGATCAGGATGTCGGGCTGGCTGACGATGGCCCGTGCGATGGCGACACGCTGCTGCTCGCCACCGCTGAGCTTGACCGGCGGCAGTTGTGCCCGGTTTTCCAGCCCGACGATCCGGAGATACTTCCGCGCCTCCGCCTGCGCCTCATGCCAGTCATACCGGCGCAGGACCAGCGGAATGGCAACGTTCTCCAGTGTCGTCAGGCGCGGAAACAGGTGATAGTCCTGGAACACGAACCCGATCTTGGCCAGCCGAAAGGCAGCCAGTTCGTCGTCATCGAGGTGCCAGACATCGACGCCGTCGATGATCACGCGCCCATCGTCGGGGCGCAGGATGCCTGAAATGACGCTCAGGAGCGTGGTCTTGCCGCTTCCGGACGGTCCGACGATAAACAGCATCTCACCAAAATACGCATCAAAACTGACATTGCGCAGCGCATGGGTGCGGGCCTCGCCCTCGCCAAACCATTTTTCGATGCCATGTGCGGAGATCGCAACGTCCGACATGATCACCCCCGGAAGATGTCGAACGGGTCGATGCGCAACACCTTGCGCACACCGATATAGCCGGAGAACCCGGCAATCACGATCACCATGGCCAGCGCCAGCCCCAGGTTGTAGAAGGTGATCACCGCGGCGTAGTCGGGGATCTTCAGCCGCGCCAGCGCAATCAGGATCGCGCACAGGCCGATGCCCAGTCCGTATCCCGTCAACGCCACGAATGTCGCCTGGAACAGGATCATCGTCACCAGCTCGTGCCCCTTGGCACCGATCGCCTTGAGCGCACCGAACTTGTCCAGGTTCTCCACGATGAACGTGTAGAAGGTCTGCCCGGAGATCGACAGGCCGACAATGAAGCTGATGACGGTCATCAGCAGGATGTTGGTACCCAGTCCCGCCTGGTACTTGTAGAAGTCCGAAATCCGTGCGACGAACTGCTCCTTCGTCAGCGCCAGGTAGCCGAGTCGGTTCACCGCGCGCTGGATGCGCACGGTGTCCGCCGGGGATTTCGGTTCCACCAAGATGTACGAGATCGTGTAGCGAGTGGTCGGCAGGTACTGGATTGCACGCTGGTAGGTCGTGTAAAGCGTCGGGATGCCAAACAGCCCGCTGGTCGACACCTCGGCAATGCCGACAATCACGCCACGATGGTCGTTGATCTCGAAATCCGTGCCGACGCCGGGATTCTCCAGCTTCGAATACTCGGCGTCTTTGACGACCAGAAAGGCGTTTTCGGCAAACAGGTCCTCGATGCTGCCCCGAATGACGCTGGGCCGGCCGAACAGGCTGGTGTCATCGATGCCGATCACGGTGACGGGCTGATAGGTACCGCTCCGGAGCCGCACGAGCGCCCCGCCCGAGTACAGCGGCACCGCAAAACGCACGCCGTCGATGCTGCGTACGGCGTCGAGCACGTAGTCCGGCATGCCGATCGTATTGGCAACCGTGTTGACAGCCGGGTCCATGATCCAGATGCTGGCGCCGATGTTGAACACCGTTGACGACGAGCGGTTCAGTACGCCCGCGAACAGCGAAGTCATCTCGATCATCAGGAACACCGAGAACGTAAGGCCCACCAGCAAACCGCTGAACTTGGCGCGATCGTTGACCAGGAGCTTGTAGGCCAGCAGCAGGATGCCCGCGATACCTGTGAGCGTTCGGGATTCACCGGCGGCCGCATGCGGGGGATTGGAGTCTTCGGACGACACGTTCCACCTTCAATGGGGGTTCAGGCAGGCAATCACCTGCTCGTCCTCGACCTGCGGAAACGTCCGGTAGAACTCGCCAACTGCCCTGAAATGCCTCGGCAATTCGAGGCACACCACCTCATCCGCGTATTGGTCCAGGCGCCGCAGTGTCTCCGGTGGCGCCACCGGCACCGCGCACACCAGGCGCGAGGGCCTCTGTTCACGGATCGCGTGCAAGGCGGCAATCATCGACGCGCCCGTCGCCAGGCCGTCGTCCACCACGATGACCAGCCGTCCTGCAGCACTGACCGGCTCGCGGCCCGGCGTATACTTGGCCCGGCGACGGCGCAGCAATTCCAGTTGGGCGGTGCGCTCGCAGTCCAGGTACAGACTGTCCGCACCGGCCATATCCGCATGCAGGGCGAGGTACGTCCATCCGCTTTCATCCACTGCGCCGACGGCGAACTCGGGGTTGCCAGGCGCGCCAAGCTTGCGCACCAGCACGACGTCAAGATCGCCACCGAGGGCGCGGGCAATGATGACGCCCATCGGCACCGCGCCGCGCGGTATGGCCAGCACAAGCGGATGCTTGCCCGCATAGTGTTTGAGCGCGCTGGCCAGTTGCCTGGCAGCGTCGGCCCTGTCGGTAAATGGCATGACGCTCCCTTGTTCCGGTACGTTGCCCGGCATTAGCCCGAATGGCCAACGCTCTGGGCCAGGGCAACCCGCTGGTCCGCATCGAGCCGCATTGCCACGGCCAGCGCCCGGCGGTCCAGCAGTCCCCGCGCGACCGTGACCAGGCCAAACGCGGCGCGAAACAGATAGACGTTCTGGCTGATGAAACCCGTATCCAGCGCCGTATAGAACTGCCGCAATGGCTTGTCCGTCTCGTCAAGCTTCGATAGCCGGCTCACATAGACGATGTTCAAGGGCGCGCCCGCGACAAAGTCCTGCAACCCTGTGGCTGCACGCAGGTCTTCTCCGACCACCAGCCTGAGCCGCCAGTCAGCCGGCTCCAGTACATAGAGCCCGTCCGGCATGGCGAGGTAAAGTTCGATTTCCTGCCAGTTGCGGGCCGATGGCGCGGTGCGATGACCGGTATCGGGCCGGTTGACGCCGAATGCGGCCCACAGCAGGGTGGACAGCGTCACGGTATCCAGGGGCGTCGGCGCGAAGGTCCTGGCGGAGCGCCTCTGATGCAACGCTCCCAGCAGCGACATTCCGCCGTCGGTCATGGGGGCAGGCAGCTTCAGATACTCCACGCCGGAATCCGAGGAAACGATTGGATGTGTCACGGCGGTCTCCAGTCAGAGTGGCTCAGCAGGGGGCACGCCGGGTCAAACGCGAAGCGGCGACTGCGCATGGCCGGTGCGCTCCCGCTCCTGTTCATTGCGGACCAGTGTGGCAAGCATCCCCCAGTCCGCTGCCATCGCACCAAGAATGTCGTCCATCGATATCACGCCGGCCACCGCGTCCCCGTCGAGCACGCCCAGCCGACGCAAGCCATGCGACAGCATCAACTGCATGGCGTCATGTACGGTCGCCTGTCGTGCGATGGTAACCAGCCCCGGTGTCATCACGTCCGCGATGGCCGTCCGGCCAGGATCGGTGACGGCCGCGGTGGCCTGGAGCACGATGTCCCGATCCGTCAGCATACCGACCACGCGCTCGCCCGCAGGCGCAGGCTCCGTCACAATCAGCGCGCCCACATGCTTGTCCCGCATCTGCACCGCTGCCTCCTGCATTGTGCAGGAAAGAGGGATATGCACCGCCTCCCGGGAAAACACTTCATCGACCTTCATCTCGATCTCCTTTAAGTAGGACGCGAGCCCATCCGGGACGCCCAACCGATGTCGGGCGAAACGCTCGGAGTGATGGTCTTCAGCTTGGCACTCACCTAGGCCCCCAGGTTGTTCTGTATCAAGGCAACGATGCATCGGGAGAGCGGGCAGGCATGGCCTCCCGGAACCCCACGCGACCGTCAGGGAAGACTGACAGAGCGGCCTCCAGCCCTGACGAGACTCTCAGCGCCGCCTGCTTTCGCAAGGACTGGGCGACCACGATACTGAACCCATGACGCTATGCACCGAAACTACCAGCCTTACCGTGTATCTGATTGAACGAACGCCGGCTGTCCGGACGCGGCAGCTGCAGATGCTGAAGACCCTTGACGGCCTGTGCGTGACGGGCGCGGGGACCGATGCGGAAGCCGATGTGCCTCAACTCATGGCACTGCGCCCGGATGTCGTGCTGATCGGCCTGAACGCTTTGGAAGGCGATTCCCTGATGCGGATTCGCTCGCTGGCTGGGGCATTGCCGGAAAGCACGCTGATCGTGCTCGCCAACGAAGGGACGCCACAGATGCGTCGCGCGTGTCTGCTGGCGGGAGGCAAGTACTGCTTTGACAAGACTCTCGAGGTTGTGGAACTGCGCGCCCTGCTGCTGACGATGGCGGATGCGGTTCTGCAAAGACGGGAGCTGTAACCGGCGGGGCAAGCGCGCTTCAGACGTGCGAACCCGCAGTACGCCAGCCGGCCGCTGGCAAGGAGACAATGATGTTCGAAGCTGGTCTATCCACATCGGCTGCACTGACGGTCGATGACGCCCCCCTGACTCAGACGGCGCATTCGCGCCCTATCCCGGGCAAGCCGGCGGCGGCCACCGCCCAATGCTCCACCTGCATGCTGCGGCACCTTTGCATGGCATCCAACCTGGATCAGACAGATGTCGAGCGCTTGGGCGCGGCCGTGCGCAACTGGCGCAAGGTGAAGCAGGGCCAATTGCTCTACAGCACCGGAGACCTGTTCCAGAACATCTATGCCTTGCGCTCAGGTTCGTTCAAGACCGTCGTGGCACATCAGAGCGGGCGGGAGTATGTATCTGGCTTCTTCCTGCCCGGCGAAACCCTTGGCCTGGACGGCATTGCCACGGAATCGCATACCTGCGATGCGATCGCCCTCGAGGACAGCACCGTGTGCGTGATTCCGTTCCACCTCCTGGAGGCGCTTTGCCGGGAGATCAAGTCCCTGCAGCAGCACGTTCACCGGATCATGAGTGCTGAGATCGTTCGGGAGACTGGACAGATGGTGCTGCTCGGCAACCTGACCGCCGAGCAGCGCGTTGCCTCCTTCCTCCTCAACGTGTCGGACCGGCTCGGGCGCCGCGGGTACTCGCCGCTGGACTTCAGTTTGCGCATGACCAGGGAGGACATTGGCAGCCACCTGGGCATCACACTGGAAACGGTCAGCCGCACCTTGTCCCGCCTCCAGCAGGAAGGCCTCATCCGCGTCAATGGCAAGCAGATCACCCTGTTGGACCGGGAGGCACTTGACGCGCGCTGAGCCCGATCATTGCCTCGTCACCATCAAAAAGACATCAAGAGGACGTCAACCATGCATCAACATGTTCTTGTTGCCATCGACGATAGCCCGTGCGCGCGCCGCGCCCTGAGTGAAGCGATCAGCCTGGCCAGCGCGTGTCACGCGGAACTCGAGATCCTGCACGTCATCGATTACAGCTTCCTGCAATATGACTTCGGCTATGGCGACTTCGGGGACTTTCGGCCACAGCTCATTGCGGGTGGCGAGTCCATTCTTCAGGAAGGCGCCGAAGCGGCCGGGGCTGTCGGATTGCAGCATCATGAAACCCTGATCGACGATCTCGCGACCATGGGAAACGTGGCCGATCGGGTCAACGAGTACGCGCGTGATTGCGGTGCGGATATCGTCGTCATCGGCACGCATGGCCGGCATGGGCTGAAGCGCATGCTGCTGGGCAGCGTTGCGGAAAGCCTGGCACGCGATTGCCCGGTACCCGTCGTACTGGTGCGCGATAGTGCCGCTGCAGTCCCGGCGGCACAATCTGCGTATTTCGGGGCGCGTGATCAGCGATTTCGGGGGAACGTGATCACCTGTTTCGGCGGGAAGCTGATCGCTGGTTTCGGCGGAACGTGATCACTT
>NZ_JWMB01000085.1:0-7538 GCF_000812445.1 Cupriavidus sp. SHE | reverse complement strand
GAGCAAGGTTTCGATGTCGTCTACGCGACCCGGCGGACCCGGGAGGGCGAATCCTTCCTGAAGAAAGCCACGGCCCACTGCTTCTATCGCCTGATGGGCAAGTTGAGTGACATCGACATCCCCGCCGACACCGGCGATTTCCGCCTGATGAGCCAGCGCGCGGTCGCGGCAATCGGCCAGCTCCGCGAGCAGAATCGCTTCATGAAAGGCCTGTATTCGTGGATTGGATTCCACCAGACGTCTATCCTCTACGATCGAGATGCACGTGCCTCGGGAAGAACGAAATTCAATTACCGCCGCCTGTTGAGATTCGCCATCGACGGCATCACGGGGTTCTCGACGATTCCGTTGCGGATCGCCACGTCGGTCGGCTTGCTTGTCGCTGTCCCGGCATTTGGCATGGCGCTCTACACCATTGGCAAGACGCTACTGTTCGGTGATCCAGTAAGGGGCTACCCATCCCTGATGACGGTCGTGTTGATGCTTGGCGGACTCCAGCTTTTCTTCCTGGGCATTCTTGGTGAATATCTGGGCCGCTTGTTCAATGAATCCAAGCGTCGGCCGCTCTATCTCATTGCAGGCTACACCCCCGCAACCGAAATGGCGAAGGAGGGGATCCCGTTCGGAAGGGTCGCGGATGCAACCTGGGCTCCAGGGATTGCCGCGGGGGCCAGGCGGCGTGCTGATCCCGTGGATCATCCTTCCGCGCCCGATGCGCGCAGCATACCCTTGGCATGGCGTCGATGCGGATCAAAATAAATTATGGGAATGCGATGTCGCCTTTGAGCGTAGTAGTAAAATTTAAAAACTCTTTGCATAGGAAAATAGTGGTAAACGATGAATTGATAAGATATCGTTGTCATTTCACAACCACAATTTTCAAGTAATCTTGTTGCAAGGTGTACGTAATCTTCAATCTCATATTCTCCATGTCACTTTATTACATATCTTTGAAGGAGAAATGTGAAATGAAAATTCGATGTGGAGTCGTGGCTGCGACAGCAAGTTTGATTGCGGGCACGGCGTACGCGCAATCCAATGTGACGCTTTACGGTGTCGCGGATGCGGGTATCGAGTACCTAAGCAACGCACCTTCCGCTAGCAATGGATCGAATCTGGTCCGCATGAGTTCCGGAAATATGTCGACGTCGCGTTGGGGTCTGCGCGGCAGCGAAGATCTCGGCGGTGGTCTCAAGGCTGTGTTCGAGCTGGAGAGCGGCTTCTCGCTGGATACCGCTGCGCTGAGCAGCAGCCCGCGACTGTTTGACCGGGCTGCCCTGGTCGGCCTGGGCAGCAAGTATGGTCTGGTGACGTTGGGTCGCCAAACCACGCCGATCTACGACGTGGGCCTGCAACTTGATCCCATGGGTTTCGCGCCGCGCTATTCGCTGTACCGAAGCGATGACATCATTGCTGGTCGCGCCGACAATGCGGTCAAGTATCGTGGGACGTTTGGTGGCCTCACCGCCAGCGGCCTGTACAGTTTCAGCCGGACCGGCGGGGGCGAGATTCCCGGGAATTTCAAGGTCGATCGTAATATCGGCGTCTCGTTGATGTACGAGACCGGTGGCTTCGCGGTTGGCGCAGTCTATGACGAGTTCCGCGGTTCTACGGTGGCAACGGACGAACGAAAGGACCGGCGCGCATTGGTGGGCGCGAGCTATGCATTCGGTCCCGCGAAGGCATTCCTCGGGTATCGTTGGTTCAACGGCAATGCCGGCACGCTGGCTGGCAGCGGAGCAAACCTGTACTGGGCTGGGCTGCGCTATAGCCTGACGCAGGCGCTGAGCTTGACGGGGGCCGCATATTACACGGACACACGTAACTCCGGGGCCGACCCGCTCATGTTCGTGGCGTCGGCTGACTATGCCTTCTCGAAACGCACGGACGTCTATATGAACGTTGCCTACGCGAGGAACGAGAACGGCTCGCAGCTCGGCTTGAACGGCTACAATTCGCTTTCGGGTGCGCCTACCAGTGTTGCGCCGGGAAAGAACCAGGTTGGCGCGGTCATCGGCGTACGCCACAAGTTCTAATCGAATCCTTCAAGATCGACATTCCCTTGCTAAAAACAAGAGAGTTTTTGGCCACCAAATTGGTGGCTTTTTTTGTAAATTCATGAATAAATATATGTGAATATAATATTTGAAAATTTCAAAATGCAACTCTGCAACGCCATCGATAATCCGGGCGACGAAAATGTTATGCAAGCTCAAGAATCCTGGAGGGGGGAACAGGGCGACTTTTGCGCAGCTGCTTGCACCAAGCCCTTCTAACGAACGCAGCCATCTAGTTTGACGAGCGGATGCCCAACGATCCATTTTCCTGGCGCGTGGTACCGATCGAGGAAAACGCTGATGCTCTGCAGGGCGTCTGCGTCCGCTTAGCCATACTCTAAAATTCCGTCGCGCGAACGCGACAAAAAAAACGGTTGCCAAAAGGAGCAACCGCTAAATGTTCCGCCAGGGGAGCGGCGGATTTCGTTGATATCGCCCAGCCGATGCAAAGCGAACAGAGCCGTTGGAGAGGTGAGCCGATATCTTGTCTCGTGTTCGTAAAAGCCAAATGCTGCGAGGAGCTTTCTTTGCAGAATTCTTTGATTGACTTTTACGCCACACCTTGTCCCACGCGATGTTCAATCTTTGCACCGGCGCTGTATACATCGTAGTCTACGGCCTTGGCACCATCCGTATACGGAACCGTGAGAGCGAATAGGACAGCAGTGGTACGTTTCATGGGTTGCCTCCTTATGAATTCTATTCGATAGGATCCTTTACCCCTTGGAAAAGGATCGTCTGCGCGTGTGCCGGAACGCAACTAGCACGACGGGTCGGGGAGCGCCATGCGCTCTTCCAATCCGACAATGCCAGTCTAGTTCGACCAGCCGAACTAACAGATGACGCTCTCATTACAACTGTCCACTGCGGCGATAAGGGAATTCCGACAAAGGTGATTTCATTGGAGTGGTCGTCGGTCAGGCCCCGCGACAAGGGGCGGAAAATCGGCGGCGGTCTTCAGCGTCCACCCATTGTACGAGAGTGGGGTCGGACAACTCTGTCGCGCATAGACCGTGCCACTGACGAATGGCATTCGCCCAGATTCTTCTCTCGGCGGCTAGCGACGCCAGGGGGAACCGGAGTTCCGCAAGCAGTCGCGCGGGACTCCCGCCTTCGCTGCCGATCGTGAATTGATCCAGAGATCGCTGGAGGTCTTCACGCCTGTGCGCCCACCACTCGGCTTTGCTCCGCTCCGCAAGCAAGCACTGCAGATGGGCTCTCAGGGCGACTACCTTGGACCATGCGACCAGGGGCAGTTCTTCGTCGCTGCTACGCAGCCAGTTCGACAGCGCATCCACGTCAGGGTACCCAGAACTTCCGAGTAGACCTGGAATGTACGATGCCATCGGGGAGACAGCATCCTGGAGCAGTTCAGTGCTAACGGCTGAGGGTAGGGACCGCAGCCACTCGATGAGGGCGCAGGGTGGTGACGGGGAATATGGGGTGGAGCGAGCCATAAGTATGCTGAAACATCGAAAAGGGGTCTTGGTCCTTCAGCCTGCGATGGGCATTCGTACCTCTAGTCCTTCGGGACAAGGTCACGCACGTGGGATCGCGATGATGCACGCTGACGTGGTGGGTGGCGGCCTGGCAAGGGTAACGCAACACTAGCGATATCGGTTGCGCTATTCGTCTAGCTTTCCGAGTTTTAACGGGTGGGTAAGGTGTTTGTATGGGGCGGATGACTAACATCGATGGCAAGGGTTGGACCCGAAACTCAAAAGGAGAACGTCATGACATCCCGAAAGCCCACCATCGCGTGGCACATGCTCGGCGTAGCCGCACTTCTTGCAACGTCCGCTGCATGGAGCGCTGACAAGATAAAGTCCAATGGCGGTGACGGCTGGGCGCAGCAAGCCCAGATTCAAGCCGCTGCACATCATGATCATGGCGCCAGAGCGGGCCTCTCTTCATTGCCTGCTATCAAGCCCGGCCCGCAGGCTTTGCTGTTCGGCAGCGAGGCGCCAGCGGGAAGTACTTCCCGTGTTGTCGAGGTTGCGCCAGGCCTGAAGTATGTGAATGTCGATTCGGGTGAGACCGTGACCTTCAAGAATGGATCGCGCGAGATCACTTTCGCTTTTGGCCAGTTGGACCGCAACAAGGCAGTCGCTCTCAACGAACTATTCCCAGAGCTCCATAACGGACAGCGCGTCTGGGTCTACATCGAGCAGAGCGAACTCTACGCCGGCGGCTGACAATGCTATTGCGCTAGCAGCGCGCACCTGTCTGTTTTGTCATGTTCCAGTCAGGTTTGGGTCGGCAACCGTCACGTAAGCTGTATATCAGCGGTTCGCTGAACCCAACTTCTTGGAGATAACGATGAAAACGTTGAAGAAGAGTGTGCTTCTGGTGTTGGCTGTCGCCACGCTTGGTGGTGCGGCAGGTGTCGCGAACGCCGGAGTAACTTCCCCGAGCGCTCCTTACACGGACGGCGGCCACACGATGGGCGCGCGCGATCCGTTTGCGGATGGGGCGCATTCGACGGGTACGCGTGATCCATTCACCGACGGCGGACATTCCGTCGGGACCCGCGATACGTTTTCTGACGGCGCTTGATCGTCACGGTTCCCTGGCTGAGGCCGGCACGCGCCCATGGCGCACCGAACGGAGCTCGGTGCCGTCCGTGGGCGTCGTGCATTTGCGGGTTCTCGCCGGTCGTGAAGAGGCAAACTACAAGGATTTGGTAATAGCCTCGATTGGGTTGATGCCCGTGCCAAAGCGCGCGATGTTCTCCGGATGCTCGCGAAGGCTGGGGTATGGGGCGTATCGCATGTTGAGTTCCGCGAGACGACTGAATGCCGGCCGGCTGAGTTGCGCACGTACGTCCGCGTGCCTGTTATCTGTCGCCGAGCGTTGTTTCGAGTTAGTTCAGTACAAGGAAAATTCCAATGAAATACCTGTTTGCCGCGGTCATCCTGGCGAGTAGTACCGTTTCGTATGCTGCGGCACCTGCCATCACGGTATACAAGGATCCCAACTGCGGTTGTTGCGAAGAGTGGGTGAAGCATGTCAATCAGGCCGGCTTCCCTACCAGGGTGATCAACTCGACGGATGTGACATCTGTCAAGACGCGGCTTGGCGTACCGGCGTCATTCAGTTCATGCCACACCGCCGTGTTGGAAACTAGCGGGCAGGTCATCGAGGGGCACGTGCCCCCCTCCGCGATCCACAAACTGATTGCCAACCGCGCAGTAAAGGGTGTTGCAGTGCCCGGCATGCCGACCAATTCGCCGGGCATGGGCAAGCTGAATGGCAACCTGGTCACCGCGGATTTCCAGGGCAAGCCCTTCTCCCAAGACTAACGGAATCAGAGCTGGCGGCGCCAATGCCGCCAGACAATGCTGCATGGAAGAATCAAACAAGCCGCGCTGGAGGATCATCGGCCTCCTGGGGTTAGGTACCGTCGCCGCGACGGTCATCGCGCTGCAGACCAAACGCTATCTGGAGACACCGCCAATCCCCGATCGGGCACGAAGTGGGCGCGAATTGCGCATCGACGCATCGGATTCGCAGAGGGTGGAGCGAGGTAGGCAGCTATACGCGCAGGCATGTGCTGCGTGTCACGGTGCCAAGATGGAAGGGCAGCCCAACTGGCGCGATCGGCTTTCAAGTGGGCGGCTGCCGGCCCCGCCGCACGACGCGTCAGGCCATACCTGGCACCATGCGGACGCGATACTGTTCTCGCTCACAAAGAATGGATTGGTGCCAGGCGTCTCTGCACCGAGCAATTACGTCAGCAACATGCCGGCCTTCAAGTCGTCGATGTCAGACGACGACATCATCGCGGTACTGGCCTACATCAAAAGCACCTGGCCAGAGAAGGTGCAAACCGCCCAGCGCGAGGCGACCAACGAGTACATCGGTCGCTAACGTGTCGAGCTAGAAAGATGGCCTCCACACCTGTCTGCCGTCACAGGGCGGAGGCCATCGGTCTGGTTGGCAAGTGAGTGGTAAGTCGAGCTACCCGCTATTTGTTCACAACGACCTTGCCGACCATACCGGCTTCGAAGTGGCCGGGCACCAGACAGGCGAAATCGACGATCCCATCCTTGTCAAACCGCCAGACGAGAGTCCCCTGTGCGCCCGGTGCAAGCGTGAGCTTGTTCGGGGCGGTGTGCTTTTCGCCGGCCATCTCCCGCATCATTTTTGCATGCTCTTTCAGTTCGGCCGCCGTGCCGATCACCATTTCGTGCTCGACTTTCCCGGCATTACGTACCTGGAACCGGATGGTTTCACCCGCTTTCACCGGAATTGCATCCGGTGAGAATCGCATGGTGTCGTTCATCGTGACGTCCACCGTACGCGTGACCTTGGCACTGTCGCCAGGTTGTCCGGCGACCGATGCAGTCGGTTTGCGAGTGGCCGAGCTGTCATTGCTCGGGGCGGCTGTCGCCAGCAACGGTACAAGGGCCACGGCGATGAGGGAAAGCGCGAGTGTCTTCATGGCGAACCTCGGTGGTGGGATGTTAAGGCTGGGCTGAGTCGGATCAACTCAGCCTCTGGACTGGACGGGTCTTACATTCCCATGGGGGAAAGAATGCCGAGCGACGCAACCAGAACAAGGATCAGCGTTGCTGCACCGGTTTCGATCGTTAAGCTGCGTTGCAGCGTGCGTACGGCGACGACGTGATCGCCGGTGCGAACCGCGTGTTCAAGCTGCGGGCTGAGATGGAAACGGTTGGCCGCTGCGAGCAGCAGCATGACGCCGAAGAGCGCAAGCTTGAATAGCAACAGGCCGCCATACGATGTCAGGCTCAGTTCCGGGAGCTGCAGCCCAATAATCATCCAGTAGTTGACGACACCGGTAATCACCAGGGTGGCGACCACCATCGTGCCGACCTGGGCGAATCCATTGGACGTTCGACTTAGTAGCGCCACTTTGTTGGGCGTGGCGGCCGTGCGAGACAACACAACGAAGGCGATCAGAGCACCGAACCATGCACCTGCTGCGATAAGGTGCGCGATGTCTGATGCGAGGTGGATATAGCCCTTTACGGCATCGTCCATCGCGCCGTGTCCTCCCCACGCCAACGTTGCCAGCGCGAACGCGGCGCCGCCTGCTATGGTGCCGAACTGAGACAACGGCCAATTGCGCAGGAAGAATGCGGAAAGCAGGCACAGGAACAGGGCAACCAGACGAACAATCCAGGCCGTACCGAACGCAGTCCCGGTCACAATCATCTCGAAAATGTGACCTTGAAGTTCGGTGTACGAAGCGGCGCCCGTCATGCCCTTCGCCATGACTGCAATGTTCACGAATGACAGGACGATACCGAACGTTGCGGTCACCTTGCAAATCGTTGCAAAGGAGGCACCGATCGATGACCGCCGCTCATCCTGGCGCAATGCATACAAGGCGAACAGCGGAAGGCCAAAAAGCGCCGCGAGATCTAGATAGAGTGCGAAACGCACTGCGACAGTTGCCCAGTCCATTGCAGCTTACTTGACGGTGAAGGTGATATTGCCGTTGATCGGATGGGT
>NZ_JWMB01000007.1:0-104180 GCF_000812445.1 Cupriavidus sp. SHE | reverse complement strand
CGCAGGCCAGCCATGGTTTCTGGGACGAGCCGTACTTCACGGCGGTGGGTTTCCCTCGCGTGTTCTATCTGCGCTACCACGGCTATTCGCGCTTCTTCCCGCTCTGGGCACTGGCGCGCTTCCGCAACCTGCTGCGCGATGGCAATCGCGCCATCACCTGGGGGCTCTGAAGTCGTGGCGGTACTGGCAGTCAGCGGGATGGATTTCGAGGCGCGCATCGCGTCGGGACCGGGCGTGGAAACGCTCTACGGGCATCGCGATGCGGCACTGGCGCGTGTGCTCGACGCCCGGCTGGCGCAAGGCTGCGACGGCGTCATCAGCTTCGGCGTGGCCGGCGGGCTCGATCCCACGCTGCCGCCGGGCACCGTGATCGTCGCCACCGCCGTACGGGCGGGCGACGCGTCTTACTCGACCGACCCGTACTGGACAGCGGCGCTTCGCCGCGCCCTGCCCCAGGCCGTGTGTGGCCTGCTGGCGGGTTCCGATACCCCGGTCACCACGGTGACCGGCAAGACCGCCCTGCACGAATCCCACGGCGCATTGGCCGTGGACATGGAATCCCACATCGCCGCGCTGGCCGCCCAGACCCACCATATTCCGTTCGCCGCACTGCGCGTGGTGATCGACCCTGCCGATCGTCCCGTGCCCCCGCTGGCCGTGGCCGGCATGGCGGCCGATGGCAGCACTGACATCGGCGCAATCCTCTTCGGTCTGCTCAAGGCTCCGCATCAACTTGGCGGCCTGCTGCGGCTGGGGCGCGATGCTTCGGCGGCAAAGTCCGCGCTATCTGCCGCCCGACACGCTGTCGGCGCTGGCTTCGCATTGACCGCACTCGCGGCGGCCTGACGCCGCCCTTCCGTCTTTTCGCTCTCCCCCAACCCCTCTCGCGCCATCGCGGGTGAGGGGGACTCACTCACGCCCATCAAAACACCCGCTGTTTTTCCCCTCTCCCGCAGCGCCAGAGCGCGCTGGGGAGAGGGCAAGCCGTTCAAATTCCCATCCAGGTCAGGATCACACCCGCGCGCCGCAGCCTGACATCCCGCCGCCACCTGTCATCCACCATGACTTGACAGTCCGTCGCCCCCCTCCTATCCTCCGTTTCATTCCTTTGTTAAGATCAATGTTCTGTTCTATAGAACATCAGAAATCGGAGACCCCAGCATGACCAAGACCCACCCGACCCGTCCGACCCGCCCGGCCTCCTCGCGACGCCGCACCCTCGTGCACGGCCTGATCGCCGTGGCGGCCATCGCCGCCCTGCCGGGTGCGTCCGCGTTTGCCGCCGATGCCTATCCGGCTCAGCCGATCCGTCTGGTCGTGCCGTTCCCGCCGGCAGGCGGCACCGACGTGCTATCGCGTCTGGTCTTCAACAAGATTGGCACCGCCACGCACTGGACTGTGGTGGTGGAAAACCGCGCCGGCGCCGGCGGCAACATCGGCCTCGACGCCGTGGCCAAGGCACGCCCGGATGGCTACACGATCGGCATGGGCCAGACCGCCAACCTCGCCATCAACCCGACGCTCTATCCGAAGATGCCGTACAACGCGGTCACGGATTTCACGCCCGTAGCCCTGGTGGCCGCGCAGCCCGTGGTGCTGATCGTGCGACAGGACTCGCCCTACAAGACGCTGGCTGACCTCGTGGCCGCGGCCAAGACCAAGCAACTGTCGATGGCGTCGGCCGGCACCGGCACCGTGGGCCACCTGACCGGCGAGATGTTCCAGCGCCGTGCCGGCTTCAAGGCGCTGCATGTGCCATACAAGGGCGCATCGCCCGCGCTGACCGACCTGATGGGCGGCCAGACCGACTTCTACTTCGCCACACCGCCGATCGCCATGCCGATGCTCAAGGCTGGCAAGCTGCGCGCGCTGGGCGTGACGTCGGTCAAGCGCGTGGCGCTGCTGCCGAATGTGCCTACCGTCGCGGAGCAGGGCTACGCGGGTTTCCAGGCCGAGGACTGGAAGGCGCTGGTGGCGCCCGCCGGCACACCGGCCGACGTGATCGCCCGCCTGAACGCGGAAGTCAACAAGGCGCTCAAGGATGCGGATACGATCGCCAGACTGCGTGACGAAGGCAGCGAACCGCGCGGCGGCTCCGCGGCTGACCTCGCCACGTTCATCAAGAGCGAGCACACGCGCTGGGGCACGATCGTGCGAGACTCCGGCGCTCGCGTTGAATAGGAGGCGCTATCAAAAAGAAGCGAAGCGGTTCTGGCTAGGCGCGCGGCCGCAGACAGTACAAGTAGTACGGCAAGGCCGCGCAACGACGCCAGAATCATTTTGATAGTGCCTCTAAGACCAACAACCTTCCTGGCCGGACCTACATGTCCCACATGCCCCTCGTACCCCTCATGCAAAAGCCGCTTCGCAATATCCGCGTGCTCGACCTCACCAACGTGCTGGCCGGGCCCTTCTGCTGCCACCAGCTCGCCCACATGGGGGCCGAGGTGATCAAGGTGGAAACGCCTGGCACGGGCGACCTCGCACGTCAGCTTGGCGCCGATGCAGAACTGAACCGCAAGCTGATGGGCGTGTCGTTCCTGGCGCAGAACCCCGGCAAGCGCTCGATCACGATCAACCTCAAGCACGCGCGCGGCAAGGAAGTCTTCCGCAAGCTGGTGCAGAGCGCCGACGTCGTTGTCGAGAACTTCCGCCCCGGCGTGATGACGCGCCTGGGCCTGGGCTACGACGAACTCAAGCTGGTGAACCCGCGCCTGATCTACTGCGCGATCTCCGGATTCGGCCAGGATGGGCCGCTCTCCGACCTGCCGGCCTATGACCAGATCATCCAGGGCATGGCAGGCGTGATGAGCATCACCGGCGACCCGCAGACCGCGCCGTATCGCGTCGGTTATCCCGTCTCCGACACCATCGGCGGCATGACCGCGGCCTTTTCCATCGCCGCCTCGCTGGCCGATACCGAACGCACGGAAGGCTACTTCCTCGACGTATCGATGCTGGAAGCCACGCTGGTCACGATGGGCTGGGTTGTTTCCAACCATCTGGTGGCGGGCAAGGACCCTGCCCCGATGGGCAACGAGAACATGACGGCGAGCCCGTCCGGCACGTTCCGCACTGGTGACGGCCCGCTCAATATCGCCGCCAACAAGCAGGAGCAGTTCGAAGCGGTGTGCCGTGTGGTGGGCCGCCCCGAACTGGCGACCGACCCGCGCTTTGCCGAGCGCCAGTCGCGCCTGGCGAACCGCGCGGCGCTGACCGCCGAACTGGAAGCGGAACTGGCGAAGAAGTCCGCCACCGACTGGTGGCAACTGCTCAATGAGGCCGGCGTGCCGGCCGGGCCGGTGCTGAAGGTGCCGGACACGCTCGCACTTCCGCAGGTGCGCGACCGCGGCATGATCGGCGCGTTCGAAAACGTGCCAGGCGTGGGTCGCGACATCCGCCTGCTGCGCACCGGTTTCAAGGTCAACGGGCAGGCACCGTCCGTGGACACGCCCCCGCCACAACTCGGCGAGCATACCGACGACATACTCGGCGAACTCGGCTATGACGCCGCCGCCATCGACACCCTCAAACAGGAGCGCGCGCTATGAGCGCCACGAACGAAACGATCGACGCCGGCCAGCAGGCTTCGCAGGACTGGTGGCGTACCGAAATCATCGACATGAAGCCGGGCGAGATCCGCTATCGCGGCTACCCGATCGAGCAGTTGATCGGCAATGTGTCGTTCGCGCAGATGATCTGGCTGATGCTGCGCGGCGAGCTGCCGGGCAAGCGCGAGGGCGAACTGCTCGACGCAGCGCTGATGGCCGCCGTCGACCACGGCCCGCAGGCACCCAGCATCGCCATCGCCCGCATGGCCGCCACCTGCGGCGTGGGGCTGAACAATGCCATGGCCTCGGCGGTCAACGTGCTGGGCGATGTGCACGGCGGCGCCGGCGAGCAAGCGGTGGAACTCTATCAGGACATCGCGCGCCGCTTCGACGCCGGCACGCCGTTCGATGATGCCGTGGCCGCTGGCCTGGCCCACTATCGCGACCTGCACGGCAAGTTCGTCTCGGGCTTCGGCCATCGATTCCATCCGCTCGACCCGCGCGCGCCGCGCCTGCTGGCGTTGGTGGATCAGGCTGCCGACGATGGCGTGGTGTCCGGCCGTTACGCAGCGATTGCGCGCGCGGTGGAGAAGGCGCTCGGCGCGGGACGCGACAAGCCGATCCCGATGAACATCGACGGCGCGACCGCTGTCATCTACGCGGAACTGGGATTTCCTGCACCGCTGGCACGCGGGCTATTCTGCCTGTCGCGCTCGGTGGGCATCCTGTCTCATGCGTGGGAGCAAACCCAGCAGGGCGGCCGCAACAAGGGGCCGATTCCGCGCCAGTTCATCTGGACGTACGACGGGCAGCCGCAACGGGATGTGCCGGTGGATGGCGGGGCGGCATAAGGTCGGCTTAAGGACGGCATAAGAGCGACATAAGGGCGACATAAGGGCGACATAAGGGCGGCCCAGGTACCCACCGGGCCCGCCCAGGTATCCGCCATCAAACAATCATCTGCGGCTCGGTCACCGATTGCAGCGCGTCGCCGACCGGTGTCTCTTCGATCATGCTGGACGCCAGCATGAACTGGTCGCGGCCGCGCTGCTTGGCCTGATAGAGCGCGCGATCCGCCGTGGCGAACAGGCTGCGCCACAGGCCCTCACGGCTCGAGGGCCCGCCGCGCAGCTCGGCCACGCCGATGCTGACACTGGCATGACCGCCCGCGCCGGGCAGTTCGATCGCCCTCACCTTCCGCAGAATACGATTGGCCAGCGCAGTGGCCTGGTGCTCGTCCGTATGCGGACAGAGGATGCAAAACTCTTCGCCACCATAGCGCGCGGCAATATCTGACGCGCGCCGCGAATTGTCGAGCGCCGTCGCGATTTCACGCAGCACGTTGTCACCGGCATGGTGGCCGTGCGTGTCGTTGACCAGCTTGAAATAGTCGACGTCGATCACGAGGCACGACAGCGCCTCGCCGTCGCGCTGCCAGCGCGCGATCATGCTGATGGCCATCATGTCGAGCGCGCCGCGATTGAGCAGCCCGGTCAGCGCATCGGTACGCGCGCCGCTCTCGTTGCGCGCGATGATCTGCTCCATCGACATCAGGCAGAAACCGAACAGGCCCAGCAACACGGCGACCAGCGGCGCCAGCGGCCAGACCGAGCCTTCGGGCTGCAGGAAGAAAGGCGTGACCTCGAAACCCTTGAATGTCGCCCCGTAGCTCAGCGCCGCCACCTGCGAGATCAGCAGCACCAGGTGGGAAGCCAGCACCAGCGGGCCGCCGATGCTCCTGCGGCCGCGCGCGCTGCGCAGCATGGTGATGACAGTGGAAAACGAGATCAGGGCCAGCAAGCCGTACGCGAGGGCATGCATGAGCATGCTGCCGTCGGGCAGGCCGGTCAGCAGCATCAGCAGCACCAGCGCCACGAAGCCGACACCGTGCAGCAGCGCCGCTTGTTCGGACATGCCGTAGTAGACGCGCACACCCCGGTAGATCGTCAGGCGGCCAAGTACATAGGCACCGGCGCCGAGCGCGCCGAGTTCCGCCGATCCGGCGCTTGCGCTGGCCGCGACGACCAGCCCCGCGCCCGAGGCGATCACATGCCCGACGGCCCACAGGCGGCCAGCCTCATTGGCGCGCAGCGCGAGCACCAGCCCCGCCGCCATGACGAGCGTGCTGGAGAAAACCACCATCATCACGACCAGGATGGTCTGCTGGGCCAGGTGCACGGGAGTCGAATCCTCTAAAGCTACCGGGGGCGGCTGCCGCTTGTCGAGGTTTACCCTTGGCGGGTGGCCCCTGTTGCAATCGTCGGCACGAAAGCACGCATCTTATCCCGCGCGGGTCACCGAGCGGCACCCCCGACAAGCCGGGGGATGCTCAATCGTCCTGCGGGGTAGTTGCCGCCGAGGATGAGGGTCCGGCGGCTTCGACGATCTCCGGGAAAATCCCGCCAAGCGCCTGCGTCAGCTGCCGCGCGGCATCGAGTACCTGTTCACGGAACGATTCGGAGAAACGCGGCGTCGGGCAGGTCAGCGTCAAGGCGCCCTTCAATTCCCCGCCGGGCCCGAACACCGGCGACGACACGCCCGCGATATCGGGGCTGCGGTCGCCCACCAGCGCGATCACGCCTTCGTCGCGGATGCGCTGATAGATCTCTCCGCGCGCGCCGGCGAAAGCGCGCAGCACACGGCCGCCGGCGCCGCGATTGAGCGGCAGCAGATCGCCGGCACGAATGTGGTCGCGCACCGGCTGCGGGGAATCCACGCGATAAAGGCAGAGCCGGTGTTCGCCCTGCTGGATGTGGAACGCGGCCGATTCGCGCGTGGTGCGCACCAGTTCGCGCAACGCCGGCAACACGACCTGCTCGAGCGAGAACGACGCCGCGTAGACCGCATTAAGCCGTGCGATCTCGGGGCCGAGCCCATAGCGTCCATCCGTATGACGCTGGATCAGCCGCGCGTGCTCCAGCGACGCCAGCAGCCGCAGCAGCGTGCTCTTGTACAGGCCGCTGCGTTGCGCGAGTTCGGCCAGCCCCAACGTCCCGTCGCCTTCCCGGAAAGCCGACAGCACGAACAACGCCCGGTCCACAGCGACGGCACCACCTTCAGCGGCGTGCTTGTCGGCTTCGGAGAGTTGGGCGGCTTTGCGGGGCATGGATAAAGCGTCGAGGACGTGGCATGGAACGGGCGTCCACGGTATAGAACGGCAAAATCAATGTCAATCTGCTCGCCAACACGCCGCACGGACCGCGCCCATTCCCGGTATGATTGCCGCTCTCGGGTTTTCCCTATGTTGTCGTACCTGATACACGACCCGGACCCGGCCTGTATCCCCGTCCAATCGCGCCCCGCACCGAATGACCACCCCGCTTTCCCCCGAGGCCACGCCACCGCATGGCGATCTCGCCTCCGGTAATGTGACTCGTCGCATACTTGGCATCGTTGTCTTCAACTTCATCGCATATCTCAGCGTCGGCCTGCCGATCGCCGTGGTGCCCGGCTTCGTGCATGGCGACCTTGGCTATAGCGCGGTACTGGCGGGTCTGGCTGTCAGCATCCAGTACCTGGCCACGCTGCTGAGCCGTCCGTGGGCCGGCAGCCTGTGCGACATGAAAGGGCCGAAGCGCTCGGTGCTGACTGGCCTGCTGCTGTGCGCCGGCAGCGGCTTGCTGATGCTGGTTGCCGCGCAGTTCGCGGGCAACGACTGGCTCGCGCTGGGCTGGCTGTTGTCGAGCCGCCTGATGCTGGGCGCGGGCGAGAGCCTGGTGACCACCGGCACCATCGCCTGGGGCATCGGCAGCGTGGGCGCGCGCCATACGGCAAAAGTGATTTCCTGGAATGGCGTCACCACCTACGGCGCGCTGGCGGTGGGCGCGCCCGTGGGCGTGCTGCTGGCCGGCCACGGTGGCCTGACCGCGATCGGCATCGTGACGTCGGTCATCGCCGGCGCCGCGTGGCTGCTGGCGCGCCGCCAACCCGCCGTGCCAATACTCAAGGGCGAGCGCTTGCCCTTCCGCAGCGTATTCCGCGCGATGTCACCGTTCGGCCTGTGCCTCGGGCTCGGCTCGGTCGGCTTTGGCGCGATCACGGCCTTCATCACGCTCTACTACGCGGGGCATGGCTGGGATCATGCCGCGCTGGCGCTGACCGCGCTCGGCACCTGCTTCGTCCTGACGCGGCTGATCATGGCCGACAGCATCACGCGCTTCGGCGGTTATCCGGTGGCGCTGGTGTCGTTCGCGGTGGAGGCAGCGGGTCTGGCGATGCTGTGGCTGGCCCAGGCACCGTGGCAGGCGCTGGCTGGCGCGGCCGTGGTGGGCTTCGGTTTCTCGCTGGTCTTTCCGTCGCTCGGCATTGAAGCCGTCAAGCGCGTGCCAGCCACCAATCGCGGCTCCGCGCTGGGCGCCTACGCGCTGTTCTTCGATTTCTCGCTCGGGTTGACCGGCCCCGTAGCCGGCCTGATCACGAAGCACGCCGGCTATCCGGCCGTGTACCTGTTCGCCGCGCTGGCGGCAGTGCTGGCGCTGGCGCTCAGCCAGGTCCTGGCCGCGCGCTATCGCGACCGGCTGGCGCCGGCCACCTGATGCTCATCTGACGGTCGTCTGACCGTCATCTGACCGCCACCGGATCAGAGCCGTTCGCAGCAGTACGCCTCGGTGCTGTACGGGAACGACACCACGTCGCGCCCCTGCAGCGCCGGGTCGGTGGCAATGACCTCGCGCAACCGGGCGCGCACGGCGTCCTGCTGGTCCTGCGGCAGCGACGCGATGAAGCTGACCGACATCACGCGATCGACGATCACCTGTTCCGGCGCGCCGCTGTGGGTGTACGCAAAGCGTGTCAGACCGAGCGGTCCCATGCCATCGGCCGGGAAGACCTTCTTCCAGTCCCCCTTGTAGAAGCGCGGCGCATCGCCCTCGAACGGCGTCATGATCTCGGTCAGCCTGGCGACCCAGCCTACCGACTCGTCGCGGACATTCCACACCAGCCCGAGCTTGCCGCCGGGCTTCAGCACGCGGCGGATTTCCTGCACGGCGGCAGTGTTGGCAAACCAGTGGAACGCCTGGGCGCAGACCACCGCGTCGACGCTGCCGTCGGGCAGCGGAATCGACTCGGCGCTACCCGCCAGCGCCCGCACGTCCGGCAGCTTCGCCGACAGTTGCGCGCGCATGGCATCGACCGGCTCCACGGCAATCACCGTGGCGCCGGTCTGCGCCAGCAGGCGCGTGAACTTGCCAGTGCCCGCGCCGAGGTCGACAACGGTCTTGCCGGGCGCCACGCCAAGCGTGTCGCGCAGCCAGCCGGAAAGCTCGGTGGGATATTCGGGACGCCCACGGGCGTAGGTATCGGCCTGGGCAGAGAAGCCCTGGGCGGCAGCATGATGGATCGCGGTCATGAGCGCGTACGTTACTCCGCTCGCATGACAACGGCAAGACCTGCCTGCCAGTGCTGCTAGTGTGGCTGCTAGTGCTGCTGCCCCCAGCGCCGGACGGTGACACGCTCCAGTGTGGCGAATACCAGCCCTTCCACTGCCAGCCCGATCAGGATCACGGTGGCCAGCCCCGCGAACACGCGGTCGGTATAGAGTTCGTTGCGGTTCTGGAAGATGTACCAGCCCAGGCCGCCCTTGCCCGACGAAGCGCCAAAGACAAGCTCGGCCGCGATCAGCGTGCGCCACGCGAAAGCCCAGCCGATCTTCAGCCCGGAAAGGATGGCCGGCAACGCCGCGGGAACCAGGATCAGCACCACGAAGCGCAGCCCACGCAGGCCATAGTTACGCCCCGCCATACGCAGCGTTTCCGGCACGCCGCGAAACCCGGCATACGTATTCAGCGCGAGCGGCCACAGCACTGAGTGCACCAGCACGAAGATCAGGCTCTTGCTGCCAAGTCCGAACCACAGCAGCGCCAGCGGCAGCAGCGCGATAGCCGGCAGAGGATTGAACATCGCCGTCAGCGTGTCGAGCAGGTCGCGCCCGATACGCGTCGACGCAGCCAGCGTGGTGAGCGCGAAGGCCAGCACGATGCCGGCCGCATAGCCCTGCAGCAGCACCGTCAACGACACCGCCGCCTTGCCCGGCAGTTCGCCACTGGCGATGCCTTCGCCGAACGCCCGTACCGTGGCCAGGAACGTCGGCAGCAGCAGGTCGTTGTCCTGGATGCGGGCGATGATCTCCCACAGCGTGGCCAGCACCATCAGGATCAGGGCCTTGCGCAACCAGCCTTGCTGCCACAGTTGCCGGTACCACGGCAGCGGCAGAGACAACGGCGCGGCCGTGAAGGGAGCCAGTACGTGCTCGTACTCGGGGCGAACCGGGGGATTGGCGGTACTCATCGCTTGCATCTCGAATCGAAGTGCGGGAATTTGGGGATACCTGGGAATTCAGGCGTGAACGATGCGGCTCGACGCATCCTCCACGGTGGCGGATTCGTCGAACAGCATCCGGTGGATGCGGTGCGCGGCCGTCTGGAATTCCGCGCTGCCCTGGCTGGCCAGCGTGAACTGATGACTGTTGAGTTCCGCGCGCACTCGCCCCGGATGCGGCGACAGCAGCAGAATGCGGCTGCCGACCACCAGTGCTTCCTCGATCGAGTGAGTCACGAACAGCAGCGTGAAGGCCGCGTCGTCCCACAGCGCGAGCAATTCCTCCTGCATCCGGCGGCGCGTCAGCGCGTCGAGCGCGGCAAACGGCTCGTCCATCAGCAGCACTTTCGGCCGCATGGCCAACGCGCGCGCAATCGCCACCCGTTGCTTCATGCCGCCCGACAACGTGTGTGGATAGGCATCGGCAAAGGCCGCGAGCCCCACCTTGTCCAGGAAATGCAGCGCCACGTCGTTGGCCTCGGCCTTTGACATGCCACGCGCCTGCCGCAGCGGGAACATCACGTTCTGTCGCACCGTCTTCCACGGCGGCAACTGGTCGAATTCCTGGAACACGACGATGCGGTCCGGCCCCGGCTTTTGCACCCGTTGCCCATCGAGCCGGATCTCGCCTTCGGCCGGCGGCACGAAGCCCGCAACCGCCTTGAGCAGCGTCGACTTGCCGCAACCCGAAGGCCCCAGCAGCACGAACCGGTCGGTGGCGTGGACGTCGAAGCTCACGCGATGCGTGGCGCGCACCACGCGCTGCGCGGTGCGGTACTCCAGCGATACGCCATCCACCTGCAGCAGCGGTTCGTGACTGGCGACCACACGCAGGTGCGCGCTATTGCCTTCGGCCATGTCAGCTCCCTTCGGCGGTTGCCGGGTCCTGGAAGAAATAGTCCTGCCACGACTTCGGCTGATGCTTGATCGCACCCACGCGATACATGAAGTCCGCCAGCGCGAACGTATTCTGCGGCGTCACCTTGAACTGCACCTGCGGGTTCTTCAGGATCTTCACCAGCAGCGCGCGGTCGATCTTCGCCTTGTTCACGCGGATATACAGATCGGCGGCAGCTTCCGGGTTCTTCGTTGCGAACTGGGCGGCTTCGGCCAGCGCATCGACGAACGCGCGATAGGTTTTCGGGTTCTCGCTGCGGAATTTCTCAGTCGCGTAGAGCACCGTGGCGGAGCTGGGCCCGCCGAGCACATCGTAGGAATTGAGCACGATGCGCGCGTGCGGATTCCCCGCCAGTTCCTGTTCCTGGAACGGCGGGTTGCCGAAGTGACCAGTGATCTCGGTGCCGCCTGCAATGATCGCCGCGGCAGCATCGGGATGCGGCACCGCCACGGTCCATTTGTCGAGCCGGTTGAATTCCTTGTCACCCCACTGCTTGGCAGCGGCATATTGCAGCACGCGCGACTGCACCGAGACGCTCACCGCCGGCAACGCGATGCGGTCCTTCTCGGTGAAATCCGCAATCGTCTTGACCTTGGGATTGTTGCTGACCAGGTAGTACGGGAAGTTGCCAAGCGACGCCACGCCCTTCACGTTCTGCTTGCCCTGGGTGCGGTCCCACAGCGTCAACAGCGGGCCGACACCGGCACCTGCGATGTCGATCGCGCCGGAGAGCAAGGCATCGTTGACCGCCGCGCCACCGGAAAGCTGCGTCCATTCGACCTTGACGTCGATACCCTGCTGCTTGCCGTGTTTCTCGATCAGTTGCTGGTCACGTGCGACGTTGAGCAGCAGATAGACCACGCCGAACTGCTCGGCAATGCGCAGGCGGCCTTCGGCGTGCGCATTGCCAGTCAAGGCGAGGCCCGCCGTCAGCATGGCAACGGCGGCGCGACGGGTCAGGGTGGAAGCGGACGTAAACAGCGACATGCAATGGACTCCTGAAAAATGGGGCCGGAGTGAAAAAACGGGAACCGGATCAGAACGGCTGATCGCCTTCGATCGTGGTGCGATACATCACGCGCCGCAGTTGATCGGGCGTGCCGGCGGCCAGATGCAGCAGCGACCGGTTGTCCCAGAACACGAGGTCGTGCTCGCGCCACTGATGGCGGTACACGTGCTCGGGCTTCACGCTGTGCGCGAACAATTCTTCGAGGATCGCGCGGCTTTCGTCATCAGGCAGGCCGACGATGCGCGTGGTGAAATGCTCGCTGACGAACAGCGCGCGGCGCCCGGTCTCCGGATGCGTGCGAACCACCGGATGCACCACGGGCTTGACCTGCGCGATCTGCTCCGGCGTCAGGTTCGGACGCCACGGGCTGCGCGCCTGCAACTCCGCGTACCGCGCCAGATACGTGTGCTCGGCGGTGAGATCGGCCACCTTGCGCTGCAGCGCTTCCGGCAGGCTCTCCCACGCGGTATGCATATTGGCGAAAAGCGTGTCGCCGCCTTCGGCGGGCAACTCCCGCGCGTGCAACAGGGAACCAAGACTCGGTGTCTCCTTGTACGAGAGATCCGAATGCCAGAAGTGGCCGGCATCGCCCAGCCCGATCGGCTTGCCGTTCTCGATCACGTTCGAGACGATCAGCACTTCGGGGTGGCCCGGCAACTGGAACTGGTTCAGCACGTGAATCTGCAGCGGCCCGAAGCGGCGGCTGAAGGCGATCTGTTGTGCCGGCGTGATGCGCTGGTCGCGGAACACCAGCACGTGATGATCGAGATGCGCCTGATGGATGCGCTGGAAATCACCATGCGACAGCGGCCGCCCCAGATCGACCCCGATGACTTCCGCACCCAGTGCGGCGCCCAGCGGGCGGATTTCGAAATCTTGAAGGGATCTGGCGGAAGAATCGGTGGCGAGGTTGGCGGAGGTATCGACGGTGGCGTCGGCAGTGGCGATCGTCATGGCAGGTCTTTGCTCTGGGGGAAGCACAAGCCTTGCACTGTAGGGAAGCCGCACCGGCCGGACAACGAATCAAATCGCGCGCGATTATGCGGATTCCTTATATCGCGTTGGCGCGCCCGTGGCCTCGCGCCTAAACTTTCTGGAATGACTGGAACAACACCAGGCGCGCGGGAGGCCCGTATGCAAGATGCAATACGTTCCATGCTGTCTCTGTCGATGGCGACAGCCTTCGTGGTCTTGACCGGATGCGGAGGCAGCGACAAGCCCAAGGCAGGGGCACCCGCCACGTCCAGCGGCAGTCCGGTTTCCGCCGCATCCAATGCCGCATCCGTCGCCGGGGCCGGGGCCGTCGCCCAGCCGCCCATCCCGGAAGGCCAGCCAGCGGAGGCCGCAGCGCCCGGCCGGTTCCAGATCGTCGCCAGCGGCCAGACTCGCACCGGCCCGTTCCTGCTCGACACGCAGACGGGCCGGATCTGGCAGTTGAGGGAATTCGCCGGTCTTCAGGGCTCGCCCGTCGCGTGGCACGAGATGACGATCATCGACGACAAGGGCGGCATGGGGATTACGTCCACCCAGTTCCAGAAACTCTATCCACCACGTGGCGGTGTGCCGCCACAGGCCGCGCATCGGCGCCGCTAGCGCCCCGGCTTCGCGTCCCCCGATGAAACCGCCCCACCCGCCCGCGCCGACAATGTGACGGCGGTGCGCCACCGCACGCCCGCAGCGCGATTCCGTGCCCTACACTCAAAGGCAGCAGCGTTCACAAGATGCTGCGCCGCACAGGACACCGCGAACCACAAGGGAGCAACCTCAAGGGGACAACCACATGGGCACTGTTGCGCGTTTTGAAATCGGCTTTACCCGCTACCTCTCCCCCGACGGCTCGCCCGAGCCCGACCTTCCCGACTTTGCCCGCGATCCGGCCACCCTGCTGCCGCTCTATCGCGCCATGGTGCTGACCCGGCAGTTCGATCTCAAGGCCATCGCGATGCAGCGTACCGGCCAGATCGGCACGTTCGCGTCCGCGCTGGGCCAGGAAGCGATCGGCGTCGGCGTGGCCACGGCGATGCGCCGCGACGACGTGCTGGTGCCGTCGTACCGCGATCATGCCGCGCAGTTTGTGCGGGGCGTCACGATGACGGAGAGCCTGCTGTACTGGGGTGGCGACGAACGCGGCAGCGCCTTTGCCGCAGTGCCATATGACTTCGGCAACTGCGTGCCGATCGGCACGCAGGTTGGCCATGCGGCCGGCGTGGCCTACACGTTCAAGCTGCGCCAGGCGCCGAACGTGGCGGTGTGCATCCTAGGCGACGGCGGCACCTCGAAGGGTGACTTCTACGAAGGGATGAACATGGCCGGCGCGTGGCACGTCCCGCTGGTCATCGTTATCAACAACAACCAGTGGGCCATCTCGATGCCGCGCGCCAAGCAGACGGCGGCGGCGACGCTGGCCCAGAAGGCGATCGCGGCGGGCATTCCGGGCGAACAGATCGACGGCAATGACGTGATTGCGGTGCGGCAGCGCGTTGGCGCGGCCATCGAGCATGCGCGCCACGGCGGCGGGCCGACATTGATCGAGGCGGTGAGCTACCGCCTGGGCGACCATACGACAGCCGATGATGCGTCGCGCTACCGGGACGAGGCATCGGTCAAGGAAGCCTGGCGCTGCGAGCCCATTATCCGGCTGCGAGACTACCTGGCCCGCCTCGGCGCCTGGGACGCCGCGCAGGAAGAGGCGCTGATCAAGGAATGCCAGCAGGCCGTCGGCGCAGCCGTGCAGGCCTATCTTGCGCTGCCGCATCCCGATGCATCGGCGATGTTCGATTGCCTGTATGAAACGCTGCCAGACGCCATGGCCGAACAACTCGACACCGCGCGGCAATACGACGCCTCTGGCAAGACCGACACCTCGGGAGCCCATCATGGCTGAACTGCATATGGTGGAAGCCGTCAACCTGGCCCTGGCCCACGCCCTGGCCAACGATCCCGACGTGGTGCTGCTGGGCGAGGACATCGGCGTGAACGGCGGCGTATTCCGCTCGACCGTGGGGCTGCAGTCGCGCTTCGGCGAGGCGCGCGTCATCGACACGCCGCTGGCCGAGGGCGCCATCGTCGGCGCGGCCATCGGCATGGCGGCGATGGGGCTCAAGCCCGTCGCGGAGATCCAGTTCGCCGGCTTCATCTATCCGGCGATCGACAACATCCTGAATCACGCGGGTCATATGCGGCACCGCACACGCGGCCGGATCACGTGTCCGATGGTCGTACGCGCGCCGAGCGGCGCGGGCATCCACGCGCCCGAACACCATTCCGAAAGCCCGGAGGCCCTGTTCGCGCAGATGCCAGGCATCCGCGTGGTCATGCCTTCATCGCCGGCGCGCGCCTACGGGCTGCTGCTTGCGGCGATTCGCGACCCGGACCCGGTGATCTTCCTGGAGCCCACCCGCCTGTATCGGCTGTTCCGGCAGGAGGTCGCCGACGACGGCCAGGCGCTGCCCCTCGACGCCTGCTTCACGCTGCGCGAGGGCACTGACCTCACGCTGGTGAGCTGGGGCGCGATGTTGCGGGAAACGCTGGCCGCGGCCGATGTGCTGGCCGACGAAGGCGTTTCCGCGGCAGTGATCGACGTGGCCACGCTCAAGCCGCTGGACATGGAGACCATCCTGGAGTCGGTTGCGCAGAGCGGCCGATGCGTGATCGTGCATGAAGCGCCGCGTACCGCCGGCCTGGGCGCGGAGATTGCCGCCAACCTGGCCGACGCGGGACTCTATTCGCTGAGCGCCCCGGTGCAGCGCGTGACGGCGCCTGACACGGTGGTGCCGCTGGCGCGACTCGAACACAGCTACATGCCGTCGGTGGCGCGGATTGTCGACGCGGCGCGACGCGCGCTGGAAGCAGCCTAGCCAAGGAGACATAGCGATGCGGATCTTCAAACTGCCCGACCTGGGCGAAGGCCTGCAGGAAGCGGAAATCGTCAACTGGCATGTGAAGCCCGGGGACACCATCGCAGCCGACCAGCCGCTGTTGTCGGTGGAAACTGCCAAGGCCATCGTCGAGATCCCCTCGCCGTTCGCCGGACAGGTTGCGAAGCTCTTTGCGCAGCCCGGCGACATCGTCCACCTGGGCGCGCCGCTGGTTGGCTTCGAGGGCGCGGGGGCGCCCGACGATGCCGGCACGGTGGTAGGCGCCGTGAAGGTCGGCACGCATGTGGTCAATGAAGGCGTCACGCGCGTAGGCGCCGCCGGCATTCCCGGCGGACACGGCATCAAGGCCACGCCGGCCGTGCGCGCGCTGGCGCGCAAGCTGTCGGTCGACCTGTCGATGGTCACCCCATCCGGCCATGATGGTGTGATCACGGCCACCGATGTGCAGCGCGTGGCCACCACCCTGGCGGACGTCGGCGCGCCGGACGTGCTGCGCGGTGTGCGCCGCGCAATGGCGCAGAACATGGCGCGCGCGCAGAGCGAAGTGGCCGCGGCCACGGTCATGGACGATGCGGACCTGCACGCGTGGCAGGCGACCGGCGCATCGGTGACCGGTCAGGACATCACGATCCGCCTGGTGCGCGCGCTGGTGGCCGGCGTGCGCGCGGAACCGGCGCTCAACGCGTGGTACGAAGGCAGGACCGGCAGACGCCACCTGCTCGAGCGGATCGACGTGGGCATTGCGGCGGACCTGCCGGAGGGGTTGTTCGTGCCGGTGCTGCGCAACGTCGGCAAACGCGATGCCGCCGACCTGCGTGCCGGGCTGGACCGAATGCGCGCCGACGTGGTCGCGCGCACCATCGCGCCGGAGGAAATGCGCGGCAATACCATCACCCTGTCGAACTTCGGCATGATCGCGGGCCGCTACGCGGCGCCCATCGTGGTGCCGCCAACGGTTGCCATCCTCGGGGCGGGGCGCGTGCGCGACGAAGTGGTGGCGTCCGGCGGCGTGCCTGCCGTGCACCGGGTCATGCCACTGTCGCTGACGTTCGATCACCGCGTGGTCACGGGCGGCGAGGCGGCCCGGTTCCTGCGCGCGGTCATCGAGGATCTGGAACGGCCCGAGTAGCACGACAGGAGTGATTCCGGCGATACCGGCACGGCCCTGGCCAGGCCGGCCATCCGCCACATGGATGAAGGCCATTTGTCCGTCCGGCAGGCAAACCAGTTCCTATACTGGATTTTCGCCGCACAGACGGCTGCGTCACGCCCCCACCCAACCCACCAATAAAGGAGCACGACCATGGCAATCCGACTTGGCGAGGAAGCACCGGACTTCACCGCCGACACCACTGAAGGGAAGATTCATTTTCATGAGTGGATCGGCGACAGCTGGGCCATCCTGTTCTCGCACCCCAAGGATTTCACGCCGGTCTGCACCACCGAGCTCGGCTACATGGCCAAGCTGAAGCCCGAGTTCGACAAACGCAATACGAAGATCATCGGCCTGTCGATCGATCCGGTGGGCGACCATTCGCGCTGGGTCAAGGACATCGAGGAAACGCAGGGCGCCACGGTCAACTACCCGATGATCGGCGATCACGACCTCAAGGTGGCCAAGCTCTACGACATGATCCACCCCGAGGCGAGCGGCGGCCCACGCACGGCAGCGGACAACGCCACGATCCGCGCGGTGTTCATGATCGGCCCTGACAAGAAGGTCAAGGCCATGCTGGTCTACCCGATGAGCGCGGGACGCAATTTCGACGAGGTGCTGCGCCTGCTCGACTCGCTGCAACTGAACGCGAAACACACCGTCGCCACACCCGTCAACTGGAAGCCCGGCGACGACGTGATCATCCCCACCTCGGTGTCGGATGACGACGCGAAGAAAAAATATCCACAGGGCTTCAAGACGCTCAAGCCCTATCTGCGAACGGTTGCCCAGCCGAAGTAGGGACCGAAGTAAGCACCTCTGTTAATACAGATGGGGTAGTCCGCACGACGGATAGGAACTATCCACAGAGAGCGTGGATAATCCCCCTCTTGACAACCCGCCAGCCCGCGCCGGTATTGGCTCAAGGTTGATTGCCTAATTTTTGGGCAATCAACCCTGGCGGGGTTTTGCTTGCAGGGGTTGAAAATTTGTGCGTTGAGTTGGGGACCGGAGTCGGGGACCGGCCTGCTGCGCTCTGCTCCGATGCATGAGAAGGGGGGGGGAAGCTGGACCTCCTTCTCAATGAAAATCCCGACTCCCCACCATCAGCCTCCCCAGCAACGGACTCAGATCCACCAGTTCGTCCGCGACCAGATGGCGCACCTCGCCCTGTCGTTGCCAGGTGCCAATCACGCCGAGCAGCGTCGCTCCCAGAACCTCCTTGCGCTGCCGCTCTACCAGGTCTGGCCAGATGATGACGTTGACGGCGCCGGTCTCGTCCTCGATCGAGGTGAAGATCGTGCCGCTGGCCGTCGATGGCCGTTGGCGCACGGTCACGATGCCGCAGGCGCGCACGCGGCGGCCGTTGGCGCAGTTCGCGAGTTGGCGTGCCGTCGCGAACTTGAGCGCGCTCAGTCTGTGGCGCAGTAGTGTCAGCGGATGGCACTTCAGCGATAGCCCCAGGCTGGCGTAGTCGGCGGCCACGTCCTCACCGAGTTTCGGCTCGGGAAGTTGCAGTGCGTGCTCCTGCGGCGGCGCATCGTGCAGCAGATCGCGATGCGCGGTCTGCACCGCCGCGCCACGCGCGTGCCAGCGTGCCTGGCGTCGATGCCCCGCGAGGGATACCAGCGCGTCGGCCGCGGCCAGCGCGTCAATGTCGTGCCGGTCCAGTGACGCGCGGCGAGCGAGGTCCTCGACGCTGTCGAATGGCCGCGCCACACGCGCCGCCTCGATCCGCAGTGCGGCAGCCTCGCGCATCCCCTTCACGCGATTCATGCCCAGCCGCACGTCGCGGAAGTTCTGCCCTTCCCGGCGCGGCTCCAGCGTGCTCTCCCAGTTGCTGATCGTCACGTCCACAGGCTGCGACGTCACGCCATGCCGGCGCGCGTCCTGCACCAGTTGCGACGGCGAGTAGAAGCCCATCGGCTGACTGTTGAGCAGTGCGCACAGGAACGCCTCGGGGTAATGACACTTGATCCAGGCGCTGACGTATACGAGCTTGGCAAAGCTGGCCGCATGGCTTTCCGGGAAGCCATATTCCCCAAACCCCTCGATCTGCTTGCAGATGGCCAGCGCGAACGATTCGGGATAGCCGCGCCCGGTCAGCGCCCGTACCAGCGCGTCCTGATGCTTCTTGAGATCGCCACGACGGCGCCAGGCCGCCATCGAGCGCCGTAACTGATCAGCCTGCCCGGGCGTAAACCCAGCCGCCTCGATCGCAAGCTGCATGACCTGCTCCTGGAAGATCGGTACGCCCAAGGTGCGGCCCAGCACGCGGCGGATCACGTCGTCGAAGTAGGTTGGCAGCTTGCGGGTGAGGCGAAACGCTTCGCGCCGCTTCAGATAGGGATGCACCATGCCGCCCTGGATCGGCCCCGGCCGCACGATGGCCACTTCCACCACGAGGTCGTAGTACTTCCGCGGTTGCAGCCGCGGCAGCATCGATTGCTGCGCGCGCGATTCGATCTGGAACACGCCGATCGTATCGGCCTTGCAGATCATGTCGTAGGTCTTGACGTCGCCATCGGGCAGATCTTCCATGCGCGTGGGCAGTCCGGCGCGCTCCGGGTCCGGATTCGGGATCATCGTCAGCGCACGGCGAATCGCGGTCAGCATGCCCAGCGCGAGCACATCGACCTTCAACAACCCCAGCGATTCCAGGTCGTCCTTGTCCCACTGGATCACACTGCGGTTTTCCATCGCCGCATTCTCGATCGGCACGAGCCGCGACAGCTTGTCCCGGGCGATCACGAAGCCGCCCACATGTTGCGACAGGTGACGGGGAAAGCCGCGCAACTGCTCCGTCAGGCTGGCCCATTGCCGCACGGTGATGGAATCGGGATCAAGCCCGTAGCGCGAAATGCGATCAATGAACGCCGCGCCGCCATCCCACCAGGCCTGCCCCTTGACCACCTGTTCCACCACGCCCGGGTCGATGCCGAGCGCACGCCCCACGTCGCGCAACGCGCTGCGCGAGCGGTACGTAATCAGCGACGCGGCCAGCGCGGCGCGATGGCGGCCGTATTTTCCATAGATGTACTGGATCACCTCCTCGCGCCGCTGGTGCTCGAAATCGACATCGATATCGGGCGGCTCGTCACGCTCGCGCGACAGGAACCGGCCGAACAGCAGGTTGGCCTGTTCCGGGCTGACCTCAGTGATATGCAGGCAGTAGCAGACTAGCGAGTTGGCCGCCGATCCACGCCCCTGGCACAGGATGCCCTCCTGGCGCGCGAAGCGGACGATATCGTGCACGGTCAGAAAGAACGGCTCGTAGTGTTTCTCCTCGATCAGCTCGAGTTCTTCCTTGAGTTGCGCCTCCCATTCCGGCGCCATGCCATGTGGAAAACGTTCGGTGATGCCGCGCTCCACCTCCTTGCGCAGATAGGTGATCGGCGTTTCGCCGTCGGGCACGAGTTCCTCGGGATACTCGTAGCGCAGCATGTCGAGCGAGAAGCGGCATTGGTCCGCCAGCTTCAGCGTCTGCGCCAGCGCTTCGCGCGGATAGAGCCGCGACAGCACCTGACGCATGCGCAGATGCGCCTCGGCATTTGGCGCGAGGGCCCGTCCACACGCGGGCAAAGGCTGGCCGATGCGGATCGCGGTCAGCACATCGGCCAGCGGTTTGCGCGAGCGGACATGCATGTTGACCGCGCCGGCCGCCACCAGCGGCACGCCGGTTTCCGCCGACACCTGCTGCAAACGCGCGCGATGCATGGCTTCGGCATGGCCCTGCAGCAGTTCCATCGCCATCCATGCGCGATCGCCGAAGGTTGCGCGACACCAGCGTGCCTGCGCGCGCAGGACGTCGAGATCGGCGCAGTAATCGGGCAGCAGGACCACCAGGCAATCCGGCATTCCGCGCAGATGCGCCTGCTTCGGCTGCGGATCGGCAAGATCGGATGGATACAGCAAATAGCTGCCCTTCTCCGCGCGGGTGCGGCCCAGCGTGATGAACTCGCACAGGTCGCCAAACCCGATGCGATTGCGCGCCAGCAGCACCAGGCGCGGTGGCGGCATGGTGTCTTCGGGCGCGGCTGTCAACGTGAAGCGGCTGCCGATGATCAGGTTGAACGCATCGGCAGCGGCGGCGCGGGCTTCGAGCACGCGATGACGGCGCGCGGCGGCATCGGGGTCATCGTCGAAGTCGTCCGGCGACAGCGCGTCCTCATCCTCCGCACCCTCCGCATCCTCCACACCTCCTGCATCGCTCTCTTCGTCGCCGGTGTCGAGGTCGAATGCCGACAGCTCCTCTATCTCGTCGACATCGCCCGCCGTCTGCCCTGCGGCAAGCCGCCGGGCGCTGCGTGTTACCGCCTCCCACATATCCTCGCGCAGCACCTTGATCGCATGATGCGCGCGGGCGGTGCCGGCCACCGAGCATTCATCGGTCAGCGCCAGCCCGCTGTAGCCCAGTTGGAACGCGCGCGAAATCAGTTCCTGCGGATGCGAGGCACCGTTCAGGAATGTGAAGTTGGAGATGCAGTGCAGCTCGACGTAGTCGGGCAGCGACGGCAACAACGAAGACAGGCCTGACAGCACGATCAACCTCCTGGCATCCGGCGCGCTCAGGCAAACAGCCCATGCAGGAACCAGCGGTATTCGCCGCCGTCTTCCTGCCCGTCGCGCGTGGGATGCCCCGGGCGTTCACGATAGACCCAGCAACGCAGCCCGTCGTCGCGCTCGGCGATGAAGTAGTCGCGCGTGGCCAGGCCACCATCCCACCAGCCGGCCTCGATGCGTTCGGGGCGCGTCAGCATCACCAGCGGGCCCTCATGAACGGGGCGATGCTTGTGCACGCGCAGCGGCAATGGCGATTCCAGCAGCCATAGCGGCCGTTCGGGCGGGGCTGCGCCGCCGCTTGTCGTGCCGTTTGTCGTGCCCCGGGCGGGCGGTTCGTCGACAGGCGCCCATTGATTGGCGCGCTCGGGCCGGTGATCCGCCTGTGGATGCGGCTGCAGCACGTTGTCGCGCCCTAGCCGCGCCACCAGCGTATCGAGCAGCCGGCCCAGTTCCGCCGGTTCGGCACCCGGTTCCGGAAACAGCGAGTCGCTTTGCGGCACGCAAATTTCCATCGCCTCCACGCGCAACGCCAACCCGCCCACCGGCGCATGAAAGCGGATCTTGTCGAGCTTCTCGCGCAGCAGCTTCGACAGATGCACGGGATCACGGCTTGGCTGCGCCAGCCGGAGCGGCACCGGCGTGCTGTCGGTGTCCTCGCCCAGCCGGTAGCGTTCGTGCTCCAGCATCAGCACGCAGCGCGTCACGCCGGCCTGCTGCACGGCCAGCCAGCCCGAGAGCGCCAGCAACAGCCGCTGCGCCCCGGCCAGCACGCCTTCGGCCGACTCCACGCGGCCTGGCAGTTCCATGCGCTGCGCAAACGCCGGCGGCGCCTCGAACCAGGCAAACCCAGACGCGATCTGGCCATAGGCCTGGTCAAGCCGCGCCAGCAATTCCGTGCCGATGCGGCGCGACAACCCCGCGCGCGGCAGACGGCGCACTTGCCCCAGCGTGCGGCAGCCAATGCCTTCGAGCCATTCGGGATCGGCCAGCGTGTGCAGGCATTCCACCGGCAGGCGGTCGAGCAGGCGCGTCATGCGGGCGGCCCGCACCGCGCGGCGCGCGGGCCGGACAATGCCGCGCGACGTCTTGCGCAACGGCTGACGCGCCAGCCATGCGGCGCCCTGCGCCGTGGTACCGCTACCGATCTGCGCAAACGTGCCCAGTTGCCGCACACGCGCGCGAATCGCCCGGCACAACGCGCGATGGCCGCCGAACAGGCGCAGGCTGGCCGTGACATCGAGCATCACCGTGGCCGCTTCGGGTTCGGCGTCGATCGCCACGGCCGGCGTGAAATGCAGCAACGCCAAAGCGGCCGAGGTCATCAATGCGGACTCCGCCGCGAGATCGCGATCGAGCTGTACCACATCGGCCGACAGCGCCTGCACGCCGCCGCGCCGCATTCCATAGCGCACGCCCAGCGCCACGGCCGGGCCATTGGCCAGCACCACGCGCTCGTGCTCGATCACCGCCACCGGCAGCGCCTGATGCAGCGTTCCGGTATGGGGTGCGGGCCGGGGATCGGCGGACGTACTGGCGGACGTACTGGCGGGCATACGGGCAGACGTAGACGTAGCG
Organism: Cupriavidus sp. SHE; assembly: GCF_000812445.1. Taxonomy (NCBI): domain Bacteria; kingdom Pseudomonadati; phylum Pseudomonadota; class Betaproteobacteria; order Burkholderiales; family Burkholderiaceae; genus Cupriavidus; species Cupriavidus sp. SHE. The sequence continues at coordinate 81,235 of NZ_JWMB01000007.1, read as the reverse complement.
GCGGACATACCGGCATCGACCGGCTCAGGCCAGCTCGGCTGCAGCGCGTCCAGCGGCAGGCGCGGCAGGTGCACCGCGATCCAGTACGCCGGGATGGCTGGCGCTGCCGCGGATGTCGGAGATATCGGGAACATGATGATCGGCTCCTGCCGGAGTTGCTGGAACGACCGGAGCGACCGGAACGACCGGCGTGGGCACCGCGGGCATACCCGCGCGCCGCGGCACATGGAGCATGCCTTCCAGCGGCAACAGCAGCGGCGTGTCGCGTGCCGGGCCGCGCCGCTTGTGAAAAACGATGGATAGCAGATTGCCGGGCAACGGCGATAACGCCAGCCGCAGCATGGCCGGCGACGATTCGTGCAGCACGCGGATCGGCCGCAGCACCCACACCACGGTATCGCCGGCCTGCGCCAGCACCTGCAGACGCCGCAGCACCTCTGGCCGCGCCGCCGGGAGCCAGACCAGCACCGCGCCGAACGCCTGGCTGCGCAACATCTGCTCGGCCGCCCACGCCATGTCGGCGCGGCGCGATGCCACTGGCGCACCCGCCTGCGGACGTACCCAGTAAAGCTGACGCGCGGGCAGGCCACCGTCGGCCAGTCCTGCCGCCAGCCCTCCCGCCAGTCCTGCCGCATTGGGCAGGTACGGGGGATCGACAAAACCGATGCGGCGCCCCGCCGCGGCCAGCGCGCGCAACGCCGGCATCAGCAGACGCAATTCGCCCGCGCCACCCTGGGCCAGCAGCAACTCGGTCACGGCGCCGACAGGCCAGCCGCCGCCTGGCAGTTCGGCCGTCAGGGCATCGTACCCGGTCGGGCACACGGGCAAGCGCCCGGCGCGGCCGAGCTGACCCGCGCGCCACAGCCCGGGGTAGCGGTGCTCGAGTTCGCTCACCGATGCACGGGGCGCGGAGGAGGAGGAAGCCGCATGGCCCGCCACGACTGTCGGCGGCGTGACATGCGATGACACGGTCATGATGTGGATGAAGAGGCGCAATCGACTGGCGCTGCCCTCGTATTTTTACGAATACTGTATGTTTATACAGTATCGAGACCGATGCAAGCCTGCAGCACGAATGTGGCGCGTTCACCGCCTGGAATGTGCGCTTGTCAGCGAACTGCCACGGATTCCCGGCACGAATGCAAACAAATGTCATGCACGATTGTGCAGTCCGGGGCAGGTACGCAAAATGCGCGACATGAAACAACGGAATACGCGCGATTGCGTGCATCTGCTGATCGATGGTCTCAAGCGTCAAGGCCCGCTGCGCCGTGACGTGATGGCCGACGCGTGTGGTCTTAGCCCCGAGGAAACCACGCGCGCGCTGAAGGCCGCGCGCCAGATGAACGTGGTCGATCACGTGCCCCACGGTCCCGGCACGTTGCCCGGCGCCATCTTCTACCAGCTCACGGGCCGGCAGCTCCCGCCCGCCCGCAAGAGCACGCGCGTGCCGCGCGCCCCCGACGACCGCTTCCAGCCGCTGCTGGAGGCCTGGTGGAGCAGCAACGAACTCGATCGCGTCGATCGCGCATAACCACGCTCATACGCTCGCCCGCCTGCACCGGGGAGGCTGGGGAGACTTCAATCGGGAATCAGGAGCGAGGCTGTCGCACGATGGCCGATTCGATGGCCGATTCGGTGCCGTGACAGGCCGCGTAATGGTCGCAGCCCTCGCACGAGGGCTCAGGGCAAGGATGGATGTCGAGCCGCTCGCAGACGCGGTGATAGAAGAACTTCTTCCATTTCATGTCCGTGGTATTGGCCGCGAAGACCGGCCAGAAGACCTGCCGCAGCAACGCGGACACATCGTCGCGCCCGGACAGGCCCATGTCCTGCCACAAGTGCGTATGGCCGAAGCAGCCGCAGGCCAGCGCGTGCGCGGCCCAATGCACTAGCGGCACCAGCGTCCCTGCCGCGCCCGGCGTGCAGCCGTCCTCGAGCATCTCCACCAGATCGGCGAATTCGCACGGCAGGCTGTCCGGCGCCTGTGGTGGAACATCTGGCGCCCACCCCGCCTGCGCGGCCCCGGGAAAGCAGTGATCCAGCATGTGCCGGAACGCGTCCGGCGGCAGGCCGAGCCATTGCGCGAAGCGCGGCAAGCGCCCCGCGCAGGCGGACTCCAGTACCCCGGCCAACGCCCGTGTAACGGGATCGCCGGGTTGGGCGGCAAAGGCATCCAGCAACAGCAGTGAGCGGTTCATCGTGGCAACAATGCGGCAGCACGCCTGCGGAATGGCGGGCGTCGCATCGCAATATAACCACGTATATAACGCCAGTCAAACCGTGAACGGCATCCTACTTCTCGCGACGATAGCGAGCCTGCACGATCTGCATCCACTCGCCGTTGTCGGCCTGCATGAACGACGTCAGCGTGCGGTGATCGTCGTCAACCATGGCCACAACGTCGCGGTACTTCGCCGTTTTCCCCGCGATCACTTTGCCATCCGGGCCGAACGCCGGGCCATCGGCACGCAGCGTGAGCGTGCGGCCATCGGCCTCGAGATCGCCTTCGTAGACCCACATGTGGGTCATCATCGAACCGATGAACGTGCCGACAAAGTGCTTGCGAACGGGGTCGTAGCCGAGCGTCATGATCGTGACCGCCGACCCGCATCCCGGAAACTCGCCCTCCGCACGCGCCTGCACCCAGACGTCGCCCACCTGGCTGACCTGCTCGGGGATCTTCCATTTTTCAGGCGGCGCCTCGGGGCCCATCTGGGCCTCGCCCTCGCCTACCCACCTGCCGACGAGCTTTTGTAGCCAGCGGTGTTCGTTGGTCGCTTCGATCTTCATGCAAACGCCTCCTTGTGAGTTGCGCCGCTATTTGTGTACGGCGTACACAAGAGGTTAGAAGACGAGGTCGTCGATGTCCAACAAAAACCCGCAAGATGACAAAAATGTCATCTTGCGGGTTTCCGGTGTGGCAGGGTCAGCGCGGAGATTACTGGGGCAAACGCACCTTCGGCACGATGAACTGGTTACCGGGGGCGCGCATCACATCGCACTGCGCCTCGCCCTTGCGGGCCTGTCCTGACTTGTCCACGTACTCGATGCTGCCGACCACGCTGTAGACGTCTTCGGCCACGCGGCGAGTGGTGCCGCGCACCCAGCGAAACTGGTCGGGATTCGGCAACGCGGCCTTCACCGCGTTCATGCAGGCACCGGGCGCCTCGGGCGCTTCGGGCTTGCCGCCGCGCTGGCCCAGTTCGACGTTGACGGGCGCGTCGGCCGAGGATGCGGCAGGCGCCGCCATCGCGGTCACCGGCAGCGCGATCAATGCGAGCGCCGTCAGCACGCGGCGCGCTTGGATCGTCATGGTATGCACTCCAAACAAAAAAAGGCCGGCACGCGCGTTGCATGCCGGCCGGTTGCCATTGTACTGGCGTACGGATCGAATGTTCCGGGTCGCGTTACACCGACATGTCGCGCGGCTCCGGCTTGCGGTCATCGAACCAGCGGTACAGCGTAGGCACCATGACCAGCGTGAGCAGCGTCGACGTAATCAGCCCGCCGATCACCACCACCGCCAGCGGACGCTGCACCTCGGAGCCGGGGCCCGTCGAGAACAGGAACGGCACCAGACCCAGCATGGCGATCGTCGCGGTCATCATCACCGGACGGAAACGCTGCGTGGCGCCGCGCACCACCGCGTTGCGCAGCGACATGCCCGACTCGCGCAATGTGCGGATGTACGACACCAGCACCACCCCGTTCAGCACCGCCATGCCCCACAGCGCGATAAAGCCCACCGACGCCGGTACGGACAGGTACTCGCCCGTGACAAACAGCCCGATGATGCCGCCGATCGATGCAAACGGCAGCACCGTGATGATCAGCGTGGCATAGCGCACCGAATTGAACAGCAGGAACAGCAGGAAGAAGATCGCGGCGATGGTAATCGGCACGATGATCTTCAGGTGGCCCATCGCGCGTTCCATGTTCTGGAACTGGCCGCCCCACTCGAAGTAGTAGCCCTCGGGCAGCTTGACCTTGCTCTCGGTGGCGGACTGCAGTTCGGCCACGAAGCCGCCGAGATCGCGATCCTTCACGTTGATCATCACCACCACGCGGCGCTTGGCCATTTCGCGGCTGATCTGCGCCGGACCATCGGTCACTTCGATCTTCGCCACGCTCTGCAGCGGCACCTGTACGCCATCGGGCGCCGATACCAGCAACTGGCGAATCTCCTGCACGTTGCTGCGGAATTCCTCGGGCAGGCGTACGGCCGCCGCAAAGCGACGTTCGCCTTCGAAGATGTCCGTGGCACGCTTGCCGCCGATGGCGATCTCGATAATGTCGTGGATGTCCGACACGTTCAACCCGTACCGCGCAATCGCCTGACGGTCGATCTCGATCGACAGGTATTGCTGGCCCGAGATCCGTTCGATACGGATGTCCTGCGACCCCTGGATGCCACCTGCCACGCGGGCGATCTGGCCAGCCAGGTCACGCAGCGTCTCCAGGTCGTCGCCGAAGATCTTCACGGCAATATCGGAACGCACACCGCTGACCATCTCGTCCACGCGGTCCGAGATCGGCTGCGCCATCACGATCTGCACGCCGGGAATGGCCTTGAGCTTCTCGCGGATCGCGTTGGCGATGTCGTCCTGCGTCCAGCCATCGGGCCACTCGTCGCGGTCCTTGAGGCTGGCGATCGGCGTCGATTCGTTCTGACCCTGCGGGTCGGCCGGGCTTTCACCACGACCCACGCCCGAGACCACCGACTTCACGCCCGGCACTTCGAGCACCAGCTTGTTGGCCTGTTTCTCCAACTTGATCGACTCTTCCAGCGAGATGTTCGGCACGCGGTCGATAGCCGGCACGATCGAGCCTTCCTTCATCTCCGGAATGAACGATGTACCAAGCAGCGGCACGATCATCAGCGTGGCGATGAACAGCCCCACCGCCGACAGCACGGTCTTCTTGCTGTTTGCCAGCGACCAGTGAAGCATGCGCAGGTAGTAGCGCTTCATGAACGCGATGACGCGCGTGTCGTGTTCGGCGCCGCCCTTGAGCAGGTACGACGACAGCACCGGCGACAGCGTCAGCGACAGGAACAGCGAGATCGCCAGCGCGATCGAGATCGTGAAGGCCAGCGGCGCGAACATCTTGCCTTCCATGCCGGACAGCGTCATCAGCGGCAGGAACACCAGGATGATGATGCCCACGCCCACGATCACCGGCGTGGCCACTTCCTGCACCGCCTTGACCAGCACCTGCGTGCGCGTCAGCCCGGTTTTCTCCGCGTGGCCGAGCCGCTCGAACGCGTTCTCGACCACCACGACCGAGCCGTCGACCATCAGGCCGATGGCGATGGCCAGCCCCCCCAGCGACATCAGGTTGGCCGACAGCCCCACCTGGTTCATCACGATGAACGTCAGCAATGGTGTCAGCACCAGCGTGGCCAGCACGATCACCGAGGAACGCACGTCGCCCAGGAACAGGAACAGCACGATCACCACCAGCACCACGCCTTCGAGCAGCACCTTGGTGACGGTCCACAGCGCGGAGTCCACCAGTTCGCTACGGTCGTAGTACGGCACGATCTGCAGCTTGCCCGGCAACATGCCACGCTCGTTGATGTCCGCCACGCGTGCCTTGACGCGGCTCACCACTTCCTTGGCGTTGCCACCGCGCATCATCATCACGATGCCGCCAACGGCCTCGGTCTGGCCGTTCTTGACCAGCGCGCCCTGGCGGACCTCGTGGCCGATCGTCACCTGTGCCACATCACGCAGGTAGACCGGCGTGCCGTTGATCTCCTTGAGCACGATGCTGCCGATATCGTCGACACCCTTGGCCAGGCCCACGCCGCGAATCAGGTACTGCTCGGCGTAGTGCGGCAGCACGCCACCGCCGGAGTTGGCGTTGTTACGCGCCAGCGCCTGGTAGACCTGCTGGATGTTGATGCTGTAGTGGCGCATCCGCTCCGGATTGACCAGTGCCTGGTACTGCCGCACGAAGCCGCCCTGCGAGTTGATTTCCGCCACGCCCGGGATCGAGCGCAGCAGCGGCCGCACCACCCAGTCCTGCGCGATGCGGCGCTCCGACAGTTCCTCCTGTGTCAGTTCGCGGTCGCCGTCGTCGGCGCGGTCCAGCGTGTACTGGTAGACCTCGCCCAACCCGGTGGAAACCGGCCCGAGCACCGGCGTCACGCCCTCTGGCATTCGGCCGGAAACCTCGATCAGCCGCTCCATGACGAGCTGCCGCGCGAAGTAGACGTCGGTCTTGTCCGTGAACACGAGCGTGATCAGCGACAGGCCCGCCTTGTTCAGCGAGCGCATCTCCTCGAGTCCGGGCAGGCCCGTCATCGACATCTCGATCGGCACCGTGACAAAGCGCTCCACTTCCTCAGGCGAGCGTCCCGTGGCTTCCGTGGCGATCTGCACCTGGACGTTGGTGACGTCCGGGAACGCATCGACGGATAGCTTCCCGGCCGCGCGCAGGCCAAAGAAGAACAGCACCACGGCGATCACGCACACCACCAGCCGCTGCTTGATCGCGGCTTCAACAAGCGATGTCATCATGGCCGGTTACCCCTGCTCCTGCTGCTTGCGCTCGTTGTCCAGGTGGAACGCGCCTTCCACGACCACGCGGTCGCCAGGCTTGATGCCGCTCTGGACCACACGCATGCCGTCGCTCTCGGGGCCCAGCTTCACCTTGGTCAGGCGGTACTGGCCGTCGCTAACTTCCACATAGACCTGTTCATCGTTGCCTTCACGGACCACGGCTGAACCCGGCACCACCAGCAGTTCCACCGGTTTGGCGGCGATCAGCATGGTGGCGAGCATGGCGGGCTTGAGACGGCCATCCTTGTTCTGGAGTTCGGTACGAACCAGCACCGTGCGCGACTGCGGATTCACGGTCCGGCCCACGTAGATCAGCTTGCCCGTGATGCGGCCATTGCTGTTGGCCAGTGACGGCACCTCGATATCGACGCTCTGCCCTTCGGCCACCTGCGCAGCCTGCTGCTCGGGCACCTCGGCGACGACCCACACGCGCGACAGATCGGCCACCGTGTACAGCGCGTCAGCCGGCTGCACCACCTGGCCCTGCGCCACATTGCGCTCGACCACCGTGCCGTTGATGCTCGAGAACACCGGTGAATACGACTCGATGCTGCCGCTCTTCGCCAGCGTGGCGATCGACGCGGCGGACATGCCGAGCACGCGCAGTTGATCGCGGTAGGCACGGGCCTCCGCCGCGGCAATCGCGTATTCGCTTTCGCGGCGCTGCAGTTCGGCACGGCCGATCACGTCGGCGGCGAACAGTTGCCGCGCGCGCTCCGCATTGCGGGCCTGCAGCGTGTTCTGCGCCTCGGCCTTCAGGAAGGCCATCTGGGCAGCGCCCAGTTCGCTACTGTGCAGGCGGGCCAGCACCTGGCCGGCCTTGACCTCCTGGCCGAGCACGGCATAGAGATCGGTCACGCGGCCAGTCACGCTGGCGCCGATGCGCGAGACGCGCTGCTCGTCGAAGTCGATACGGCCCGCCACGCGCAACATCTCGCTGAATGGGGACGCGGCAACCGGCGCCACCTTGAGCGTGCGCTTGAGGTTCTCCTCGGGCTTGACAATGCCGGGTGGCAACTTTGGCGCCTCGGCGGCCGGGGCGGGGTCATCGGAACAGCCGGCCAGCGACAGCATCATCACGGCGGCGGCTGCAAAGGAAAGCAGGAATTGGGGACGCATGATCAGTTCAGATTCGGGAGATCGGGCATGGACGACGCGGGGGCGGTATTGACGCCCGGCGAGGCCGACATGAGCTTGTCAATCTGGATGGCGGCGACTTGCAGTTCGTATTGCGCAGCAATCAACTCGCTGCGCGCGCTACGCAGCACGCGCTGGGCGTCGAGGTAGTCGAGAATGCCGCGCTCGCCGAAGCGATAGGCGGATTCGGCCACGCCCAAGGCCGACTCGGCCTCGCGCACGATGCCCGATTCGAGCGCCGTCACCTGCGCCTGCGCGATCTCGTATTGGCGATAGGCCGTGTCGAGTTCCTGCATCAACTCGAATTCACGCGCTTCGAGCGCCGTGCGGGCTTGTGTGGCCTGCGCCGTCGCCTCGCCCACCGGGCCGCTGCGGCGATCCCAGATCGGAATCGTCATCACCAGGCCGATCTGCGAAACATTGTTGTCAGGCTGCCGGTCGGTGCTGGCACGCACCGCCACCTCGGGCCAGCGCAGCGCGCGCTGGTAGTCCACGCCCAGCTTCGCGCGTTCCAGCTCGCTGCGGCGCTGGGTCAGTTCCGCATTGCTGGCCTGCAGCGTGTCGCGCAGCGTTTCCAGCGGTGGCATGTCGGGCGCGTGCCCGAGGCTGCCGTCCAGCGCAAAGCGCGCGGGCATTACGCCTCCCACCTGCTGGCGCAGCGTGGCCTTGGCCTGGTCGACACGCAGCTCCGCCGTCTGCAGCGTCTTCTGCGCAGCCAGCAGTTCCGTGTCGGCCTTGATCAATTCATAGCGCGGGGCCTCGCCGACGTTCACGCGCACCTTCGCGCGCTCCTGGATCTGCCGCATCATGTTCAGGTCCTCGCGCGCGGCGGCCAGTTCGGTCTCGCGGCGCAGCACCTGGTAGTACGACGTCTTCACGCGCGCGGCCAGGTCACTGCGGAAGCCTTGCCGCATTGCCTCGGAAGCCTCCAGGCCGCGGCCCGCCATCTGCTCGCGCAGATTGCGCTGGTTCGGGTAATCGAGTTTCTGGACGATTGCGTAGGACGGCGCATTGCCGCTGGTCACGCCCGGCTGCTTGCCGGACAGGCGTCCATACATCACTTCCACTTGCGGGTTCGGATACGCACGGGCGCTGGTAATAGCAGCCGTGGCGGCATCCACATTGGCCTGCGCGGCTTCCACGCCCTTGTTGGTCGACTGCGCCAGTTGCAGCAACTGCGGCAGGTCGAACGTATCGGGGGCTGGCGTGGTAGCGCGCGGCATGGCCTTGGCGGCGAGCTTCGCCGCTTGTGGCGAGGCAGCCCCGGGGGCGGCGGTAACGCCGGCCGGCACGGGCTGCGCGGCCCAGGCCGGCGCGCTCATCAACGACAGCGCGGCGGCCCAAGTCAACGTTTTCTTGGTCTTCATGTCAGGATCGGTCGAACGGCACGACTGCCCCGGCGACTACACACACGCTTCCCGTCACACGCCCCGCCACCGGACATCGTTCGGCAGGCGGGCACGCATGGCGTCAGACCGCGACGGCAACCGTCACGGACGTGTGTGGACTCAGGGGCAATGAAGGCGCACCGCGCGTGCAGTCAGCACGGACGGCGGCCTGAGCGATCAGACGAAGGGTCTGGGCGGTCGGAACTGGCCTTCGGACTGGAACTTGCCGCGTTCCGTGAGCGTGGGCAGCACGACATCGACGGATTGCGCAAGCTGGAATACGGGAAGGATGAATAACGCGCTGGTCTCGTCGACCGCGTCGAAAAGATCGGGCGGATCGAGCAGATCAGCCGACCAGATATTGCAGTACCCCGGCGGCGGGCCGTCATCGAATTCCGCGTCGTCACCGAAGTCGGGATCTCCCGGCAGGGCAAGCTGTGCGAGATCGTCGCCGGTGGCGAGCCTCGCATCGTAATCGGGTATGGCCACCTCGACCTTCGCCGCTTCCGCTTTCGCCGCTACCACCTTCGGCACGGCCGAGCGCACGTTCGCCGCTGCCGAGAACGACAGCGCGGACAGGCACAAGGCAGTCAGCAGGAAGAGGACGAAACGCATCAAATCGGGGGCGTGAAAAGCGGATAAAAATCACATTTCTTGTGACGAATACGGTACAACTGCAGCGTCAGCCTGAGAATTGTGATATTGCGGCACAGCATTGTAACCGACCGCAACAATGGACCCGGCGGAGGGCGGCAAGTTCCTTTGGCGGCTCCAACGGCCGATCGGCGTGGAGCACCGGCACGGCGCGGCCCCGGGGAGCCACCGCCGCGAATGCGGCGCGAAGCCCACTTCAATCCGGTGCCCCCGATTCCGCTGCATCACCGTTTTTTTGCCCTATGCCAATCGCTGGATTGGCATACCTGCCAAGTGTCCGGGCATGTCAGAATGACGCCTTCGGGCCAGATCGGACTGGATCGGGCTAGATGAATCCTGGCTTTCCCGCACACATCGACTGTCCTGGCACCCAATGAAAATACACGGCAAGACCGCCGCGGAGATCTTCGACTGTGTACGCACCCTGACGCAGTCCCGGCAACTGCTCCCCGGAACGTCTCTTCCCCCCGTACGCGACCTGGCCCTGGAACTGGGCATCAATCGGAACACGGTGGCCGCGGCCTACAAGCGCCTCGCCATGGCGGGCATTGCCGTGACGCAGGGGCGGCTTGGCACGATCATCCGCGACCAATACGAGCCGGGTGAGCAGGAAGGCACGCTGGCGGGCAGCCCCCTGACCGATCTTGCCAGCGGCAATCCGAATATCGAGTGGCTGCCGGATATCTCGGCCGCGCTGCAGAGCCGCCCCTACAAGCCGCGGCTCTATGGCGAACCCACTGTCAATGCCGGGCTGGAAGCGTATGCGCGGAAATGGTTCGAGCCCGACTGCCCCGCGCCTTTCGAAGTCAATCTGGCGCATGGCGCCGTCGATGCCATCGAGCGGCTGCTCAACGCGTATCTGGTGGCTGGGGACAAGGTAGCGGTCGAAAATCCCTGCTTCCTGAGCAGCATCAACATGCTGCGCGCCATCGGACTGCAGCCGATCGGCGTGCCCGTGGATGCGGAAGGCATCCAGGCAGAAGGCCTGGCAAGCGCCCTTGCCAAGGGGGCTCAGGCTGTCATCCTGACGCCGCGCGCGCACAATCCGACGGGCTGCTGCCTGAGCGAGAAGCGGGCGCGGGCAATCTCGCGATTGCTGGCAAAGCATCCCAATGTGCCGGTGATCGTGGACGACCATTTCGCCCTGCTCTCTGGCGCCGCCTACCACCCGGTGATTCCTCGCAGCACCTATCGCTGGGCCGTGGTGCGGTCCTTCACCAAGGCACTAGGCCCCGATCTTCGCGTCGCCGCGGTTGCCAGCGACGTGGCCACATCCCGGCAGCTACGCTTGTGCCTGGCGCCCGGAACAAGCTGGGTCAGCCACCTTCTGCAGGACATCGTCGAGGTCACCGTCACCCGCCCCGAGACCATCAGGCTGATCGACAAGGCCCGGAACGACTACGCCCGACGCCGGCAGGCGATGGAGCAGGCGCTGGACGCTCAGGGCATCGGGCACATGGCGCAGGGCGATGGCTTCAACCTCTGGGTGCCCTTGCAGTGCGACGATCAGGCCATCGCCCTAGCACTGGCCCGGCAAGGCTGGCTGGTCCGGCAAGGGAGCGCTTTCTCCGTGCAGGATGGCGTGCGGGGCCTGCGCATCACGATTTCCGCCATCGAACCTGCGCAATGCGAACGGCTGGCGCAGGACATCAGGCGCAGCCTTGGGTAGATCGCCGCCACCACGGTGGCAATACAGTGATTCCCTGCCGTAACAACGACACCTTGCGACGACACCTGGCAGAAACGGTACAAACAGTACAAACGGGATCGTTCCACATTAGAATCCTGCCCCATGAAACAATCAGCGGCCCGATGCGTTGCACCGGGTCGCCCCAACGCCCGCCTCCATGTCCTTCTCGGTCCTGCTGCAACGCCTCGCCCCGCTACACCTGCTGACCCGTATCGCAGGTCAACTGGCGGATTGCCGCCAGCCCTGGCTCGCCCAGTACCTGATCCGCACGTTCGTGCGCCGGCACAAGATCGACCTCGATGAGGCATTGGTCAGCGACCTCGCCACCTATCCGACGTTCAACGAGTTCTTTATCCGCGCGCTGCGCCCCGGCGCGCGCCCGATCGCTGCGGCGGACTGGACCAGCCCGGTGGACGGCACGATCAGCCAGATTGGGCGCGTCGAAGCTGGCCAGATGATCCATGCCAAGCAACATGCCTATAGCGCCACCGCGTTGCTGGGGGATGCCGCCCTCGCGAAACAGCTGGAAGGCGGGTGCTTTTCCACGGTGTATCTGAGCCCCCGCAACTACCACCGGATTCACATGCCGTGCGAGGGGCGCCTGCTGGGCATGCGTCATGTGCCCGGCAAGCTGTACTCCGTCAGGCCCGATATCGTTGAAGGCATCGACGGACTGCTCGCCATCAATGAGCGTCTGGTTTGCTGGTTCGAGCATCCGCAGCACGGCGTCTTTGCGCTGGTGCTCGTGGGCGCGGCCATCGTCGGGCGCATCGCCACGGTCTGGCATGGCCTGGTGGAGCCCAAGCGATCCGGGCAAGTCTCGGAGTGGCACTACGCCGACGGCGCTTCCGCACCTCAACTGAAGGATCTGCTTCAGGGTGTGGAGATGGGGCACTTCCAGCTCGGCTCGACGATCGTGTTGCTGATGCCGGGATCGGCATGGCAATACCATCCGGACTGGCAGGTCGGACAGCCGGTGCGGCTGGGTCAGGCAATTGCCAGCCGCGGCTGAATCGCCCCGCAATCGCCCCTCGATCCCCCCACAACCGCCCCACGCACCTGACCGATTTCAGCCCTGGACGTGCTCGTCCAGGGAGGTCTTGACGAACAGCGGCTCGATGCCGAGCACCCGCACGCCACCGGGGCCGCTTTCCACCACACGACGCTCATCCGTTGCCACAAGCAACTCGAGTCGATAGCCATCCGCGGCACCCAGGCGGCCCGCAACGTCCTTGACGGCCTCGGCGGCCCACGGCGTGCCGGAATCGAAATGACCCAGCAGCCTGTCATGGCGCCAGATGTTGAGTCGATAGGTCTTCATCGGGTCACTCTCGATGCGTGATACAGGGGTTCGATGGCAATTGAAGCTCCAGGCTTTGCGCGCGACGGGTGGCTTCCAGAGCGGTCACCACGTGGTCGCTGGCGCTTGCAGCGGCCTCGGCCAGCGGCATTCCTTCCAATAGTCGCGCGGTCAACTTCGCGCTGAACAGGTCTCCGGTGCCCTTGGGCGAAACCGCGATGCGGGGATGGCTCAGCACCTGCGCATCGTGCCGGGTAACGATGAGCAGTTTCATGTCGTCGTGTCCCCACGTGCCGGGGGCCGCGCTGGTGACTACCATCCATTGCACGCGATCGGTCAGCAGGCTGCGTGCGGCGGCGACGACCTGCTCGACGCTGTCGGCGGAACGGCCACTCAGATGCCCGAGTTCGAAATCGTTCGGCGTGAGTCCATGTGCCAGCGGCAGAAGCAGCTCGCGCACGGCCTCGACCATGCCATCCGCGACATAGATCCCGGTGTCATGGTCACCGATCACCGGGTCGACGATCACCTGCACATCCGGGTGCTCGGCCAGCACCTGATTGATCCAGCGGGATAGCACGGCCACCTGCTCCGGATTGCCGAGATAGCCAACCAGAATGGCTTTCAGGCGCTGGAGCGCGCCACGGGCCGACAGGTCGCTTAGGTATCCCCCGAACCAGTCGATGGGTAGCGCCCCACCGTGCAGCGTCGGGTAGTGAGGGGTGTTGCTGAACATGACCGTCGGCACGGCGGCCACGTTCAGGCCATGCGCGCGCAGCGTTGGCAACGCCACGTTGTTGCCAACATGGCCATAGACCACCTGCGACTGTACGGACACAACGTCCATGAAGAGGGGGCGCAGCGCGTCCCCGGTATCTGTCTCACCAGACATGGCTCATTTCCTTGCGATGCAATGCAGCGTGTCCCATCAACGTTCGTCTTGAAGGCCGGAGTGAGCAGCGCTCAATGTAGAGTCGCCCCCTTCCGCCTCTGGCCAGTAAAAGCTATCGGGCGTTGATCTGGCGCCAAAGATCGCCTGACCGACGCGCACGACCGTGGCGCCTTCCTCGATGGCAATCTCGAAATCCCCGGACATACCCATCGAAAGCTCATCGAGCCCGATGCCGACGGGCGCATCCCGCCGTAGCCGCTCGCGAAGCTCGCGCAGCAGCACGAAGCACTGGCGTACCCGCCCGGCTTCCGCCGACAGCAGCGCCAGCGTCATGAGCCCGCGCACGCGCAAGCCGGAGAACGCAGGCAGCGCGCGCAGAAAGTCCGGCACTTCATCGGGATGCAGACCAAATTTGCTCACCTCGCCGGACGTGTTGACCTGCACGAACACATCGAGCGCCCTGCCCTCGATCTGCAGACGTCGGTCCAGTGCCTCGGCCACGCGCAGGCTGTCCAGCGCCTGGAACTCGGTGGCGAAACGCGCCACGAGCTTGGCCTTGTTGGTTTGAAGATGGCCAATCACTGACCACTGCAGGTCTTCCAGATCCGCCAGCGCCTCCCACTTTCGGTAGGCCTCCTGCGGCTTGTTTTCGCCGAGCAGACGGCAGCCGGCCGCATGGGCCAGACGAATGCTCGCCTCCGGCTTGGTCTTGCTGACGGGCAACAGCCGCACACTGGCAGGATCGCGGCCAACGCGGTGACAGGCCGCCGCGATGCGCGCATGAACCGCCACGAGGTTGTGACGGAAGTCCTCCACGGACTCGGCCTGTGGCCAGCGGTTGTGCAGGTCGTGGAGCGGCTGCGTCGGATGTGCGGAATCAGGGGAATCTGTGTGCATGGCCCGGGCCTCGGCGCATATCGGGATATCAGCGGTGAGCGGACATGCCACTCCCGCCGCAGCATTGTCATAGGACAAATGCTATCACGACACAGGACGGAGTGGGATCCGGCGAAAACCGAAACCATGCACAGGCTCAGGCCCAGGGGCGAAGCGGCAGCCCCTACAGATCCAGCACCAGACGTGACCCCGCGCATCCGGCCACACAGACCATGACGTCCTGGGCGCGCTCCTCCGGCGACAGGACCCGGTCCCGATGGATCGGCGGCCCTTCCAGCCAGGTCGTCCTGCACGCGCCACAAACGCCGCCTCCGCAAGACACGGACACGTCCGCCCCAAGTGCCTCCAGCGTTCCGACCAGCCCGACATTTGGCTCGACGATCGCCTCCTTCCCGCTCCTTGCCAGCACCACGGTATAGGGCACCGCGTCGGTATCGTCCACCAGTTTGGGCGGCGTGAAGCGCTCGATGTGCTTGCGGGCGTCCGGCCAGCCTTCGACGATCCGCTCGAAGGCGTCAAGCATCCTCATCGGACCGCAGCAGTAGGCTTTGGCATTCTCACCGCACGCATTCAGAATCGCTTCCATATCCGGCGCGGATTCGACGCGCGTGTCGTAAAGCCGGACCCTGCCCGCCGCGATGGCGTCGCCCAGCATGTCGACGAGCGATGGCGCCCCCGCGCTGGACCAGTGCAGCACGTAGTTTGTCTGACCCCGCAGTTCGAGATCGCGGATCGTCGAGATAAACGGCGTCACACCTATCCCGCCTGCGATGAAGACGTTCATCCCCGTGTCCGTGGTGCGGATGCCACCTCTGGGCAGCGACACCCCGATCGACGCCCCGACATCGAGCCGCTCGTGCACGAAGGCCGATCCCCCTCGCCCCGCCACCTCGTGCTTCACGGCGATGACATACCGGTTCCTGTCCGAAGGCGCGTTGCACAGCGAGTACGTGCGCACCAGGCCGCCTCCGAGATGCAGGTCGATATGCGCGCCGGGGGTGAAAGGCGGCAATGGCCAGTGGTCCTGGTCGCTGAGGACGAACCGCTTGACGCCGGGCAGTGGCTCGTCGATGGCGGACACCACCACCGAGACGGTCTTGATGGGCCGGGCCGCCATCAGGCTGGCCTCACTACATCGCCAATACGGACCACACCACCGCTGAGTATCTTGCAGTTGAGACCCGAGCGATGAACGAGCGGATCGAAGACAGCCTTGCCCAGGATTTCCTCCAGATGACGGCAGGGTGTGGACAGGCGAGTGGCTTCCAGCAATGTGTCGCCAAGCCAGAACCGGCGCCCCACGAGGTGATTGAGGGGCACGCCCTCTACCGTGACGTTCCGGCGGTGTTCCTCGGGATGCAACACGACCTTGGCATCCCGGGCCAGCGCCTCGAGCGTTTCCAGTTCGAATAGCGTGACCTGCCGGCCCTCTTCGGGCTTGTGAGAGTAGAACCCCGCCTCGTTGCCGATCATGTAGCGATCCCCTTCGATGCCCTTGCCAGCGACGAGGGTGATCTCCGGAAAGGGCAGCATCGGCAGGAAGGCCCTTGGCGTTTTGTGAAGAAAGCGGACGACACCACGCCACGACGGCGCAGTGGCTCCGACGCTGCGGTCTGAGGTCTGACTCACGGTTTCCTCCATACCCTTGAAATTTCCTATATGACACACTGTGTCATGGAATCATAGGGCCAGAGGTACGGCGCGGCAAGTGAATTGCAGAACTACGTGATCCGTTGTTGCCTGGAGCGAGAGTCAGCCTCCGCGAGGGTTCGCCCTCGCGTCACGCCTTCTTGCGATCGCTGACGACCACCAGGGCCTGTGCCTGAATCCGCCCCAGCGAACGTGACCGGTGCGGAATGGAAGCGTTGAAATACAGCGAATCGCCAGCGCTCATGCGCACGGTACGGTCGTCGAACAGGACTTCCATTTCGCCCGAGACGACGAAGATCAGTTCCTCTCCCGCATGGCTCGCCATGGGCTGGTCTTCCTCCAGCGTGAACGGCGGCACCATGATGAACGGCTGCATCGCCTTGTCGGGCCGTTCGGTCGCAATGGCCTCGTAGGTATAGCCAAGGCGCTCCGTGGACGGGCTGAAGGGAATCCGGTCCGCCGCCCGGATGTGAAGAATCTCGTTGGCACGCGACGACCGCGTGATGAGCTGATCCACCGTCACGCCCAGCGCATCGGCCAGCTTGAGCACAGTGCCAATGGTCGGCGACGACAGTCCCCGCTCCAGCTTGGACAGGTAGCTCTTGGTCAGTGACGCGCGTTGCGCCAGTTCTTCGAGCGTCAGGCCGTTGAGTTTGCGCAGCTCGGCCAGCCGCTCGGCAATGCTCGGCTCGGCCGCCACGGGTTCCACTTTTTGCTTTTTGCTCATCCCGGAATCGAGGTTTGTGCGCGCCTGAACCGGCGCATCCATCGGTCCGCGATTTTACGGCCCGATGGACCCACCCGGCAACTCGGTTGCACTAAGGACACTTTGGTGTCATGCTAGACACACTTGTTTCCAATATGCCCCCTAAAGGAGAATGCAAGTGCGTCCCACCCGCCCTACCTGCCCCCACCGCCGCCGTAGCCTGTCGTCCATGGCTAGCCTGGCTGCCGCCATGCTGCTGAGTATCCCGTTCACCGCCAATGCCACCGGATACCCCGACAAGCCAATCACCCTGGTCGTGCCGTTTGGCGCCGGTGGCATTACCGACCTTATCGCGCGAGCGACGGGCAAGGCGCTCTCCGAGCAGCTTGGCCAGTCGGTGGTGGTAGAGAATCGGCCCGGCGCCGGCGGCAACATCGCGGCCGACTTCGTGCGGCGCGCGCGCCCCGATGGCTACACGCTGATGTTTGCCACCGTTGGCGTGCTGGCCGTCAATCCGCATACGGACGTCAAGGTCAACTTCGATAGCGCGAAGGATTTCACCTACATCTCGCTCGTGGGGTCCACGCCATTCCTCGTCGTGGTTGGCGCGGATGTTCCGGCTAACACTCTGCCCGCACTGATCAAGCTCGCTCAGCGCAAGCCCGATGCCATCAGCGTCGGCACCGCCGGCGTGGGGAGCGCGCCCTATCAGGGAATGCGCATTTTCCAGGACGTGGCGAAGGTCGAATTCCTGCATGTGCCATTCAAGAGCGGCGCGGAATCCGTCACCAACGTCGTATCGGGCCAGGTCAACATGACGTTTGAAGCCACGCCCCAGGTGATGCCGTTCGTGACGTCCGGCAAGCTCCGCGCGCTGGCCGTGGCAAGCCCGCACCGGCTCTCCACCGCGCCGCAGGTACCCTCCACAGCAGAGCTTGGCTTTCCATCACTGGTATCCGGCTCCGTTGCCGGCCTGATCGGACCCGCGGGACTTGATCCGGCCATCGTGAAAAAACTCAATGCCGCCGTGGCGAAGGTGGCTGCCGATCCGAAGTTCAAGGCAACGCTTATCGCGCAAGGGACCGAGCCCGCCGCGTCATCACCCGAACAATTCCGCAAGCTGATCAGCGACGAGAATCAGCGATGGTCTGCCCTGCTTGGCGCAGGCAACAAGTAAAGCCACCTCCTATCCCGACTCCAGCACATCCCTGAAGGACACAACATGGCCAATACCATGCAGTTGAGCAAGAGCGAAATCGTCGCGTCTTCGCTCGAAAAAATGCAGACCGAACTCCGCGCGGACAGGATGCCGCTGCGCGAAGCGGTCGCCGAGACCTGCCGGATCCTGTTCACGTTCGGGCACGATTCCGTGCTCTCCGGCCAGATCACGGCGCGGGCGGAACAACCGGGCACGTACTACACGCAACGCCTGGGTCTTGGCTTCGACGAAATCACGGCGGACAACCTCCTGCTCGTCAATGAGGACCTCGAAGTGATTTCGGGGAACGGGATGCCAAACCCCGCCAATCGCTTCCATTCATGGCTCTATCGCGCGCGCCCCGATCTGAACTGCATCGTTCACTCTCACGCGCCGCACGCTTCCGCGCTTGCCATGCTGGAAGTGCCGCTGACTATCTCGCATATGGACACGTGCGTGCTGTACGACCAGACCGCGTTCCTGGAAAAATGGCCTGGCATTCCAGTCGGCAATGAAGAGGGCGAACTCATCGCGGGCGCCCTGGGCGACAAGAAGGCGATTCTGCTGTCGCACCACGGCCTGCTGGTAGCGGGCGCGTCGGTGGAAGAAGCCTGTGTGCTGGGCGTGATGTTCGAGCGCGCCGCTCGCCTGCAACTGCTGGCGATGGCCGCCGGGGAGATCCAGCCGATTCCGCCCGAACTCGGTCGCGAGGCTCAACGCTGGGTCAGCACGCAGAAGCGATTCGAAGCGACCTTCGCCTACTATTCGCGCCGCGCGCGCCGCCAGCTCGACGCGCAGTAAGGTTGGCGTAGTCCCCTCGACTGCCACAACGCCGCCGCCGGACCAGGCGGCCAGGCGGCTAGGCGGCGGCGTCGTGGACGATGCTTCCGGTCGCCGGCGTATTCATGGCCCCGACCGCGATATCCATCAGCACCCTGCTGCGCTCCGGCGACATCACGACCACAAGGTATTGCACGGGGTGCTGCTGATCGTCATAGATCAGCCGGTTGATACCGATCAGCGGCTGGCCCGGGGGTACCTGCAGCAGCCGCGCCTGCGCTGGCGACGCAGCGATGGCGGTGAACTCCTGCGCCACGCGCCCAAACCGGATGCCCCGCTTCATCAGCAGTTCGAACAGCGGCTCTGTTTCCAGATCCGACTGGTTGATCTCTCCGATATACGCCTCCGGCACCCATGTCTCGGTAATCATCACGGGCACCGCGGCCTTGCGGCGCAGGCGCGTCACATGCAGCAGCGGCGACGCCTCCTCGATCCCCAATAGCTGCGCGATATCCCCTGCCGCCAGCGGGCGTTCGAAGTCCAGCACTTCGACCGTCGTTTCATCCGAAATCTGACGTAGCGATTCGAGATACCCAAGCGTGGCCATCGGGCGCATCGCCGGCAGTTCAAGGCGAACGAACGTGCCCTTGCCCTGGCGCTTTTCGACCAGCCCTTCCGCTTCCAGATCGGCCAATGCGCGCCGCACGGTGATGCGCGAAACGCCAAACATGGCGCAAAGCTCTTCCTCCTTCGGAATCATCGCGCCGGCGCGGTACTGGCCGCGCACGATCTGATCGCGCAGGACCGTGAACATCTGCCGGTGCAACGACGTGCCCGGGCTGCGTTTTAGCGCGCTATGCATCACATCCGAAGTCATTTGTGGCGAATCCCTCCTGTCTGTCCGGAGCTTATCTGAAATTCCCCTTGCTGTGCCGTACCTATGACATCATAATAATATAACAACATTAATTGCGGATGAGGCAGCGCATGCCAAGTCCGTACAGATAAGACGGAGACAACATGACTGATCGGACGCTGTCCGCGGCATCGCAGGCCGCCCCCGCACGCATCAGTGCCGGCGAACTGGCCGCACGGATAGACCGCCTTCCGGCCACGCGCAGCACCTGGAGCCTGGTCCTGCTGCTCTCGCTGGGGGCCTACTTCGAGTTCTATGAGCTCTTCTCCACGGCCTATGTGCTGCCAGGGATCATCCACAGCGGCGTGCTCAGCGCGACCACGGAAGGCTTCTTCGCCCTCGACGGCGCGGCGAGCTATATCGCCGCGACGTTCCTTGGCCTCCTGATCGGCGTACTGGCATTCGGGTCGATTGCCGATCGGCTTGGGCGGCGCTCGGTATTCACCGTCGCCCTGCTCTGGTATTCGGCGTCGGCGGTATGCATGGCGTTCCAGCACGACGCGGCCTGGCTGAACTTCTGGCGGTTGATGACGGGCATCGGCCTCGGCGTGGAGCTGGTCACCATCGACGCCTACCTGAGCGAACTCGTGCCGGCGCGCATCCGTGGCCGCGCGTTTGCGGTGAGCGCGGTGATTTCCTACCTTGCCGTGCCCTCGGTCGCGCTGATGGCCTGGTGGTTCGTGCCGCGCACCGTGCTGGGTCTCGACGGCTGGCGCGTGGTGGTGCTTATGGGCGGCGTCGGAGCACTGTTCGTCTGGCTGTTGCGCCTGGGCCTGCCGGAAAGTCCTCGCTGGCTGGCCAGCCATGGCCGATTGCAGCAGGCCACGGCAGTGGTCGAGCAACTGGAAGCAAAAGCCCGCCAGCAGAGTGGCCGTCCCTTGCCGGCACCTCTTCCTCCGCGCGAGGTGCCCGTTGGCAAACCGGCCTCCTTCCGCGAGATCTGGCGCGCGCCATACCGACGCCGGACGGTCATGCTCGTACTGTTCCACGCCGCCCAGGCCATTGGTCTCTATGGCTTTTCGAACTGGATGCCCACGTTCCTGGTGCAGCGTGGCGTGGGGCTTTCCTCGAGCCTCGAGTACGGATTGATGGTCTCCCTCGTCGCACCGCTTGGCCCGCTGCTGGCGGTGGCCTTCGTCGATCGTGTCGAGCGCAAGACCCTGATCGTGGTCTCCGCGCTGGTAATGGCCGGCGCAGGCACGATGTTCGTGAACCTGAACAGCGGGGTCGCCATCCTGATGACGGGCGCGCTGCTGACACTCGGGGGAACCATGATTTCGCTGGGCTTCCACTCGTACCAGGCCGAGCTGTATCCGACGCGCCACCGCGCCAAGGCGATCGGCTTCGTTTATGCCGTGAGCCGTGTCTCCGGCGCATTGAGCGGATTTCTCATCGCCGCATCCCTGAAGCACGCGGGTGTGCCCGGCGCGGTGGGGCTCATCGTCGCCTGCATGCTGCTGGTGGCCCTGAGTATCGGCCTGCTCGGACCGCGTACCTCCGGCCTCTCGCTCGAGGAAATCAGTCAGTGACCAAACCCTTCGCATCATCCTCAAATCAAGCCAGGAGACCTCGATGAACGCTGCCACCAAGCTGCGCCAACTGCTCGCCCGACCGGAAATCGTGGTCGCACCGGGCGCTTATGACGGCCTGACCGCCCGCCTCGTTCAGCAGGCGGGATTCAGCGCCGTGTACATGACCGGCGCTGGCACCGCCGCTGCCCGCGGGTTCCCGGACTTTGGCCTGCTCGGCATGAGCGAAATGGTCGAGAACGCCGCCGTGCTCGCGCGTTCGGTGGACATCCCGCTGATTGCCGATGCCGACACCGGCTATGGCAACGAGCTCAACGTCACGCGCACCGTGCGCGAGTTCGAATCCCGCAACGTCGCGGCCATCCATATCGAGGACCAGGTCTTCTCCAAACGCTGCGGCCACCTGGACGGCAAGGAGATCGTGGAACGAAACGAGTTCCTGGCCAAGATCCGCGCCGCCGTGGCCGCGCGGCGGCACCCGGACTTCACGATCATCGCGCGGACCGATGCGCGCGCCGTGGTCAGCCTCGAAGAGGCCATCACCCGCGCGAACCTCGCACTCGAGGCCGGCGCCGATATGGCATTCGTGGAAGCGCCGCAGACCCGCGAAGAAGTCGCCACCATCCCGCGCGAAGTCAGCGGGCCTTGCCTGCTCAATCTGGTCCCCACCGGACGCACGCCGCTGCTGCCATTCGCAGAAGCTGGGGAACTCGGATATCGCATGGTCATCCTTCCCGGTCTTCTGCTCAAGGCCACCATCGAAGCCTGCGACGCCGTGCTGCAGGACGTGCAGCGCGAGGGGCAAATGCCCGCGCCCCGGATGGACGCGACCGTCGCCGCGCTGTTCCGCCGGCTGGGTGCCGACGAATGGAGCGCGCTCCGGCAGCACTTCCAGCAAAGCCATCAGGAGTGAAGCATGGGTCGAACGCATTTTGACAAGGTCTGGGATGCGCATGTCATCAAGGACCTCGGTGACGGCTGGGCGCTACTGCACATTGACCGGCATCTGCTGCACGATCTCTCCGGCGCGCCTGCCCTGGGGGAGCTCGCCAAGCGCAAGCTGCCGCCGCACAACCCGGAACTGTGCTTTGCAACGCCCGATCACGTCGTCTCCAGCGCGCCCGGCCGCACGGAAACAACGTATCCACTTGGTGCCATGCTCTGGGCCGGGCTCAAACAGGGGAGCGAAAAGGGCCGCATTCGTCTGTTCGATCTCGGCCAGCCGGGTCAAGGCATCGTTCACGTCATGGCGCCCGAACTTGGCATCGCGCTCCCCGGCACGACCCTGGTCTGCGGTGACAGCCATACGTGTACGAACGGCGGCCTTGGCTCGCTGGCCTTCGGTATCGGCTCGTCCGAAATCGTGCATGTATTGGCCACACAGACGCTGCGCCAACAAAAGCCGCGGCGTATGCGCGTGCGTGTCGATGGACGACTGCCCAGGGGCGTGACACCGAAAGACCTGGCCCTGCATATCATCGCAACACTCGGCGCATCCGCCGGCGTCGGCCACGCCGTGGAGTTCGCCGGACCGGCGATCGAAGCCATGCCGATCGAGGGCCGGCTGACCTTGTGCAACCTCGCGGTGGAGCTGGGCGCCAAATTCGCCATGGTCGCACCGGACGACGCCACGTTCGACTACCTGCGCGGCCGGCCTTTCGCCCCAAAGGGCGAGTTGTTCGAGCGTGCCGTCGAGACTTGGCGGTCCCTGGCCGGCGACGCGGACGCCATGTTCGATCGAGAAGAACGCATCGTTGCCGAAGCCGTGCGTCCGGTGATTACGTGGGGCACCAGTCCGGACCAGGCAGTCGCCATCGACCAGTGCGTGCCCCACCCGGACGATGCCCCAAGCCCGGCCGTAGCGGAGGAATGGCGCGCAGCGCAGGCGTACATGGGGCTAGAGACCGGACAGGCGTTGGCAGGCACGCCGGTCGACTGGGTTTTCATTGGCTCTTGCGCCAACTCCCGGCTATCCGATCTGCGCGATGCAGCACACGTCGTGCGTGGCCGCAGCGTAGCCGCCGGCGTGACGGCCTGGGTGGTGCCCGGCTCCGAACTGGTCAAGCGCGCCGCCGAGGCCGAAGGGCTGGATCGCGTCTTCGAAGATGCTGGATTCCAGTGGCGGGAGCCCGGCTGCAGCATGTGCGTGGCGGCCAACGGTGAACAGGTGCCTCCGGGTGCGCGAGCGGTCTCCACCTCGAACCGCAATTTCGTCGGCCGTCAGGGACCGGGCGCCCGCACGCATCTGGCCAGCCCGGCCATGGCAGCGGCCGCGGCGATCACTGGGGTGTTGACCGACATTCGGAGCTTCTGAGATGCAACCGTTCCATACACTTGCTGGCCTTGCGGCGCCGTTGCCCCGCGCCAACCTCGATACCGATGTCATCATCCGCATCGATCGCCTCACCACCGTACCCAGGGACCAACTCGGCGTGCACGCCTTCGAGGCGATTCGTTACCTGGCCGATGGCAGCCCCGATCCGACATTCCTTCCGGCCCTGCCCGAGTTCTCCGGCGCGCCGATTCTTGTCAGCGGCGCCAATTTCGGCTGCGGCTCGTCGCGCGAGAGCGCCGTCTGGGCGCTGCAGTCGATGGGCTATCGGTGCATCATCGCGCCAAGCTTCGGCAGCATCTTCTACAACAACTGCTTCCAGAACGGCATCCTGCCCTTGATTCTCGACGAGGCGCTGGTCAGCGAACTGATGAACCTCGCGCGCCATGCCATCCCGTTCAAGGTGGATCTCCAGCACAAGGTGGTCGAAGCCGGCGATCGCCGCTGGAGCTTCGATATCGACCCACTCCGCCGGGAGATGCTCCTACAGGGCCTCGACGAGATCGGGGGCACGCTGCTCGAAGACAACCTGATCCGTGCCTGGCAGGACGCCGACCGTCAGCGCCGGCCCTGGGTATGGAACCTGTCCGAAGCCAACGCCGATAGCGGAGTCAAATCATGCTGAGCCGCCTGCTGGGACGTCTCCTGAAAGGACGAAGGGCCGGAGAGCAACGCCTTGCCTGGCATCACCCGGCCGTTGCCTCTGCCCCCGCTCTGCTGGAACTCAGCAGCGGCAGCTTCGGCGCCGGGCAAACGATTCCGGTCGCGCACGCCGGCAAGGGCGTCGGCGAGAATCGCTCGCCCGCACTCGCGTGGCGCGGCTTGCCTTCGGAGACCGAGGAACTGGTGCTGATCATCGAAGATGCCGATGCGCCCTTGCCACGCCCATTCGTGCACATGATCGCCACCGGCATCGACCCCAACCTGCCCGGCCTGCCGGAGGCCGCCTTCAATCCACCGGCAAGCATCCATGCCGTGCTGGGCCGCAACAGCTTCGGCAAAACCGCCTATGCCGGCCCGAGAGCCCTACCCGGCCACGGCCCCCATCGCTACTCCTTCCAGTTGCTGGCACTCAACGGGAAACTGCATTTCGACAAACCGCCGACGCTGCCCGAAGTGCTGGCGCAGCTTGACCGATCGGTCCTCGCCCGCGGCCGTCTGGATGGCATTTTCGAACGTATCTGAAAACATGGAGAACAGCATGAGCGAACAGGCTCGACGACAGGCCAGCGATCCCTCCGGCCCAACCGGTCAACTGGCTACCTGGCTGGCCAACTTCGACTTGAGCGCGGTGCCTGACACCGTGCGCGAACGGGCCAGATTGCTGCTGCTGGACGGCGTGGGTTGCGCGCTGGTTGGCGCCCAGCTGCCGTGGTCCCGCACCGCGGTCGAATCGGTCATGGCCCTCGAAGCCGAAGGGCCGTGCAGCATTATTGGATGGGGTCGCAAGGCGACCGCTCCGGTGGCCGCCTTGCTCAATGGCACCTTCATCCAGGGGTTCGAACTCGACGACTTCCATCCGCTGGCGCCGCTGCATAGCGCGTCACTGATCCTGCCTTCGCTACTCGCCACGGCGGAAAGACTTGGCGGCATCCGTGGCGATCGGATGCTGGCGGCGGCGATCGCCGGCTTCGAGGTGGGTCCGCGCGTCGGCCTGGCCCTGCACGGTGGCCAAATGTTGTCGCGTGGATGGCATTCCGGTCCGGTGTTCGGCACGCATGCGGCGGCTGCGGCCGTGGGCTTGCTGCTACAACTGGACGCCGCGGGCTTCGAAGACGCCCTTGGACTGGCGGCAACGCAGTCCGCCGGCCTGATGGCCGCGCAATATGAAGCGATGTCGAAACGTATGCACCACGGCTTTGCCGCGCGTAACGGACTCTACGCAGCCCATCTGGCGGCCAGCGGCTACAGCGGTATCCAGCGCGTTTTCGAGCGCGAGTACGGTGGCTTTCTCTCGACCTTTGGCGAGGGGCACAACCCCGATGCCACACAGATCGCGCACGGACTCGGCGACCACTGGGAAACGCCCCGCTTCGTGCTCAAGGCCCATGCGGCGATGGGCGGGCTGCACGCAGGCATCGATGGCCTCCTCGATCTCGTCGCCACGCACCGGTTCCGCGCCGAGGATGTCGAGCGCATCGACGTCGACCTGTCCCACGCCGTCTATCACCACGGCTGGTGGGACCTCGCGCGGCCAATCACCCCGATTGCCGCCCAGATGAACATCGCCTACGCGCTTGCGGTGACGCTGCTGGATGGCGAAGCCATGGTGCGACAGTTCGCGCCCGAACGCATCGACCGCGATGACGTGTGGGCACTCATTCCACGGATTCGCGCGCACCACGACGCCGGATTCGACCAGGCCGGCGCGCTTGGCCGTGGCCGGACCCGCCTGCGCATTCGCCTGCGTGACGGCACCGAGTTGCTGGCCGAACAACCGGCCCCCAAGTCCGCCCTGCATCCGATGAGCCGCGAGCAGGTGGTGGCCAAGTACCGACGACTCACCGACGGCCTGCTAACCGCGCAGCGCCAACGCGCCATCGAGGATTGCCTGCTGTCGCTGGATGACCTGGAGGATTCGACCACGCTCACCGAACTACTGGCGGGACCGGTGGGATCGGCGATGTCGTAGCGTCTGGCCGCCTCGACGATCTGGAGCGGCAGGCGATACGCGCCGCCATCAACGATGCGCGCGGCAACCTTTCAAAGGCCGCCAGAACGCTGGGGATTTCAAGAAGCACGCGCTACGTCAAGCTTGCCGCGATCCGGACCTATGGACATAAGGACATAGGTCCGGATGCAAACTCGCCCTTAGAGCGCGCGAGGCCGAAGATCAGGCCAATGCCGGATAGTCGACATAGCCGTGCGGGCCAGTACCGCCGTAGAGCGACGCGTCCTCGAACGGACTGTTCAGCGGGTGGTTCTCACGGAAGCGGCGCGGCAGGTCTGGGTTGGTGATCATCTTGCGGCCGAACGAGACCATGTCGGCACGGCCGGCGCGGATCGCTTCCTCGGCCATTTCCTTGCTGTAGCCGTTATTGAGCATCCACACGCCCGAGTACAGGCGGTGCAGCGCCTCGTAGTCGAACGGCACATTGTCGCGCGGGCCACCCGTGTAGCCTTCGACCACGTGGATGTACACCGGATGGAGTTTTTCCAGCTCACGCACAACGTATTCGAAAAGCGGCTGCGGGTTGCTTTCCACCGCGTCGTTGACCGGCGACACCGGCGCCAGTCGGACACCCACGCGATCGGCACCGATTTCGGCAGTCACCGCCGCCATGACTTCCAGCAGGAAGCGGGCGCGGTTCTCGATGCTGCCGCCGTAGGCGTCGGTACGCTTGTTCGTGCCATCGCGCAGGAAGGCATCGAGCAGATAGCCGTGCGCGCCATGCACTTCGACGCCATCGAAGCCAGCCTTGATCGCGTTGGCCGCGGCGACGCGGAAGTCATTCACGATCTCCGGAATCTCCGAAGCTTCCAGCGCGCGCGGAAGCGAGCATTCGACGTAGCCCTGGCCGTTGATATACGTCTTGGCATTGGCCGCAATGGCCGAAGGCGCCACCGGTGCCTGATTGTCCGGCTGGAAATGCGAGTGCGACATGCGACCCGTGTGCCAGATCTGCAGGAAAATCTTGCCGCCTTGCGCGTGCACGGCGTCGGTCACCGTCTTCCAGGCCGCGATCTGCTCGGGCGTGTAGACGCCGGGGGTGTTCGTGTAGCCCTGGGCCGTCTCCGAAACCTGCGTGGCTTCGGCAATGATCAGGCCGACGCTGGCGCGCTGGCGGTAGTACTCGACCACCATCTCGGTCGGCACCAGATCGTCATCGGCGCGGCTGCGCGTGAGCGGTGCCATGGCCATGCGGTTGGCGAGTTCGATACGGCCCAGCTTGATCGGCTGAAACAGGGCTTCGGTGAGGAATGCTTCGGTCTGTGCACCCATGAATGACTTACTCCAAGGTTGGACTGTGGTGGATGCCGGCCGCGGCGGCCGGCTGGAACAGGTGGTCGAACATCAGGTCGACGCTGCGGCGTAGCGGGGCAACCGAGCGTTCAATCTTCATACGCAGCAAGGCGCCCTCCCACGTATCCCAGACGAGCCCCGAGAGCTCGGCTGACGCGATATCGGCGCGGATTTCGCCGTGCGCCTGGGCGAGGCTGATCATGCCGGCCAGCCGTTCGCGCCAGGCGAACTGGGCGTCCTGCAGCACGGCCCGACAGGTATCGCTCGTCAAGGCGATCTCGGCAGCGAAGTTGCCGATCAGGCAACCCGCCTGCGTGGGACAGCATTCGTGATAGGCAATCATCCGCGTGAAGACATAGCGGATCGCCGCCATCGGCTCGGGCGGGGCGTCCTCCATCATGGCTTCCCATGAGCGGTGCAGATAATCGGCGTACTCCGCGATGATCGCTGCCGCGAACGCTTCCTTGCTTTCGAAGTGGTTGTAGAACGAGCCCTTCGGCACGCCAGCGTGATCGGTGATCTGCTGGATGCCGGTGGCGTTGTAGCCGTGGTGGGAGAACAGTTCGCGACCCGCCTTGGTCAGGCGGTTCGGAATGTCGGTCTTGTCTGATGTACGAGCCATGGCGGAAATAATATGACCAGTCGTCTTAAAAAGTCAAACGCCTGAATCGTCACTATTTCCGCCATTGGCCATGGGCCTGGCGGCCCTGCTCCGCCCAGCCTAGTCCAGATGTGCGCCAGACTGCTCAATCAATTGCTTGGACTTGGCCCCTTCCGCCAACGCCCATTTGCGGAATTCATCCGGCGACGCAGAAGGCAGCGCCTGGTTGCCTTGCGCCGCGAGCTTCTGCACCACCTCGGGATCGCTCAATGCCTTCTGGCTTGCGGCAAAAAGCTTGCGCACGACATCGGGCGGTAGATTGGCCGGGCCAAACAACCCGAACCAGAACGTGAAGTCGTAGCCTTTGACGCTGCTCTCCGACACTGTGGGCAGGTTCGGCAGCAACGGCGACCGCTTCTCCGACGTCACGGCCAGCGCCTTGAGCTTGCCGGTCTCCACCATCGGCAGCACGGACGGCGGCGTGGCGAAGATCATTTGCGCATCGCCAGCAATCACGGCCGTCACGGCCGGCGCGCCGCCCTTGAACGGCACGTGCTCCATCCGCGTGCCGCCGAGCTTGTTGAAGTAGACACCAGCCATATGCGGCGCCCCGCCGCTGCCGGATGAAGCATAGAAGTACTTGCCGGGATTCTGCTTCGCCTTGGCGATCAGTTCCTGCACCGACTTCACACCAATATCGTTATTCACCGCCAGGACCATCGGCGCGATGGTCCAGCGCGAGATCGGCGTGAAGTCCTTCTGCCCGTCGTAGCGAATTGTCTTGTAGAGGACCTTGTCCGCTCCGAAGAGGTTCGCGCTACCCATGAAGACCGTATAGCCATCGGGCTCGGCGCGGGCTGCCGCTTCCGCCGCGATGGTCGTGCCGGCGCCGGGCTTGTTGTCGATGATGATGCTCTGCCCCAGGTCCCGGGACATTCTTTCCGCGACGATGCGCGCCACGGCATCAGCGCCACCGCCTGGCGGGAAACCGACGATCAGCCGGATCGGTTTGGTTGGATACGCGGCAGGGCCCTGCGCCCACGCCAGCGTCATCGGCACCAGCAACGCGGCGGCGATGCATATCTTCGATGCCTTCGCTATCTTCATGCTTCTGTCTCCATTTCGGTTCTACTGATGAAAGCCGGCTCCCTGGACTAGTTGCCCTGGAACCTTGGTTTGCGCTTTTCCCTCCAGGCCAGCGCGCCCTCCTTGATGTCAGCCGATTGCGCGGCGCGTGCAACGTCGACAGCCAGTTCCTCGACATCGAGCACGCCCCGCGCAATCCGGTTGAGATGTTTTTTCATGCCCAGCACCGCGAGCGGCGCCATGCTGGCGACCGTTTCGCTCAGCGCATCGACGTTCGCGTCGAGGTCGGCGGCGTCGACCAGCGATGTCAAAAAGCCGCAGCGCAGCAGTTCGTCCGACTGGAGCCGGGCTGCGGTCAGGAAGAGCCGCTTGGCCGTGTCCAGGCCGAGCCTGGTCACGTATCGCTCCATGCCACGCTTGTAGAAATGCAGGCCGAGACGCGCGGCGGGCATGAACATGTCCGTTGTCGGTACGCCAACGCGGAAGTCGCACGCGAGCGCGAGATCGGTGCCGCCGCCATAGACGCCACCGTTTAGCGCGGCGATGGTGACAGGCCGGCAGTCCTCGACCGCGTTGACGAGTTCTTCAAAGCCCGACCCGCCCTGCCCCGCCGCGAGCTTGCCGATATCGAAGCCGCTGCAGAAGTACTTCCCGGTGCCACGAATCCGCAGGACGAGCGCTTCGCTGGCGTTCACCGTTTCGATATGGCGATGAATCTCGTCAAGGTCATCGGGCCCAAGGCGATTGGCGACGTCGGGGCGCTGGAATGTGATGGTGGCAACTCGCCCTTCGATGGCGAGCGAGGGCAATCCGGATGTGTCGGTCATAGGAGGTTTGGGGATGAAGGTGTGTAAAGGCGTAGAGGCATAAAGGCGCTCACGCAGCAAATTTATGCATGCGTAAACAAACCTTATGTGTACATAAACGACGAAAAAGATCGAATTCCGGGCCGGAAGACGGCCGGTAAGCGCCGGCAGCAGCGTAGAATCGCCACATCTACAGCGATGAACACAGGCATGTCGGAAGAAAAGAAGAGCCGCACCGAAACCATCAGGTCCGAGATAGAGCAGGAAATCCTGTCCGGGCACCTGCCGAGCGGCACCCAGATCGATGAACAGCAACTGATCGACCGTTTCGGCGTGTCCCGCACGCCCGCGCGCGAAGCTCTGATCCAGCTCGCATCGGCCGGACTCGTCACCCTGGTGCCGCGCCAGGGCGCGATCGTGTCGTCGATTACATTGCGCGACTACGTCGCGCTGAGCGAGATCCTGGTCCAGTTGGAATCGCTTGCCGCCCGACTCGCCTCGCGCCGCATGACGCCGGCGGAGCGTGACGCGCTGGAGACCGCCTACGAAGCGTGCGCGGCCGCACAGGGAGATGCCGAGGCCTACCGCGCCGCCAACGACGAATTCCATGGCGTGCTCTACGAGGGCAGCCGCAACGACATCCTGGCCAAGCAGATCCGCACCATGCGCGCGCGGATGCGTGGCATGCGGGACTACCGCTTCGAGCACCCCGCGCGCGTTCGCGCATCGCTGGCCGAGCACAAGGCCGTGCTCGACGCGATCAAGGTTGGCGACGAGGATGCCGCCGCCGAAGCGATGGTCCGGCACATCTCCGCGGGCGGCAATGTCTATGCCGACATGATCGCGGCGATGCCCGACGATGGCGCGGCGGTCGGCCGCGGACGTCGCCCGTAAGCACATCACGCGCATCACGCCGCGACCGGATGAGCGCAGTCGTGGACCACGGCGTTGCGCAGCAGGTCCTCGATCTCTCCCGCGGCAAATCCAAACTCCCGCAGCACCGAACTGGAATGCTCGCCCAGCGCGGGGGCCGGGCCGGTCGAACTGGCGTTGCCCCCGTCGAACAGAACGGGTAGCCCCAGCGCGCGCGTCATGCCGCCGCCTGGCTTGCGGGCTTCCACGACCATCCCGACTGCCTTCGCCTGCGGATGCTCCAGTGCCTGCGCCACGTTCTGAACCGGGCCGACAGGCACCCCCACGGCATCGAATCGCTCTACCCACGTCGCCACCGGCGCGCCCTTCAGGACATCGGTGATCAACAGTTCGAGTTCGGCACGGCGCGCGAGTCTTTCCGCCGCGCTGTCGAAACGCGGATCGGCCTTCCACTCCGGATGGCCCAGCACATCGGCGATGCGCTCCCAGTTGGTCTGATTGGCGCCCCCCAGCGCGATACCGCCATCAGCGCATTGATACACCTGGTAAGGCGCGATGAGCGGATGCGCCGTGCCGACCGGCTTCGCAATCGCCCCGGTCGAGAAGTAGGCCGCCGCGTACCAGTAAAGCTGCTGCATCGACGCCTGCAGCAGCGAGGTCTCGACGCGCGAGCCCTCGCCCGTGCGTAGCCGGTTGATGTACGCGGCCAGGATACCGAATGCGGCCAGGATGCCGGCATTGACGTCGGCGATCGACATGCCCGGCTTGACCGGGTCGCGGCCGGGCTCTCCTGTCACGCTGATGAGCCCCGAGAACGCCTGCAGAATCAGGTCGAAGCCACCTTTGCTGGCCAGCGGCCCCGTCCGTCCGTATCCGGTGATCGAGCAGTAGATCAGGGCCGGATTCACCTCGCGCAGCACGTCGTAGCCAAGGCCCAGTTTCTCCATCACTCCCAGACGGAAGTTCTCGGTCAGCACATCGGCCTGGGCAACCATCCGCTTGAGCACCGCCTTGCCCTCTTCCTTGCGCAGGTCGAGGCCGAGCGACCGCTTGCCGCGATTGACAATCAGGAAGGAAGGCGGCAATCCGCTGTCGCCCTGCCGGCGGTACTTCCGCGCGTCGTCCCCGGCGGGAAATCGCTCGATCTTGACCACGTCGGCCCCTAGATCGCCAAGCATCAGCCCACAGGTGGGGCCCGCCAGGATCTGTGACAACTCAAGCACTTTTACGCCAGCCAGCGGGCGGAACTCATTGGCTTCCATTTTTTGAATACGTTGACGCTGTTAATGTATGCGGATGGTACACCAAAATATTTCAAAGCAAAAAGGCAAAATTTCGATGGCAGGCGAACCCCGGTTCAGGCCAGCGCCACCCGGCCGGGCCAACGCTGGCGACACACCGCCGCCAGCAGCAGCACCGGCAGGAAGACGCACCAGAAACTGACCGCCTGATAGGCAAGCGCGCCGAGCACCGCGCCAGCGGCAAACCCCACCACGGCTGGCAGCATCTTGCGCAGCCGCGTGACGATTGCCCCGGTCTGTTCCGGGCTGGCGGAAGTCAGATCGACGAGATCGATCACGACCTGGGTAGTGTTGCCAGTCATGATGGTGGTCGGCCCCAGATCGGCCAGCGCGGTACGGGACAACGCGTTCTGGATGCCCATGGCCACCACGGCCAGCATTCCCGCAAGCGTGGACGGCAACGCATTGGCCGTCAGGCCAGCGCCAGCCTTCGCCCAAAGCCCG
Source organism: Cupriavidus sp. SHE (assembly GCF_000812445.1). Taxonomy (NCBI): domain Bacteria; kingdom Pseudomonadati; phylum Pseudomonadota; class Betaproteobacteria; order Burkholderiales; family Burkholderiaceae; genus Cupriavidus; species Cupriavidus sp. SHE. The sequence continues at coordinate 48,522 of NZ_JWMB01000007.1, read as the reverse complement.
GTGCCGATGAATAGCAGCAGGAACAGGCATTCGATGGCGAGCAGCAGCGCAACCACCGGGCGCTGGCGTCGCGCGAAACTCGACTCGAGCACACGTGTGGCAGCCACTGCGACGACAAAGGCCGGCAGTGCCAGCAGCTTGGTTGCCAGGCCGTCCGAGTTCCCGGTCAACTCCACGCCGATCATGATGAAGTTGCCGGTCACGTGGGCCGTGAACAGCCCGAACAGGGCGATGAAGCCAACCACATCGACAAAGCCTGCGACAAACGACAGCACACCGCCGTGCATGCTGGCCGGAATAGGTTTCTGGTTCTCGAGCGCCATGATTCCCTTGTAGTGGTCCCTCTATCGATCAGCGTCGATTCCCGTCCGCGCGACGCTTCACTACTATAGGAATCAAACCAACGGGGGAGCGCGAGATGACAAGAGTTGGCGTGAGGCACTGGATGCGCCCCCTGGCGACGTTGGCGGCGTTGGCGGCGTCGGCCACCTGCCTGGTCGGCACGGCGAACGCCCAGTCATCCGTTGTGATCTACGGGCGACTCAATACGGCCCTCGAGTACGCGTCAGCCTCCACCGCGACCGACGGCACCCACCTGGGCGGCACTGCGCGGCTGACCAACAACCGGTCCGTTTTTGGTATTCGCGGCGAGGAGGCGCTCGGCTATGGGCTCAAGGCCATCTGGCAGGTCGAGAGCACGCTGTCGATCGACACCGGCGCGGGGCAGATCGCCGCACGCGACACGCGGCTCGGCATGGCCAGCCCGTATGGCACCGTATTCATGGGCAACTGGGATACGGCCTATACCACTTCGACCAAGACCCTCGACCCCTACTACCCGACCACCGCCGGCTATATGTCGATCATGGGCAATGGCGCGGCCGCCACCGCGGACAACGTCCAGAACACCAACTCGTTCGACCGGCGCCAGCAGAACTCCCTGCATTACCAGACGCCGCAATGGCGCGGGTTAAGCGGCGCGATGACCTGGGGCCTGCCGGAAGAAAAGATCAGCGTGCCGCGCAATCCGGCGCTGTACTCGTTCGCGGGTGCGTACGAACACGGCCCGCTCAGTGTGTCGATGGCCTACGAGATCCATCAGCACTATCAGACCGCCGGCCGTAACGACGATGGCATGAAGGTCGGCGTCTCCTACCAGTTCCCCACGACGACGATCGCCCTGGTGTACGAGCGATTGCACTATCGCACTGCCACCGGTGACCTGACGCGCAACAGCTACTACACCTCACTGGTCCAGAAGCTCGGACCCGGCAGCGTGAAGATCGGCTTCACGTTCGCCAGCAACGGCGCGGGCAATGCGACCGAGACGATTGGGTCATTCCATGCCGGCCCCGAGACCGGCGCCACGCAGATCACTGTTGGCTACGACTATCCGCTTTCCAAGCGCACGTCGATCTATACCTACTACAGCCGGATCAACAACAAGCGGAACGCCCTCTATGACTTCGCCATCAACGGCCTGGGCGTGAAGGCCGGCGCCGATCCACAGACCTTCGCACTGGCCATGCGGCATAACTTCTAGCACCCGAGCGCGCCGTCCCGCGATGGGCGAAAGGAAGCGACGCCCAGGCAAGGCGCCACTCCCTGTCCGACTGCCCCCGGCAGGCCGCTCAGCTAGCGATGCACATCCTCAGCCGAACAGCTTGTTCGCGGTCTTCGCGATCAGTTCGCCCTGGTGGCGCGCACCCTCGAGTTCGATGGCGCTCGGTTGACGCTGCCCTTGTCCACCAGCGATGGTCGTCGCGCCATACGGCGACCCGCCGACGATTTCATCCAGCGTCATCTGCCCTTGATGGCTGTACGGCAAGCCGACGATGGTCATGCCGAAGTGCAGCAGGTTGGCAATGATCGAGAACAGCGTGGCTTCCTGCCCGCCGTGCTGAGTGGCGGTAGACGTGAAAGCGCCACCGACCTTGCCGTTCAGCACGCCGCGCATCCACAGGCCACCGGCCTGATCGAGAAACGCCGCCATCTGCGAGGAAATGCGCCCGAAGCGGGTTGGCGTGCCGACCACGATGGCGTCGTAGTTAGCCAGATCCTCCACCGTGGCTACCGGCGCTTTCTGGTCGACCTTGAAGTGGGAGGCCTCGGCCACCGCCGCCGGCACCGTTTCCGGTACCCGCTTGACATCGACGGTAGCGCCGGTGGCGCGAGCGCCTTCAGCGACTGCCTCCGCCAGGGCTTCCACGTGCCCGTAGGTGGAGTAATACAGCACCAGGACCTTGGACATTTGCAGACTCCTTCATGAGGTTTCTATGGTTCCGGCAACGCCGGAGGGATTCGGCAGCGCCAGCCTTTGAGGCAGGCGCGCCACGACTCAAGGCAGTTCGTCGAAGAAGAGATAAACGGCAACAATGCGGCCGTCCCTGGTAACGATGAAGTCGGTGCCCGCATAGGCAGGCGCTTCGCCAGGACGCCCCGATACCCATCGAATGCGCCCCCCATCCCCCGCCACCTCGGGCTCGGCAATCGGCTGATACCGGAAGTCCGGATGCGACGCCTTGATAACACCTGCAATCCTGTCGATCGCCTCGCGGCCACGATGGACACCGCTGTTCGGATCGTAGAACACGCAGTCGTCAGTAAAGATATCGTCGATGGCACGGCGCCTGCGCGCCGGATCGATTTCGCCGAAGACGTCTTCAAGATTGCGCCGCAACAGCGTTGGAATACTGTTCTGCATTGGTTGCCTCCTGCAGGCAATTCGTCATGCTTGCCAAGCAAGCGCCGATATCAGTTCGCCCGCAAGGCCGTCTTGCGCGGCGCCGGCCCCGCAAGACGCGCGTCCAGGCTCCATGCGCCCGCACCAAAGCTGGCGATCTGCAAAAGGCCGCCCGCGATCATCAGGTTCTTCAGGAAGTGAATCATCTGATTCTGATCGGCGAAGTTGTGATGGAAGAAAACGGCTGTCGCCACGCAGAATGCCGCCATCACTAGCGACGCCGCACGCACCCGATAACCCGACAACAGCATCATGCCGCCGCCCACCTCGACCGCCACCGCGATCAGGTACGCCAGCGGCGCCGCCGGCAGGCCGACTGCGGAAATATAGCCAACGGTGCCGCCATATGCGGCCAGTTTGCCGAGGCCGCTCATGAGAAATGGCGCACCGAGCATGATGCGGCCGAGTAGCGGGTAGTACTTGTTGTGTTCCATGGTCATGTCCTTTCAGACGAAAGTGATTCGAGGTGGATGGATCAAGTGACTCTCAACGGGTTTCCACCATCACCAGTTCAGAGTGTTCAAGCGCCGCGACGTCGATGGATGCGGCATTCGTGATCGCCACCCCATCGCGTAGCCCGACGAACTCGCCATCCACGGCGATACGTCCCGAAGCCACCACGAGGTAGGCGTTGCTGTGTGGAGCGAATGAATGTGTGAGGCGATCACCGGGCCCGAGTGTCGCGGCGAGAAGCCGAGCATTCGCACGGATCGGCAGTGCGTCGCCGTCGCCGGGGAATCCACTGGCCAGTACTGCGAAGCTGCCGGATCGGGCAGCCTCGGGAAAAGGCCGGGTCTCCCATCGCGGGTCGCCGCCACGTTCGCGCGGCAGCAGCCAGATCTGATAGAGCCTGAGCGGCTCGCTGCCGCGGTTGGACTCGGCGTGACGAATGCCACGGCCCGCACTCATCACCTGGACCTCTCCTGCCCGGATCGTGCCGATGGAGCCCAGCGTGTCACGGTGTTCGAGCGTCCCCTGGCGGACATACGTGACGATCTCCATGTCGCGGTGCCCATGAAGCGGAAAGCCTCCACCGACCGCTATCTCGTCGTCATTCCAGACAATCAGCGAGCCAAGCGGGTGATGCGCGGGGTTGCCAGCGGCATCGACCTGGAAGTGGTGCTTCGCGCGGAGCCAGCCATGATCGGCTGCATCCAGTGATTCCCAACGCCGGTGTACGAGCATTTCCATCCCCTCGGTCAGGCCGTCCGCAATCGGCCGGCTCTCCCATCGACCCGCACGATTTAGCGTGGTCTCTGGTTGGGATGAATGCTAGGCAAGCAACGACAATGGCGAAATATCCGAGTTTGCAAAGCATCGTTGTCACCAGTAGGATGATCTGATCATCCTGAAGCGCCTCCTCACATGGATCAGATCCCGGACCTCAATGACCTTCGGCTGTTCGCTGAAGTGGTGGATCGCGGCAGCTTCACTGCCGCCGCCCGTAGCCTTGGCCAGCAGACATCGAAACTGAGTCGGCGCATCCGCGCGCTGGAAGAGGCGCTTGGGGTGCGCCTGCTGAACCGCACCAGCCGCAGCCTGTCGTTGACGGAGACCGGGCGACGCTTTCACCAGCACTGCCTTGCGGTGGTGGCCGAAGCCAGGGCCGCCAAGGAGATCGTCGACCAGACCCGCTCGCAGCCACAGGGCACCGTGCGGATCAGTTGCCCGGTTGCGCTTCTCAGCTCGGGTGTCGCCGAGACCATCTCCCGTTACGTGCGCGACAACCCACAGGTGCAGGTTCTGGTCGACGCCACCAATCGCCGCGTCGACGTCATCGAGGAAGGGCTGGACTTCGCGATCCGCGTCAGGCCCGCGCCGCTGGAGGACACCGACCTCGCGGTCCGGCAACTGGGCTTGTCCACGTTCGTCCTCGTCGCAAGTCCGGAACTGGCAAGGCTGCACGCCCAGCCAGCCTCGATCGAGTCGCTACAGGACTGGTCGACCATTGCCATGGCCAGCAACAACGAGCGATACGTCTGGAACCTCGTCGATGCCGGCGGAAAGGAGCGTGCTTTCGCCCACCGCCCCCGACTCGCGACGGACGATATCGCTAGCCTGAAAATCGCCGCGATGCTCGGCGTCGGCGTGGCCATGCTGCCGAGGGAATTCATCGAAGAAGATCTGCAGTCTGGCCGGCTGCTGCATCTGCTGCCCGAACTGGCCTCGACAAGTGGGCTCGTGCACGCGATCTTTCCGACGCGGCGCGGCATGGTGCCCGCCGTGCGCCATCTGCTCGATGCACTCGTCGCCGGATTCGAAGCCGTGAATCAGGGGCGGTAGTGGGCCGGCCCCTTACCCCTTATTACCCTCAGCCCAACTCCCGCCCCATCATCCAGCGCTTGTAACGCCTTGTCTGGCAGGTGTTGGCCATTTGCTGCATGACCAGTGCCCTGAGCGGGGAGACCCGTGGATGCGTGCCGCGTCCCTGGCTGAGCCGCTTGAGCTGGAACTTGACCACGGCCATGTTGGCCAGCGAACCCAGCACCTTGTTCTTCCATGTGATCGGGCGGAGCGCGGGCGCGTTGTTCTTGCCCGCCAACCAATCGCGCGGCAGATTGGGATCGATGGACAGCGCGGTGGCGATGCCAACCATCGCAATGCCGCTATCGACCACCTGGTCGGCCACGGCGCGGCGGCGGATACCACCCGTGACCATCAGCGGCATCTGCGCGATGGCTGCGATATCACGCGCAAAGGCCAGAAAGTACGCCTCGCGCTCGAGCGTGCGCCCATCCCGCGCCTGCCCTTGCATGGCCGGGGCTTCGTAGCTACCGCCCGACAGTTCCACCAGATCGACGCCGAGCGGATTGAGCAGCTCGACCACGCGCTTCGCATCATCGGGGCTGAATCCCCCGCGCTGGAAATCGGCCGAGTTCAGCTTGACGGACACCACAAAAGCCGGCGACACCGCCTGCCGCACCGCACGCACGATGTCGAGCAGCAGACGCGCGCGGTTCTCGATCGGGCCACCCCATTGGTCGTGCCGCCGGTTAGCCAGCGGCGACAGGAACTGACTGAGCAGATAGCCATGGGCCGCGTGGATCTGCACCCCAGTGAAGCCGCTCTGTTCGGCCAGGTGCGCGCTGCAGACGAAGCGCTCGCGCACATCGTCGATGTCGGCTGCCGTCATCTCCCTGGGAACGGGAAACTGCCTGGACAGCGCGCCCAGTTCCAGCGGAACGGCTGACGGCGCCAGCGTGGTCTGTCCCAGCGCGGCGGGCATCTGGCGGCCGGGGTGGTTGATCTGCATCCAGACGTGGGCGCCGTGGGCGCGTGCGATCCGCGCCCATTGCCGGAAGCGATCCAGATGGGCGTCGTTCTCCAGCACGACGCCATTCGGTCCGGTCATCGCCCGGTGATCGACCATGACATTGCCCGTAAGGATCAGGCCAGCGCCTCCCGCGGCCCAGGCTTCGTAGAGCCGTAGCAATGCGTCAGATGGCGCATGGTCCGCATCGGCCATGTTCTCTTCCATGGCGGCCTTGGCCAGGCGGTTGGGAATGACTGCGCCGTTGGGCAGGGTAAGGGGCGTGAACAGTTTCATGGCTGGGGTTCGCAGGCATTTGCGCATTGCGTTGACGACTGCGTAACCCTAAGCTTAAAGTCAACTTTAATGTCAAGTCCCCCTGGAACACTGCAGATGAAGATAGGAGAACTGGCACGCCTGAGCGGCGTGGCCGCCTCGCGCATTCGGTTCTACGAGGCAAGCGGTCTGCTCCAGCCGGCACAGCGGCAGGCCAATGGCTACCGCGAATACGCCCCGGAAACGCTGACACGGCTGGAAATCATCCTGCGGGCCCAGAACGCCGGCTTCTCGCTCGACGAAATCCGCGCCATCCTTCCGACCCATCTCAATGACTGGCCACGCGACAAGCTCATCGAGGTATTGCGGCGCAAGGCCGGCGAGATCGAATTGTTGGAACAGCGGCTGGCTGGCACCCGGCGCGACCTGCTCGCGCTCGCCCACGACATCGAGAACCTTGCCGACGACGAAGACTGCTCGGGACACGCGCGGCACGTGCTCGGGCAGATGAATCAGCGCTCCGGGCGCTGATCCATGCTGTTTCTCTCGCTGATTGCGCCGGTTACGCCGGTTACGTCGTGCATGACCCGTGCATGACCCGGCGATGCTGGACCAAAGTCCCCTACCCGATCCAGGCGTCGATTGATAGGCTTAGCTGCAGTGGCTCCCACGAGCCACTGGTGGCTTGACGCCTGTACAAAGCGGAAAGGACCAGGAAGCCACTCCGGCACCGGCGATGTCAACAGGCAAAGCAGGATCGTCAAGGCCGAACACGTCACGGAGGTGGCGCATGACCCGCACCGATCTGATCGCCTGCCCCGAATGCGACCTGCTCCAGCGCGCATTGCCCGTGCCCATCAAGGGCACGCTGCGATGCTGCCGCTGCGACGCCGAACTTGCCCGCAACCACCCTGACGGCTTGGAGCAGGCGCTGGCCCTCGCGCTCGGCGCGCTGGTGCTGCTGGGCATTTCGAATCTCTATCCGATCGTCGGTCTCTCCGTCAGCGGCACGCTGGTGCAAACGACACTCGCTGGCGCAGTGCGCGTGCTGTTTCACGGCGGCATGTGGCCGCTGGCAATCCTGGTCCTGATCACGACCATCGTGATGCCGGTACTGCAGACGGCAAGCATGTTGTGGGTACTGCTGCCGCTGCGTCTGGGCCGCAAGCCCTGGTTTGCGCCTCAGGTGCTGCGGCTCTGCCATCAGGCCGAGTCCTGGGGAATGACCGAGGTGCTGATCCTTGGCCTGCTGGTGGCCCTGGTCAAGCTCGCGCACATCGCGTCGGTCGTGCCCGGCGTCGCGCTGTGGTCGTTCGGCGCGCTGATGCTCGTGCTGGTCGGGGCCCATACCGCCTTCGACCCGCATTCGCTATGGGTCCGATTCTCGGATGTGCGCACAACCGGCGGCGCACGCCCGCATCTGGAACCGCCAATCGTTTCGGGCCCCATCACGGCGGCGCATTGCGGCCTGCTTTCGTGCCACGATTGCGGACTGCTGACCAGCGCCCACACGCGCGACCATGCGCTGGCCTGCCCGCGATGCGGCGCGACGCTGCATAGTCGCAAACCCGCGAGCCTGACACGCACCTGGGCATTGCTGATTTCCGCCGTCGTGCTGTACATCCCCGCTAACGTGCTGCCCGTCATGTACACGAGCTCGCTGTTCGGCGCGGAGAACGACACAATCCTGAGTGGTGTCGCATACCTGTGGACGTCAGGATCGTGGCTGCTCGCGATCGTGGTGTTCATTGCCAGCATTGCCGTGCCGATGCTCAAGATCCTCGCGCTCGGCTACCTCGCCTTCTCCACGCAATTTCATTCCACCTCTGCGCCGAAGCGCCGCACGAAGATCTATCGCGTGGTGGAGTTCGTCGGCCGCTGGTCGATGCTGGATATCTACGTAATCACCGTGCTCGTCGCACTGGTGCAATTCAAGGCCCTGGCCACGATCCAGGCCGGCCCCGCCGCCATCGCCTTCGGCGCGGTGGTGGTACTGACCATGTTCGCCGCGATGACATTCGATCCGCGGCTGATCTGGGATGAAGCGGAGCATCAACCATGACCAGTCCAGGCCAGGACCCCGATACCCCGGACTTCCCCGAGGCCGTCGCCAAGTCGCCATCGCGCTCGCGCTGGCGCCTGCAGCTCATATGGCTCGTGCCAATCGTTGCCGTGCTGATCGGCGGCTGGCTCGCGGTGAAGGCCGTGATCGAACAGGGACCGACGATCACCGTCAGCTTCAAGACCGGCGAGGGCCTGGAGGCCGGCAAGACCAAGATCAAGTTCAAGGACGTCGACATCGGCTTGGTCAAGTCGGTGGCGCTTTCCCCCGATAGCAAGCGCGTGGTGGTGACCGCCGAGATCGCCAAGGACGCCGGACGCCTGCTTGTCGACAACACACGTTTCTGGGTGGTGCGGCCGCGCATCTCGGGCGGGTCCGTCTCCGGCCTCGGCACACTGCTGTCCGGCTCGTATATCGCCACCGATACCGGCACGGCGACGGCGACGCGCCACGACTTTGTCGGGCTCGAGACGCCGCCCGCATTCACCAGCGACGTGCCGGGCCGCGAGTTCACGCTAAAGAGCGAGGACGTGGGCTCGCTCGATGTCGGCTCCCCGGTCTACTTCCGCCGCCTTCAGGTGGGACAGATCACCGCATTCGACCTCGACTCCGACGGGCGTGGCGTCACGCTCAAGGTGTTCGTGAATGCCCCGTACGACCGGTTCGTGCAGCAGGGCACACGCTTCTGGCACGCCAGCGGCGTTGACGTTTCGCTCGATACGAGCGGCTTGCGCGTGAACACCCAGTCCGTGGTGTCGATCCTGATCGGTGGCATTGGCTTCGAGACCCCGTATGAAGCGCAGGACCAACCTGCTGCAGCGGCAGGATCGACCTTCGCGCTATTCCATGACCGTGTCACCGCACTCAAGCGCCAGGACAGCGTCGTGCATCACTACGTGGTCAATTTCACGGACACGGTGCGCGGCCTGGCCATCGGCGCTCCGATCGAGTTCCGGGGCATCGTGATCGGCGAGGTCACCGGCATCTACACGCGCTACGATCCGGCCACGCGCAAGTTCAGCATCCCGGTGGAAATAAACTTCTACCCGGGACGATTCACGTCGCGTTACCGCACCGGCGCCGCCTTGGGCCCGGTAGCCGAAAATCCCCGCGAGCTTGGCGACTTCCTGGTCTCCCAAGGGCTCCGAATGCAATTGCGGAATGGAAACCTTCTGACCGGGCAGCTTTATATCGCGCTGGATTTCTTCCCCAACGCACCCAAGGCCAAGATCAACTGGAACGAAAGCCCGCCGGAGTTTCCGTCCATCCAAGGCGATCTGCAGTCGCTGCAGCAGTCCCTGACCCGCGTTGTCGCGCAACTGAACAGCGTGCCCTTTGCGCAGATCGGCCAGAACACCAAGGACATGCTCCGCAACGCGACGTCGCTATTGACGCGGCTGGACTCGGAGCTCGTGCCGCAAGCACGAGACACGCTGGCATCGGCACGCTCCACGCTCGACTCCGCCAACACCGCGCTCGGCCCCGACTCGGCGCTGCAGCAGAACACGGCGGACGCCATGAAGGAACTCGCCCGTACGGCCGCCGCGCTCCGCTCGCTTGCCGACTATCTGGAGCAACACCCCGAAGCGCTGATACGCGGCAAAGCGGAGGACAAGCCATGAAACGCATGACAAGGTCGATCGCCAGCGCAAGCGTGGCATCCGTGGCGCTTATCGGGCTGCTGGCCGGCTGTAGCTCGCCGAAATCGCGGTTCTACACGCTAGATCCGGACAACACCGTGGAACGTGCCTCCACCGCGACGCCAATCCGTGTCGTCGTCGGGCCGGTGACAATCCCGGATCTGGTCGACCGGCCTCAGATCGTGACACGTGTCTCGGCCAATGAAGTCAAGGTCAACGAATTCGCACGCTGGGCCGAGCCGCTCAAGTCCGAAATCTCCCAGGTCATCGCTGCCGATCTGAGAACCACGCTGGGGTCCGATCAGGTGACCGTCTTCGATACGGGTTCGAATGCAATGCCGGCCTGGCGTGTCCGCGTGGATATCCTGAGTCTGGATACGGAGCCGGCCGTCGCCGTGTCGATGGATGCGCTGTGGACCATCCAGCCGCCGGGGAAGCAGCCGGCGATTGCAGGGCGCTCGGTGGTGCGCGAGGCCGTTGCCGGCGATGGCTTCGAGGCGATCATCTCGGCGCATAACCGCGCCCTCGCCTCGGTGAGCCGCGATATCGCCACGTCGATTCGCACCCAATCGGGCCGCTGAGCGCCCAGCGCTGTCCGGCGCTATCCGGCGCTGTCCGGCACGTCAGCGGATATCCGAGTCAATCGGCGATTCAATCCAGCAGATCGGAGTAATCGCCCTGCGCGTAGCCGCGTGTGCGAGACCAGGGCGCGCTCGCCGGCGTCGCGACCGACGTAACACGCGTGATCTTCTTCTGTGTGCCGCTCGTGTTGAGCGACTGCACCAGGCGCGGATACTGCCCGGCCACATCCCATTGCACCGTCACGCGCTCGTCGCCGCGACGGGCCGTGTATTCCTGCACGCCATCGCGTACGGGCCCGTTGGCCTTCATCGTCTTGAGCAGGGCGGGGTCGAGCAGATGGCTCGCCGCGGCCCAGGAACCATCGAAGCCGACATTGCCGTAGTCACCCTGGCGCACCTCGAAGGTCTTGCGCATCTGGTCGCTGACGAGCCGAACATTGAGTTCGCCGTTGGGCTTGCGTTCGATCCAGCGCGCCGCCGTGGAAACATCCATGTGCTTGTGGCCCTTGTCACCCGCGGCATGTTCTGCCTCGTCGTGCGCATGGCGCACGCTCGCCGGCACTTCGCGCTCGATCCAGACCGAGTCACCGTTGCGATAGACACGCTCGCCGAACGACACATCGCGCTTCACGCCATCCTTGCCGAGTGCCGACAGCTCGTGCTGCACGCGCAGCGCGAGCGGCTTGCCCGAATCCGTGGCCGTGACCGTGGCCGTGGCCGCTAGGGCCGTCGACGAGGCGCCTATGCCGAGAGCCAGCAGAACGAACTGGCCGATTGCCTGCTTCACGCCGGCTTGTTTCATGCTGGCTTGCTTCATGTTGATCATTGCCGTGCTGAAAGTGGAAAGCGCACGCCGGCGAACCGGCGTGCGTCATGGCACGGGCACGTGAAGTGCCCGTGTCGGGTACGACGAGGATCAGAGACCCAGGGCCGACTTGACCACACCGAACACCTTGGTGTTGTCGAGAGTGCCCTTCAACGGCGCGCTGCCGGGGCCAGTGGAGAACAGCATCACATCGCCGCCACCGTGCGTTTCGGCACCCGGGGAACCCAGGTTCACGCCAACTTCCTGCAGATAGTCATTGGCGGTGGTGTCCACCAGCGAAGGGTTGTCGCGGGTAGCCTTGCGCGGGGTGCCACCGTTGCCGAACACCAGCGTGGTGTAGGGCAGACCATCGGCCGCCAGGGCCGTCTTCTTGGTCTTGTAGTCGGTGGCCGTGGCCAGGATCGGGTTGCCGCGGTGCGAGTAGCCGTTGATCGTCATCGTATGATCGTGGTCGGCGGTGACCACGATGATCGTGTTTGACAGATCGACCATCGACAGCGCGCGCTTGATGGCGTCGTCGAAGGCGATGGTGTCTTCCAGCGCGCGCTTGGCATTGGTGCCGTGCAGCGCGTGGTCGATACGGCCACCCTCGACCATCAGGAAGTAGCCATTGCCGTTCTTCGACAGCAGCTCGATCGCCTTGGCGGTCATGTCCGCCAGGCTCGGCTGGGTAGCGCCTTCGCCCTTGCCCGCCACGCGGTCAATCTCGTACTCGAGATGGCTCGTCGTGCTGAACAGACCAATCAGCTTGTTGCCGCTTGCCTGCAACATCTGGTCGCGCGTGGCGGCCACGGCGTAGCCCTTGGCGGCGAACTCCGTCAGCAGATTGCGGCCATCGGCACGGCCCTTCTTGTTGGTCGTGGCGTCAAACGGCGTCCAGTGGTTGCGTCCGCCGCCCATCAGCACGTCGACGCCGTCACCCAGCGCCGTGTTGAAACCCGCGCCGCCCGGCACCGCTTGCGCGGCGATGTTGTACTGCGCATCGCGATGGCAGATGTGCGAGTACGTGGCGGCCGGCGTGGCGTGCGTCAGCTCGGTCGTGGTGATAGCGCCCGTTGCCTTGCCGCGCGCCTTGGCCAGTTCCAGCAGCGTCGGCACCGAGGTACCGTTGGTCGGCAGGCAGTTGTTGATGGTCTTGTTGCCGTTGACGTCTGTGCCCGGCGCGGTCGCCTTCGTGTCCGGGGACATCGAGATGACCTCGTTGTTCATCTTCACGCCGGTCATGTAGGCAGCCATCGACGGTGCGCTGTCGGTGGTTTGCGCGTCGTTGGAGAACGTCTTGATGCGCGCGGTGCGCTTCAGCGATTCCATCGTCAGCTTGCCCGACTCGCCGTACTTGTAGATACGCGATGCGGTAACGGTGGCGGGGCCCATGCCGTCGCCCAGGAAGAAGATGACGTTCTTGGCCTCGCCGGCGGCGTGCGCCGCGGGCATCGTCAGGCAAGCGCTGGCCGCCGCGGCCGCCAGCATTCCGATACGGGTAGTGATTTTCATGTCGATATTCCGTTGTGCGGTGATGGCGGGTTGGCTCAGAGTCCGATTGCCTTCTTGATCAGGCCGAACACCTCGATGTTGTCCATCACACCGGTGAAGCTGGTAGCGCCGTTGCCCATGGCGCCGATGAACACATCGGTGCCACCGTGGGTTTCACCACCCGCAGGCATCGGAATCACAGCTTCCTGGTGGTAGGTCTTGTCGAAGACCTGCACATCGGTCAGCGCGGTACGCGTGGCCGGACGGTTCTCGCCATTGCCGAAGCCGATGATCGAGAACGGGTTGCCGGTCGAATCGAGCTTGGCAGAGCCAGTCACGTAGTCCTTGACCAGACCCAGCACGCCGGGGTTGGCATCGCTGGTCTTGCCCGTGCGCTTGGCGTAGCCGTTCAGGACCAGGGTGTGGTCATGGTCGGCGGTGACGACGATCAGCGTGTTCTTCAGGCCCGGGTCGATCACGTTGAGCTTGTCGATGGCGGCCTTGATCGCGTCGTCGAACGCGGCGGTGTCCTGCAGCGCCTTGCGGGCGGTGGTTTCGTGCAGCGCGTGGTCGATACGGCCGCCTTCCACCATCAGGAAGAAGCCCTTCTTCTTGGCAGCCAGCACGTCGATGGCCTTGCCGGTCATCTCTGCCAGGCTCGGCTCCTTCGCCGGATCGCGATCGAGGTCGTAATCCATATGGCTCGCGTTGAACAGACCCACCACCTTGGCGGAGCTGGCCGTGATCTTGTCGAAGTCCGACTTGCTGGCAGCGTAGCTATAGCCGGCCGTCTTGAACTCGCCGACCAGATCGCGGCCGTCGGTACGCTTGCCGCCTGCGGCCGTAGCCAGGAAGTGCTGGCGTCCGCCGCCGAAGATCACGTCGACGCCATCGGTCAGCGCGCCGTTGAAGCCGGCGCCCTTCGGTACCAGTTGCGCAGCGATGGCGTTCTCGCCGTCGCGGTGGCAGATGTGGGCGTAGGTGGCCGCTGGCGTGGCGTGCGTGATGCGCGTGGTGGTGACCACGCCCGTGCCGTAGCCGGCAGCCTTCATCTGCTCGAGCAGCGTCGGCACGCTCTTGCCGTTGCCCGTCGCCGGGCAGGTGCTGTCAGCGCCCGACACGTAGGCCTTGCCATTGGCGTCCACGGCGCTCGTTTCCGGAGTCATCGAGATGACTTCGTTGTTCATTTTCACGCCGGTCATGTAGGCGGCCATCGACGGGGCGCTGTCCGTGACCTGGGCGTCGTTCGAATACGTACGGACGAAGCCGCTTTCCGGCATCGTGTCGATCGTCAGATCGCCTTCCTCACCCACCTTGTAGATACGCGCGGCGGTCAGCGTCGTCATGCCCATGCCGTCGCCGAGGAAAAACACGACGTTCTTGGTCGGCGTGGCGCCGCCTTGTGGCTGCTCGACCGGCGGCGTCGTGCCGGCGTTGTTGCCATTGTTGTCATCGCCGCCGCAGGCCGCGAGGGCGACCGACATGGCGGCTGCCGCGAGTACGGAAATCCTTCTCATTATGGTGTCCTCCCTGTTTGAGACGGACTGGAGGATGCATGAGAAATGTGGCAGGAAGATTACTACTTGATTCTTATGAAAGACATTCTTGGCTGACCCAGAATGGCAGCCATGTTGCAGCGCATCCGTTACATGGCGATGGCAACAGGCCGGGTTGCTGCGCGGAAGGCGCTTCATTTCTGCAACACCTCGCGCCACACCACGGGATCGCGTTCCCCGAAATGGCCACGGGATGACCACGAACCGCATCCGGTCGCCGGTGGTTCGCAATTTGCGTGCTTTTGGCATTGCTCAGGCTGTTTCGCCGATTCTTCCAGGCGAGCGTCGTCACCGCCATCGTCTTGGGGTGAACGACGAAGCGCCGCGCGAGTTCGCGCCGAATCCCTGAACCACCGTCCACACGCTCTCCCGGCCGGATAGGGTTCACGCCCACACCCGGCACGGCGCCGACGGCGCCCATCCACTTGTTGCCGGAGACTCACCATGACCCGCTACATCGTGCTGGCAAGCTTCACCGATCAGGGCATCCGCACTGTCAAGGAAACGACCAAACGCGCCGCCGCCGTGCGTGAATTGGGCGCGCAACTTGGCGTGCAAGTGAAGGATGTGTTCTGGACACTGGGCAAATACGACGTCGTGCTGACGCTGGAGGCGCAGGATGACACCGTGGTGACGGCGTTCGGGCTGAGCGTCGGCGCGCTTGGCAACGTTCACACCCAGACGCTTCGGGCATTCGATGCCACCGAGATGCAGGCCATCCTCGGCAAGATGCGCTGAGCCGCGCAGTGCTCCGAGGCGGTGTTTGCCACGGTCATCGTTGGCGAACACCGCCGCCGATGCATCGCGACAACAAATGTAATGCGCTTGGCGAAATTGGAAACACAAGTTTACTCGCCGTAGCGCGCATGCCTTCTTAGACTCTCTGAAACCAATCAGAGGACAAGGAGGTTCAAGGTGGGATGGTTTCTCGTCACCGTCGCCCTGCCCGTGCTGGCGCCGATGATCTCGCTGATCTGCATGAAGGCCTTCCCGCTTGCCATCCCCTCCGCCCAACTGGCCTTAGTTAGTGTTGTCAGGAACGGGCAGCTCTGCTGGGCGGCGATCGGCTTCTGCACCTCCGCACTGTATGAGCTGGCAGAACCCTGTCCACCAAGTGCGAGGGTGGATGCCGGTTTCCAGGGGTACCTGAACGGCGGCATGACGCTCCTGCTTGTGCTGGCAAGCCTGTTCGCCGCGTGTGGCGCAGTTCTACCCCATACGGACGGATATGCATCGGGAATGCCCCGGCGCGGGCATAACAGGGTCCTGCTGGCCTCGCTCGGCATTACCTCACTGTCTGCAATTGGCTTTGCATTGATTCATCTCGGCGCGCTTGCGTCGTCTGACTTCTGGAGTTTGATATGAACAACTGGCTGAAAGAACGATTCTCAGACCCCAATCGGGCGATGGACACGCTCTGCACGGTGGCGTTTTCGCTCTGCGGACTGCTATTCGTGTACTTCATGGTCCTTGTGGTCGTCGCACAAATCATGTTCCGGTCGTAGGTACCAGATGTAGCGGCAGTACGTGGGCTGGCCCGCTGCGCAATAGTTGGCCTTATCGCCAACTATTGGCCCAGCCTATCGCCCGAATAACGATCCGGTCTTGGACGCTATGACGGAAGGAGCGGATCATTCTGGGCATAGTTTTTCCCACCCGTCGGAGTTTTCTGATGAAGTCCGCCCTGCTCGCCCTGTGTGGCGCAGCCTCCCTCCTTGCCTCGCTGTCAGCCGTTGCCGGCCCCGACTTTGCCGTGATCGAGCGCGGTCGTGCCGAGGCCCGGCAGCGACAGCAAGTCACCCGCCCGGCCTGCGACACGGCCGCGGCCAGCACGCCGAAGGTTTCGGCCACTCCGGCCACCGCTACCACTCCTGCGCAGTCGAGCTGACCTACAGCGATCAGCCCTAGTCCATCGCCCATCTGCGGCGATGCAAGCGCCAATCCGCTTCGTGACTCAGGCTGTGGCCTGAACGCATGGTCGCCGCGCCGTCGGGTGCGGATTGGGATCTGGATTTCCTCATGTCGCCTATCGAAAACATTCACTTCGATCCAGGGCGGCATTCGGTAAAGATCGTGCATCTTGACCGGGCCAAGGGAATGCGCACGCGATGGGAGTACGCGGCGGACGAATCGGCTGCCTGCCGCTTGCCGCCCACGCTTGGACCGCGGGCGGCGGCGGCGGCCAGACTACCCGCCTGAACTACCAGATGGCCGAGCAGGTCACTGGGCCCTGGAGCGGATCCGTCGGCGCGAGTTGGACAATCAACCGCAGTGTCGGCTTACTGCTGGAGATCGGTTACGGGTATAACCGCAACTACGTGATTGCTACTGGCCTCCTCCGGTTCTGACAACCATGCGCACGACCCTGGTTATCCCGCTCGCTCTTGCCCTGGCCGCCGCGAACGCCGCCGCGCAGTCGAGCGAGCCGGCGCAGGACCCGGAACACGTAGGCTGGATAGACAAGATCCTTAACAAGCTCGGCGCCTCGAAGCAGGTAGACCTGAGCCACGGCATCGACTGGGGCGTGCTGCCGGGTCCTTTCTATAACCCGGAAATGGGTTTCGGCATCGGCGCGGCGGCCATTGGCCTCTACAAACCGAAGAACGCCGAGGAAGATACGCAGCTCTCCACCGTCAACATCCATGGCTTCGCCACCACCACGGGGGCCCTGGGTATCGGCGTGGACAACAACACGTTCTTCGCCGATGACAGCTACCGCTTCGTGTTTTCCGGCGCGCTGATCAATATCCCCACGTCGTACTGGGGCATCGGATACGACAACGCGGTCAACGACGCCAACAAGGAGGGCTATACGCGTCGCGGCGTCGTGTTCAAGCCCCGGGTCATGATGCGCGTGCAGCCCAACACCTATATTGGCGGCGGCATCGATGTCGAGTACGACGACGCGACGCAACTGGATCGCGGCGCGAACAGCGCGCTGGCCACTGACCCGCACGGCACTCGCGTGCTCAGCAGCGGCCTGACGGCCCATTTTTCGTATGACACGCGAGATTTCCTGCCCAATCCATACAAGGGGCAGGCGCTGCTTCTGAATGGCACCATCTTCCGGCGCGCGCTGGGCAGCGACACCGATTTCGAGTCGCTGGAATTCACTTACGACCGCTACTTCCGTATGCGCGAGCGGGACGTGCTGGCATTCGACATCTACGGCAAGTTCAACTGGGGCGATGTGCCGTGGAGCATGATGTCGATTCTCGGCGACAACAAGCACATGCGCGGCTACTTCATGGGCCAGTATCGGGACAAGGCGATGCTGACCGCCCAGGTGGAATACCGCTGGCACATCGTGGGCCGGCAGGGCATGGTGTTCTGGCTCGCCACTGGCGCCATCGCCGGCAACCCCGGCGGGCTGACGTCAGCCCACTGGCTGCCGAATGGCGGCGTGGGCTACCGCTTCGAGTTCAAGCCGCGGGTCAATGTCCGATTCGATGTCGGCGTCGGCCGCCAGACCAAGGGCGCCTATTTCCAGATCAACGAAGCCTTCTGACGTTTGACTGACCTTCTCGGGCGAAAAAAAATGCCGCGACCATTGGCCGGCCGCGGCGTGTCAATTCGCCGGTCCGTGCGACACCCACTTGTCGCCCGTTTGCACCCATTGCTGGTGACCGGCTTGTCCTTCCATGGCAGAGGAAAACCGCCACGGCACAGATCGTAGGCGTCGCGCATGACGCATTCGTGACAATTTGTCCTATCAATATGGCATATGCGGCCCCATGTGCCGTCCATACATTATTCAACGCTGTCGCAAAAATCACACGGTAAATATCGCGTCGCGCCGTCGATTTTCATGCATCACATCGAAAGCGCCGTTGGTACGGGAATATGTCCTCGAAAACCTATTGAAGTCAGCGATCGACACAGCTAAGGTTCAGCGCACATAACATTTTCCACGGTAGTCATTGTTGGTCAGAACAATGACTGCTCGCCCCCGACGGAAAAATAATGAGCCATTTCATCCCGGGACGCCTCGCGTCTCTCGCCACGCCGACTGCCGGATCCGCCGGCACTCGCTCGCGCCAGTTGCCGCGGCGCCATTACCCGCAGCCCAATCTCATTTCCGATTTGTAGTGTGGTAGCAAGCGTCGACCAGTCCGGGCCATAACCATGTCCAAAGCCCGGTGCGTCGACACATCTGGGGGTAATCCGACCGCGGCGTGACGGGTCAACCGGCTGGGCCACCCAGACCCGCCTGCGCGCCATGCTGCAAGCGGAACGGTTGCCCAGGACCCTCGTCTGGAGAACGCTCGATGAGCAGTGTGATGAATGAAGGCAGCAGCCCGGCCTATGGCCCGGCCCCGTTCTTTTCCAAGGAAGCGACCTACGCCAAGCCGGGATTTTCCCGCTGGATGGTCCCGCCCGCCGCGCTGGCGGTTCACCTTTGCATCGGCCAGGCCTATGCATTCTCGGTATTCAACGTACCGCTATCGAGGGTAATCGGCATTACCGAGTCAGCGCCCGATGACTGGAAACTGACCACGCTTGGCTGGATTTTCTCGCTGGCGATCTTCTTCCTTGGCATTTCCGCTGCATTCGCCGGCAAATGGCTCGAGCGCGTGGGTCCGCGCCTGACGATGTTCACCGCCGCCTGCTGCTTTGGCAGCGGGTTCCTGGTCTCCGCGCTGGGTATCTACACGCACCAGATCGCCCTGCTCTATCTCGGATACGGCGTGCTGGGCGGCATCGGACTGGGCCTGGGCTATGTATCGCCCGTGTCCACGCTGATTCGCTGGTTCCCGGACCGTCGCGGCATGGCCACCGGCATGGCGATCATGGGCTTCGGCGGCGGCGCGATGATCGCCGCGCCGTTGTCCGTGGCGCTGATGAACACCTTCAAGAGCGCTACGTCTGTGGGTGTGGCCCAGACTTTCGTGGTCATGGGCATCGGCTACTTCGTGTCGATGCTGATCGGCTCTCTGGCCATCCGCGTGCCCGCCCCGGGCTGGAAGCCGGCTGGCTGGACCCCGCCCACCACCGCCAGCAAGATGATCACGCGTAACCACGTGCACATCGACCAGGCCCTGAAGACGTCCCAGTTCTACCTGCTGTGGCTGGTGCTGTTCCTGAACGTGACGGCCGGCATCGGCGTGCTGGGCCAGGCGTCGCTGATGATTCAGGAGAGCTTCAAAGGCAGCGTGACCGCCGCCGCAGCAGCCGGCTTCGTGGGCCTGCTGTCGCTGTTCAATATGGGCGGCCGCTTTTTCTGGGCTTCGTCCTCTGACTGGATCGGCCGCAAGAACACCTACTTCGTATTCTTCGCGCTGGGCGCTGTCCTGTACTGGCTGGTGCCACAGCTTGGCGCAAGCGGCAACATCGCGCTGTTCGTGCTGGCCTACTGCGTGATCATGTCGATGTACGGCGGCGGCTTCGCCACGATCCCGGCTTACCTGGCCGACATGTTCGGCACCGCCTTCGTGGGCGGCATCCACGGTCGCCTGCTGACAGCCTGGGCCGCCGCGGGTATTGCCGGCCCGGTGCTCGTGAACTACATCCGCGAGTACCAGGTCGCGCACGGCGTGACTGGCGCCGACGCATACACGATGACACTGCACATCATGGCGGCCCTGCTCGTGGTCGGCTTCATCTGCAATCTGCTGGTGGCGCGCGTCAGCGACAGGCACCACATGAGCGAAGCCGATGTATCCAGCCTTGCCGGCAATGCCAGCGCCGCCCACTGACCGCCCGACGGAGAGATGCACATGGACAACTCACGAGTGAAAGCCCAACCCACCAGCAAAGGCCTGCTGGCCATCTTCTGGCTGTATGTGCTGATCCCGCTGGTCTGGGGCGTATCCAACACGATCACCCAGGCAATGAAGCTCTTCCACTGAGCGGCATCGCACGAAGAGAAGGCCGCATTCATGCGGCCTTTTTTCTTGCCCCCTGATCGAGCTGCCGAGTGAGGTCGTTTGAGCCGCGATACAACAATCTGGTATCGTAGAAAATCCAAAAATTACAAAACTCGCCATGTCATCAGCGATACTCGGCGTTGCTGCAGCGGGAGTGCTTTCTTTCTGTTATCGGGTGACCAATGTCTAGGCGCGATCCGGCGCTTCGCCGCAGCCAGAATCCGCCCATGTCGGCGGGCCGCCGTCGACTCCTTATTGCTGGGGGCATCCTGCTGCTGGTCGCACTGGGCTGGTCACTGGTAGCTGTCATCCGGCCCGCCATCCAGCATACGATCATCATCACCACCGGCGCGGACAAGGGCATCTATCAAGGTTTCGCGGATCGATACGCGGCCATCCTGAAACGCGACGGCATCAACCTCGAGATCCGCAGTTCTTCCGGTTCGATCGAGAACTACGAACGGCTGAAGAATCCGGATAGTGCGTACGAGGTGGGGTTCATCCAGTCGGGCACGGTCAGCCCGAGCGATACCGACGGGCTGCAGACCATTGCCGCCGTCGCCTATGAACCGATCTGGGTGTTCTATCGCGGCGCCGCCAGGATGGATCGACTGTCCCAACTGCAAGGGAAGAAAGTCTCCATTGGCGTTCCGGGCAGCGGGCTACTCGAAGTCTCCCGGATCCTGCTCGCGCATAGCGGCATTACCGCTGCCAATACCACGCTGCTGCAAATGGACGCCAATGCGGCCTACCAGGGCCTCAAGGATGGGCAGGTGGACGCCGCGTTCTTCATCGGCAGGCCGGATGCGGAGATGCAGCAGACGCTATTGAACAGCGACCTGAAACTGATGAGCTTCGCCCAGGCTGATGCGCTGGTGCAGAAATTCCCGTCGCTCTCCAAGATCGTCTTCCCGCGTGCCTCGACCAGCATCGTCAACGATCTTCCGCAGGCCGACGTCACGCTGCTGGCCGCCAAGGCCCTGCTCGTATCCAAGGACACCATGCACCCCGCATTGGTGTACCTGCTGCTGGAAGCCGCCAAGACCGTCCACGGCGGCGAAGACTACTTCACGCCGCTCGGCACGTTTCCCAACCTGAACACCAACGAGTTTCCCGTTTCGGAGGAAAGCACGCGCTTCTTCAAGTCGGGGCGTCCTTTCCTGCAGCGATACCTGCCCTTCTGGCTGGCCAGCTTTGTCGAAAGACGGCTGCTGATCCTGCTCCCCTTCATGGCCCTGCTATTGGGCCTGTTGCAGGCCCTGCCGCGTTTCGCGGAGTCGCGGATCAAAGGCCGGCTCGTGGTCTGGTATCGGGAGATCAAGGCGCTGGAAGATGAAATCTGGAGAAGCGAGCGGCCGACGCGGCACCAGATTGCGCAGTGGCGCGAGGAAATCGAGCAGATCGATGCGCACGCCAGTCAGATACGGATGCCGCAGCGCTATTTTCAGGATGTCTACGCCCTCAAGCAGGCTATCGCCGTGGTGCGAAACCGGATTCTGCACGTGGCCGGGACGGTGAAGGAATAGCCAGCAAACAAGGGCTGGCCACGTCACCCGCCGGTGGCTCGCCTGGCCCCGGCGCAGTTCCCGTTTCACTGCCGTTCGCTTTCACGGGCGGAACGCTGCATTCCACACGCCCGGCTTGCAGTTCGCCGGCGGCTTCATACACTTGACGGGTTGCCCTGCCGTAGCGGCCAAGGGCTCACCTTCCAACGAAATGGAGTCGCCATGAACATCGATCTGTCGGGCAAGACCGCCCTGGTCACCGGTTCCACCGCCGGCATCGGCTTTGCCACGGCGCGCGGACTGGCCGAGTCCGGCGCCCACGTGATCGTCAACGGCCGTAGCCAGGCCTCGGTCGATAACGCGCTGGCGTCGCTGAAGAAATCCTATCCCACCGCCCAGGCCACCGGATTCGCAGGCGACCTGACCGACGCCGCCGTCTGCGACACCCTCGTCAATACCCACCCGGCTGTCGACATCCTCGTCAACAACCTCGGCATTTTCGAGCCGAAGGATTTCTTCGATATTCCGGACAGCGACTGGACACGCTTTTTCGACGTCAACGTGCTGTCCGGCGTACGCCTCTCGCGCGCCTATGCCAAGGGCATGGCCGAGCGCAAATGGGGCCGCATCGTGTTTATCGCCTCTGAGTCTGGCATCAACATTCCGGTCGAGATGATCCACTATGGCTTTACCAAGACCGCGCAGTTGGCGGTCTCGCGCGGTCTGGCCAAGCGGATGGCAGGCACCGGCGTCACGGTGAACGCCGTGCTGCCCGGCCCGACGCTATCCGAAGGCGTGACGGCCATGCTCAAGGATGAAATCGCGAAATCCGGCAAAAGCGCCGAGGAAGTGGCGGCCGAGTTCGTCAAGGCACACCGCAGCACGTCGATCATCCAGCGCGCGGCCAGTGTCGAGGAAGTGGCCAACATGATCGTCTACGTCTGCTCGCCACAGGCGTCCGCCACCACCGGGGCGGCCCTGCGCGTTGACGGCGGTGTGGTCGACACGATCGTGTAACGCACACCAGGGATCGACGACGGCCCGCTCCCGCGTGGAGCGGGCCGTGGCCGTCCCTGCGACTACGCTGCCTCGCCGCTCCACTCGCGAATCAGGTCCACGGTCAGGCCATCGGCCTCGCAGGTCGCCTCGCCAAGTTCGCGCGCCCAGTACCGCTCCGACCCATCCGCCAGCCGCCACGCGTGCAGCCGGCGCGTATAGAGCTGCAGGTCGTACTCCGCCGTCACACCAATCGCGCCATGCACCGCGTGAGCGATCGACGTCACGGCCGTCACCGCATCACTCGCATTGAACTTGCCGATGGCCGCGCGCAGCCGGTCAGGTTGCCAGCCGTCGGCCGCGCAAGCGATCTGCGCCGCCATACGCACCGCCGCCACCTGCTCCGCCATCACGCTGATCTGATGCTGGATCGCCTGGAACTTGCCGATATTGCGGCCGAACTGCGCCCGGTCATTGGCGTATTGCAGCGTCAAGTCGAACACGCTCGACATCGCACCCGCCATTTGCACTGCGTGCAGGCATGCGCCCACCGAACGCAACAGCCCTGCCGGCAATGGGAATCGTTGCGTGCCAACTTCCCCGAGCGACAGCGTCAGGTCATCCCGCACGCCAGTAGGCGAAAGCGCCGCGGCTTCGCGATGGACGAGCGCCGCCTGGGCGCCCTCTTGCACCAGAAACCACGTTGCCGTGGCGCCGCACGGCACATGCGTGCGTTGCGCGCCGTCGAAATCGGCCAGCGCAATAGGCCCCTCCCGTCCCTCCGGCACTTCGACGCCTGCCATCCGCAGCACGGCCCGGGCAAACATCGTCTGCGCCAACGGCACCGGGAGCACATGCCGGCCCATCACGAACAGCATCGGCGCGACGTCCGCCAGGCTCAACCCGGCTTCCGGCAGCAAGCTGTCCGCGAAACCGCTTTCATCGAGCAAGCGCCAGAGATCCGCGCCACTGCCGCCGGACTCGATCTGTCGCACGACAGCGGGCGTGCAGTGATCGCGCAGTAGCGCTTCCAGTGCTTCCGAGTATTCGTTGTACATGGTGCGTCCCTAATCCCTTAAGCGTCCCTCATCCCTGCATCCCTTGGAGGCGCTATCAAAATGAAGCGAAGCGGTTCTGGCTAGACGCGCGGCCGCAGACAGTACAAGTGGTACGGCAAGGCCGCGCAACGACGCCAGAATCTTTTTGATAGCGCCTCTTAGCGAAGGCCCAGGCCGCGGGCGATCATGCCGCGAAGGATCTCTCGCGTACCACCGCGCAGCGAATAGGTCGGCGAAATCTGGCTGACATAGGCAGCGGTGCGAACCAGCTCCGCATCCATCGCCAGCTCCGGGTCATCGCCCAGCGCCGCTTCGGCCAACGCGCCGATCGACTGCTCCAGTCCGGTGCCGAGATCCTTGACCAATGCCGCCTCCACCAGCGGGCTTTCTCCGGCAGCCAGCCGCGCGGTCACGGCCACGGACATCGCCCGTAGCGTGGCCAGCCGGCCGACGATCCCGCCGATTGTGACTGCATCGCGGCGCACCGCAGGCAGGCGACGGAGCGCAGCCACCCAGGCATCGAGCAGCACCACGCTCGAGTACAGCCGCTCGGGGCCGCTGCGCTCGAATGCCAGTTCCGCGTTGACCTGTTCCCAGCCCGCGCCTTCGTTGCCGATCAGCGCATCGGCGGGCAGCAGCACGTCCTCGAAGCTGACCTCCGAGAAATGCGCATCACCGCTCAGATCATGGATCGGCCGAACCGTCACGCCCGGCAGAGACAGGTCGACAATCACCTGCGACAGCCCCTTCTGCCGGTCCCCAGCCTCGCCCGAGGTTCGCACCAGCGCGAGCATGTAGTGGCAGCGATCCGCGTTGGTCGTCCAGATCTTGCGGCCGTTCAGGCGCCAACCGCCACCTGGCTGCGGCACCGCACGCGTGGCCACGCTGGCCAGATCGGACCCCGAATTGGGCTCGCTCATGCCGATGCAGAAGAAGGCCTCGCCCCGGCAGATACGTGGCAGATAGAACTCGCGTTGCGCATCGCTGCCGTAGCGCAGGATCAACGGGCCACTCTGGCGATCGGCAATCCAGTGCGCGGAAACCGGCGCGCCGCAGGCAAGCAGTTCCTCCACCAGCACGAAACGCGAGAACGCATCGAGCCCTGCGCCACCGAACCGCGCCGGCAGCGTGACGCCGACCCACCCACGCTGCGCAAGCGCGCGGCTGAACGCGGCGTCGAATCCCATCCACGATCGCGCGCGGACATCGGCGGGAAGATCCGGCAGATGCTCGGCCAGGAATGCCTTCACCTCGCGCCGGAACGCCAACGCCTCAGGAGGCAGGGATATCAGCGAGAACGTGCCAAACAGTGAACTCAAAACGGTACCTCCATAAGCGCCCGGTAAGCGCCCGGTGAGCGCCTGATGCTGCTTCAATCCAGCGTCACGCCAGTGTCCTTGACCACCTTGTGCCAACGGTCGATTTCCGATGCCACGTACTTCGCATAGGCCTCCGGGCTCGACGCCCGCACCTCCGCGCCCTGCAGCGCCAGGCTGGCACGCACATCGGGCGCCGCAAGCGCCTTCAGGGCCGCGCTGTTGAGCTTCTTGATGATCTCCGGCGAGGTCTTCGCGGGCACCATCATGCCCTGCCACGCGCCCACTTCGAACCCATGCATGCCAGATTCGGCCAGCGTCGGCACGTCCGGGAGTTGCGAACTGCGCGCGCTGCTGGTGACGGCCAGTGCGCGCATCCGCTTGTCGCGGATAAACGGCAACGACGAGTTGATGGTGTCGGTCATGAACTGCACCTGCCCGCTGGCCAGATCGGTCAGTGCCGGGGCGCTGCCCTTGTACGGCGCATGGGCGGCGTCGAGCCCGTTTGCCTGCAGGAACAGGAACGCCGCCAGATGCGTGACGTTGCCGTTGCCCGCCGAACCATAGGTCATCTTGCCCGGATTGGCCTTCAGCCAGGCAACGAACTCCGGCACGGTGCGCACCGGCACCTGCGCGTTGACTTCCAGCACGAGCGGCACCATTGCGGTCATCGCCACCGGCGCGAAGTCACGCTTCACGTCATACGGCAGCTTCTTGTACAGCGCCGGGCTCAACGCGATCGACGACGTGTTGTACAGCACCGTGTAGCCGTCAGCCGGCGACTTGGCCACCATCTCGCCGGCGATATTGCCGTTGGCGCCAGGCCGGTTGTCAACGATGACCTGTTGCCCGATCTCCTCGGACATCTTCCGCGCAATCACGCGCGACACCAGATCGGTAGGTCCGCCGGGCGGGAACGGCACGACGAGCCGGATCGGATGATCCGGAAACTCGCCCGCCATGGCCGGCGCGACGGCCGCCGTCAGCGCGAAGGCGCAGCCGGCAAGCAGAATCGAACGAATGAAATGCCCGGCTTTTTTGCTCTGTGTCGGCATGATGGTTGTCTCCTCCAGAAAGTACGGCAAGTACGGCAAGTACAGCGAAGGCGGTTACGCCACCGGATCAGCGGCCCGCCAGCAGGCGTCGCGCCGTGTACGTCATGACCAGCTCGTTACGCTGGTTGAACACCTCGATCGACGAATCCACCACGGCGCGGCCGCTCTTCGACGTCGGACGAATGCCAGTCACGGTGATCCTGGCGTGGATCGTGTCGCCCACCACCACCGGACCGAGGATCTTCTGCGTCAGCTCGAGCATCGCCAGCCCGGTACCCTGGATCATCGTCTGCAGGATGAAGCCCTCGATCAGCGAGTACGTCAGCGCGGCGGGCACCGGACGTCCCTTGATGGCGCCGGCCTCGTAACCTTCTTCGATAAAGATCGCTTCGAGCATCCCGGTGACCGAGATGAAGTTGACCAGGTCAGTCTCGGTAACGGTGCGGCTGAAGGTCTCGAAAACCTGCCCTTCGCGGATGTCCTGCCAGTAGAAGCCCTGGCCCAGGCGTTGCGGTTGTGAAGTCGTCATGGTGTCTCCTCGGGAATTCGGTGATGGATGCGGGCCTACTGATTCGATTGCAGCCGGTCGATCTCGTCGTCGCCAAGTCCGGCGGCGGCAAGGATCTCGCGCGTGTGCTCGCCAAGCCTGGGCGGCACGGCCGCGCGCGCGCGTTCGCCATCGAAGCGCACAGGCGCGCCGGGAAAGCGCAGCGTGCCCATCGACGGATCTTCGATCTGGTCGAAGAAGCCGGTCGCGCGCAGGTGCGGATCGTCAACGAGTTCGTGAAGGCCGTTCACGCGGGCAACTGGAATCTGCAGCCGCTCACAGACGGCCAGCCAGTCCGCGGTGCTGCGCGCGCGCACGAGTTCGCCGGTGATTTCATAGAGCGTTTCGATATGGCGCGTGCGGGCGGCGATATCGGTGAAACGCCCGTCGGCAGCCAGGTCCTCGCGCCCCGACGCCTGGAAGAAGTCACGCCAGTGCGCGTCGGTGTACGGCATCATGCAGACGTAGCCGTCCGCGGTCTGGTACGGCCGGCGCAGCGGCGCCAGCACGCGCGGATAGCCGGACGGCCCACGCGGCGGCTCGAAGTGCTGCCCGTACAGATGCTCGACCATATTGAAGGCCACCATCGATTCGAACATCGGCACTTCGACCATCGAGCCCTTTCCGCCTTGTCGCGCACGGCCCGCAATCGCGGCCGAGATCGACAGCGCGGCAACCAGACCACTGGTCTTGTCCGCCGAGATGGTCGGGAAGTAACGCACGGTGCCGGTCTGCGCGGCCATCAACGCCGCGTTGCCACACAGCCCCTGGATGATGTCGTCATACGCGGGACGGCCACCGTACGGGCCGTCCTCGGCAAAACCGAGCAGGCTCACGAAGATCAGTTGCGGATGGCGCGCCATGACGCTGGCGGGATCGAGATCCAGCTTCGCCAGCTTCTGCGGCCGCATGCTGTGGACGAAGACATCGGCCGACGCCAGCAGCCGGTGCAGCGCCGCCTGCGCCTCCGGGCGCTTCAGGTTCAGCACCACGCTCTTCTTGCTGCGGTTCACGCCCAGGAAGATCGCGGACATGCCGTCCTCGGTCGCCGGGCCGGTACGGCGCGTGGAATCGCCTTCGGGTGTTTCCACCTTGATGACTTCCGCGCCAAGATCGGCCAACCACTGGCTGGCGTAAGGACCCATCACCACGGTCGACAGATCCACCACGCGGATGCCGGACAGAGGCAGCATACCGTGTCTCCTGTTGTATTGATTCGATGTATTGATCGGCCAAGATTAAGGCAGCCAGCCCCATTGCGTCTAATATTAGATTTTTAGCAACCGATATTCATTGGATATCATCATGGATCTACGTCAGCTCCAGCAATTCGTCGTGCTGGCCGAAACCGGCAACTTCCATCGCGCCGCCGAGCGCCTGCACATGGCGCAACCCCCGTTGTCGATTTCGATCCGCAAGCTGGAGGAATCACTGGGCACGCCGCTGTTCGTGCGCACCACGCGCGGCGTGCGGCTCACCCAGGCGGGCGAAGCGGCGCTCAACGATGCGCGCCGGGCCCTGTTCCATGCCGGCCAGGCGCGGGCCGCCGCGGTGTCTGCGGCGCTTGGGGAACGCGGCGCGTTGCGTATCGGTTTTGTCGGCTCCGCCACCTATGCGTTGCTTCCCCGTCTCATCCCGGCCTTCCGCTCGGCACACCCTGGCATCGACCTGATCCTTCACGAATCCACATCGGCCGCGATTCTGGACCGCATCGAACACGGCCAGCTCGACGCCGGACTCGTGCGCTTTCCCATCCTCAACAGCGGCCCCTACACGCTGACCCCGCTCGAGTCCGACGCCTTCGTGGCGGCGGTGCCGGCTGACGGTCGTTTTGCCGAGCAGGAGAGCATCGCATTGAAGGCGCTGGCCGACGAGCCCTTCATCATGCATCCCCGTGCCGATGTGCCGAACCTGCAGGCCGTGGCGATGCTGCTGTGCCAGCAGGCCGGTTTCGTGCCGCGCATCGCGCAAGAGGCGGTGCAGGTGCAGACCATCGTCAGTCTGGTGGAAAGCGGATTGGGCGTGGCGCTGGTGCCGGGCGTGGCGGCGCGTTACACGAATCGGCGCGTGCGCTTTCTGCGCCTGTCCAGCCCACGCCCGGCGGCACGTATCGGCATCGCCCTGGCCACGCAGCAGGACACCGACGATCGCCATGTGCAGCGCTTTATCGCTGCAGCGCAGCGAATCGCAGGCGACTAGGCGCGGCGGCACAAGGCCACTCCAGGCGGCTCAAGGCAGCAATTCCGCAGGGCGGCTGCGGCTATACAGCCGATGCATGGCCGCCATGAAACTTGCGCCATGGGTGCATGCAGCTTGACGCACGCGCCTTACATTCTGGCTTGCATCCGGGCGGTACCGCATCCATCCCTCACGGAATCGAGCCAGTGAAAAAGCTTCTGATTGCCAACCGCGGCGAAATCGCGCTGCGGGTTCAACGCGCCGCGCAGGATCTCGGCATTGCCACTGTCGCGGTGTACGCCACCGACGACGCTCAATCGCGCCATCGCCAGCTTGCCGATGAAGCCATCGCGCTGCCCGGCAATGGCCCGGCTGCCTATCTCGATATCGACGCCATTCTCGGCGCGGCGCGCGCCGCTGGCTGCGATGCAATCCATCCGGGCTACGGCTTTCTGAGCGAGCGTGCCGACTTCGCGCAGGCATGCGCGGCAGCAGGTATCACGTTCGTCGGTCCCACGCCCGAGCAGCTTGCCCTGTTCGGCGACAAGGGCCGCGCGCTCGCACTGGCCGCGCAATGCGACGTGCCGGTGATGCCGGCCACCCCCGGTGGCGCTTCGCTCGACGACGTCCGCGCGTTCTTCGCGGCGCAGCAAGGCGATGGCATCGTGCTGAAGGCCGTGGGCGGCGGCGGTGGACGCGGGATGCGCGTCGTCCGCGATGCCGAAGCGCTGGCCGAAGCCTACGCGCGCTGCCAGTCGGAAGCCCGCAGCGCCTTCGGCATCGAAGCGATCTATGCCGAGCGGCTGGTCGAACGCGCGCGCCATATTGAAGTGCAGATCATCGGCGATGGGACGGAGACAATCGCGCTCGGTGAACGCGATTGCACGCTGCAGCGCCGCTTCCAGAAGTTGGTGGAAATCGCGCCGAGCCCGGTGCTGACACCCGCCCTGCGCGATCGCATCGTGCAGGCCGCCAGCAGGATCGCAAGGCATACCGGCTACCGCAGCCTGGGCACGTTCGAGTTCCTGGTGGAGACCGACGACGCAGGCACGCCCCACGGCTTCGTGTTTATCGAAGCCAATCCTCGTCTGCAGGTAGAGCACACCATCACGGAACAGGTGACGGGTCTCGATCTCGTTGCCCTCCAGCTTGGCCTTGCCGATGGCCGGAGCCTGCGCGACCTGGGTCTCGACCCCGCCGCGCCGCCGACAGCGCGGGGCTTCTCCGTTCAGCTACGCATCAATGCCGAGGCCACCGATGCGCAGGGCCAGGCGCGCCAGGCGCAGGGAAGGCTCGAACGCTTCGATCCGCCTACCGGGCCCGATGTTCGCGTCGACACGCACGGCTACACCGGTTACGCGCCACCGGCAGGCTATGACTCGTTGCTGGCCAAACTAATCGTGAGCACCGCCTCGCCCCGTTTCGAGGACGTGGTGCGGCGCGTGCGGCGTGCGCTCGGTGAATGCCGTGTTGACGGCGTGCCAAGCAACCTCGACCTGTTGCGCGCCCTGGTGGCACGCGAAGACTTCGCGACGCAGCATGTCCATACACGTCACTTCGAGGCGATCCTGCCGGAACTGTTGACCGCCGCGCAACGCGTGGCGGCCAGCGATGCAGCGCGACAGGCTTCCATCGGTATCACGCAGACCGCCCCCGTGCCTGTTCCGACCGCTGCTGCCGAGGCTATCGATGAAGGACTGGTTGCAGTGCGCGCGCCAATGAACGGGCGCGTGGTCGAGATGCGCGTTCAGGAAGACGACATCGTGCAACCGGGCCAGATCGTGGCAATCCTCGACGCCATGAAGATGGAGCACACCATCGCGGCCGAGTGCGCGGGCCGTGTGATCGATGTGCGCGTCGGTGCCGCCGGCCAGACTGTCGAAGGGCAAATCCTGCTCGTGCTGGAACTGGTGGCTGACGCCGGCGTCGCGCATCACCGCAGCGAAGCGGCAGACCCACGCGCGATCCGCCCCGATCTGCAACGTGTGCGCGATCGCGATGCGTTCCTCGATGATGCCGCGCGGCCGGACGCGGTGGCGAAACGCCATGCGCGCGGCCAGCGCACCGCGCGCGAGAACGTGGCTGATCTGTGCGATGCAGGCAGTTTCGTCGAGTACGGCGCCTATGCGGTAGCCGCGCAGGCCAGCCGACGCAGCGCCGAGGACCTGATCACCAATACGCCGGCCGATGGCCTGATCACCGGCACCGGCCGCATCAACGGCACCCGATTCGCACCGGAGCGCGCGCGCTGCGCGGTGCTGGCGTACGACGCCACGGTACTGGCGGGCACGCAGGGCAAGCGCAACCACATCAAGACAGATCGCATCCTGCAGGTGGCCGCCGAGCAGAAGCTGCCAACCGTGATCTTCGCGGAAGGCGGCGGCGGACGCCCCGGCGATGTGGACTTTCCTACCGTCGCCGGTCTCTACCAACCGTCCTTCGCCGCATTTGCCGCGCTGAGCGGCGAGGTGCCGGTGATCGGCATCGCCGCTGGCCGGTGCTTCGCGGGCAACGCGGCCCTGCTCGGCTGCAGCGACGTGATCATCGCCACGCGCGACGCGAACATCGGCATGGCCGGCCCCGCCATGATCGAAGGCGGCGGCCTTGGCGTGTATCGCCCGGAGGACATCGGCCCCGCCGCCGTGCAGTACCAGAATGGCGTGGTCGACCTGCTCGTCGACGACGAAGCCGAAGCCGTGCGCGCGGCGAAGCATTACCTGTCGATGTTCCAGGGCCGCACGCAGGACTGGGAGGCGCCCGACGCCCTGATGCTGCGCGGCGTGGTGCCCGAGAACCGCCTGCGCGTCTACGACACCCGTGCCGCGATCCAGGGCATTGCCGACGTTGGCAGCGTGATCGAGCTGCGCGCGGGCTATGGCACTGGAGTCCATACGGCGCTGGCGCGTATCGAAGGCCGACCCGTGGGCATCGTCGCCAACAACCCGCGCCACTTGGGTGGCGCCATCGACGTAGACGGCGCGGACAAGGCCGCGCGATTCATGCAGCTGTGCGACACGCATGGCCTGCCGATCGTCTCGCTGATCGACACGCCGGGCTTTATGGTCGGCCCGGAGATCGAAGCCCGCGCGCAGGTCCGCCATGTGTCCCGCCTGTTCGTGCTGGGCGCCAAGGTGCGCGTGCCGTTCATGGCCGTGGTGCTGCGCAAGGGCTACGGTCTGGGCGCGATGGCCATGGCTGCAGGCGGCTTCCGCGCGCCGGCCTTCACCATCTCCTGGCCAACCGGCGAGTTCGGCGGCATGGGACTGGAAGGCGCGGTACGGCTCGGCTTCCGCAAGGAGCTGGAAGCGCTGCCGGCTGGCCCCGAACGCGACGCCCTCTACCAGCAGCTCGTGGCGCAGATGTACGAACGCGGACACGCGATCAATGCCGCAGCCGGGCTCGAGATCGACGCGGTCATCGATCCTGCCGAAACGCGGCGCTGGTTGCTGGCCGGGCTCGATGCCACCCCACGAGACGAGGCGCCCCGACGCTACGTGGATGCGTGGTAGCCGACGCAGTGACTGAACTGCCCCCTGACTCCGCTCCCGCCGTGCCGGAGCGCGGAGCAAATACTCCTGGAGACACGATGGAAGACGCAGCTTTCTTCGCAGATCTTGAAGCGCGGCATCGCCGCATCTGGCCCGCCGGCCTGCCCACCTCACCGCAGTATCCACACGGCGAGATCAGCCTTGGCGAGACCCTGCGGGCATGGGCGCGCATCCAGCCTGAGCGGCCGGCGCTGATCTACTACGGCAGCGAGATCACCTTCGCCGAACTCGACGACCTGAGCGAGCGCTGCGCGGAACTGCTGCGGGGCCACGGCATCGGCCCCGGCAATCGCGTGGCCGTACTGCTGGGCAACTGTCCGCAGTTCCATATCGTGTTCTACGCGATTCTCAAGCTTGGCGCCGTCTACGTGCCCGTGAATCCGCTGTTCAAGGAACACGAACTGGCCTACGAGCTGAACGATGCCGGTGCGACCATGGTGATCGCGCTCGACACGCTTGTGCCGATGCTGATGACGGTGAAGCCGCAAACCAGCGTGGAAACGGTGTTCAGCACATCGGCCGGCGAATTCCTGCCCGTGCATCCCACGCTGCCCGTTCCGGCTGGACTCGATGCCGCGCCAGTGGCGCACGCGGGCACGATCGACCTGATGGCGGCCATCCAGACATGCACGGGCAACGTGCGCGACGTGAGCGTGGATCTCGATGCATTGGCCGCGCTGAACTACACGGGCGGTACCACCGGTATGCCCAAGGGCTGCATGCATACCCAGCGCGACATGATCTACACGGCGGCCGCCACGCTGGCGGTCACCAGCGGGCGCGAAGACCAGGATGCAAAGCTGCCGTCGTCGGACGTGATGCTGAACTTCCTGCCGATGTTCTGGATCGCCGGCGAGAACCTCGGGTTGATCTATCCGATCTTCAGCGGCGCCACGCTGGTACTGCTGGCGCGCTGGGACCCCCTCGCCGTCATGGCCGCCGTGGACCGCTACCGCGTCAATCGCACGTTCATGGTCGTCGACAACCTTGTGGAACTGCTGCAGCACCCCGAGCTTGCGCGGCACGACATGCGCTCGCTGCAACATACGCGCGTGGCATCGTTCATCCGCAAGCTGACCGTGGACCTGCGCCGCCAGTGGCACGCGCTGACCGGCAGCGTCGTGGCCGAAGGCGCCTGGGGCATGACGGAGACGCACACGAGCGACACCTTCACCACGGGGATGCAGACAGACGACATGGACCTGCACGGCCGGCCAGTCTTCGTCGGTCTGCCAGTGCCGGGCACGCGCATCAAGATCTGCGACTTCGAAACCGGCGTGACGCTGCCCGTTGGCGAGGAAGGCGAGATTGTCGTCACCACGCCTTCGCTGCTCAAGGGCTATTGGGGCCGCCCCGACGCCAATGCGGAGGTGTTCCGGGACGGCTGGTTCAGGACGGGCGATATCGGCGCCTATGACGATGCGGGCTACCTGCACTTCCTTGGACGGCGCAAGGAGATGATCAAGGTGCGCGGCATGAGCGTATTCCCGTCCGAGCTGGAAGTCCTGCTCGGGCGTCATGCCGCCGTACTCGGGTCCGCCGTGGTCGCACGTCCCGATCGGGACAAGGGCCAGGTGCCGGTGGCCTTTATCCGCCTGCGCCCCGGGCATGACAATGTGTCGGCCGAGGCGCTGACGGCATGGTGCCGCGAGCATATGGCGACCTACAAGGTGCCCGAGATCCGCGTGGTGGACGAGTTGCCGATGACGGCAACGGGCAAGGTCAAGAAGGGGGAACTGCAGAAACAGTTCGAGCAGGACGAATAAGAGGTGGGCTGACAGCCCGCCACCGCGCCCCGACACGACCAAGAGAATATTGGAGACAACGATGAACACCCAGCGACGCCACTTGTTGAAGCTCTCCGCCGCGATGCTCGGCGGCCTCGCGCTGCACCGCCCAGCGTTGGCGCAGACCGTCACCGGCCCGGTCCGCATCGTCTTGCCCTATCCGCCCGGCGGCTCCACCGATGCGATCACGCGCTTTATCGCAGACAAGCTCAGTACCGCGCTGAAGACCAACGTGATCGTCGACAACCGCCCGGGCGCGGCTGGCATGATCGGCGCCGCCGCTGTCGCCACAGCCGCGCCTGATGGCCGCACGCTGCTGTTCACGAACACCGCCCTGATCCAGAGCCCGCTGATCCAGCCCCAGCCGCTGTACAACCCGCTGACCGACTTCGAGGCACTCACGCTCGTGGCGGATGCCGCGCAGGTCCTGGTGGCCAGCGATGCGACCCCGGCCAGGACACTGCCCGAGTACGTGGAATGGGCCCGCAAACATCCCGGCTCCGCCTATGGCAGCCTGGGGGTCGGCTCCACTGGCCATCTGTACGGTGAACTGCTCAAGCGCAAGGCCGGCATCAATATCGTCCATACCGCCTACAAGGGCGATACGGCAGCCATCGGCGATCTGCTGGCCAACCAGTTGCCGGTAGGCTTCGTCTCCACGGTGATGGCCAAGACCTATGGCGATGCCGGCCGGATCAAGGTGCTGGCAACACTGGGCCGGTCGCGCGTGCCATCAATGCCGAATGTACCGACGTTCGCCGAAGCCGGGTTCAGCGGCTTCGAGTCCATCGGCTGGATCGGCATGCTGGCGCCAGCCCGGACGCCGGCGCCACTGGTGCAGCGGCTCTCGAACGAGCTTGCGACGATCATCAAGACACCTGCCGGCTCGAAGATGCTGATTGACAGCGGCATGTTGCCCAGAGGCACGACGGCGCAGGAGTTCGCCGCGTTGCTCCGACGCGACCAGCAGGTCTGGCAGACGCTCGTGGCTCAGTCGGGCATCAAGACCGAAGGATGAGGCACGAAGTGGCAGTACAGGAATGACTGCTTGTGCCCCGCCGGGGTTGTATGGGTCTCCGTGGTGTGCGCGACAAGATCGAACGCGGGGGCGAACTCGGCACGCAGCCCTGCGACGTCGTATCGCGCCACCGGCAGGCCGCTGCACTGCGTGGGCCCGTCCAGCGCGAAGGTGGCGATGATCAGGTGACCGCCAGGCCGGACCGCGCGTCTGGCCTGCGCCACATACGCCCCGCGATCCTCTGACTCAGTCAGAAAGTGAAACACGGCACGGTCATGCCAGAGATCGACGGACGCTTCTGGCAATACTGGCGTGGTGACATCGCCTTCGATCCAGCGCACGCCCGCCGCCCGCGCGCCCAGACGGTCCCGCGCGGCGGCCAGTGCATGGCCGGCAAGATCGACAACCACCAGGCGATGAAATCCCTGTGACAAAAGATGATCAACCAGCGTGGAGGCACCTCCGCCAATGTCAGCGATGGTGGCGTCCGCTGGCAGATCGAGCTTGCGGATCAGGTCGAGTGACAGGGTCGGCGCGGATTGATACCAACTGACCTCTGTTGGCGGCTTCGTCGCGTAGACAGTCTCCCAGTGATCTTTGCTTTGCATGGCTCTACG
This sequence comes from Cupriavidus sp. SHE, assembly GCF_000812445.1. NCBI lineage: Bacteria > Pseudomonadati > Pseudomonadota > Betaproteobacteria > Burkholderiales > Burkholderiaceae > Cupriavidus > Cupriavidus sp. SHE. Next base: position 12,623 of record NZ_JWMB01000007.1, on the reverse strand, counting down.
GGCAATGTGTATGGTTGGGCCGGCAGCGGGCACGGCGATCTCCGTCGAAGGTACCAGAACCACGCTTTTCCATCTTCAGCGCCTTCGCGCAGGCCACGGTCACGAATCAGATCACGTCTTGATATATTCCACCGCTGTCGGAGCGGCGTGACCACCGCGTGTGGCCGCCTTGACACTTCGCTTAATGGTTTCTTTAATAAGTACGCATAACCGGCGCAAAGTCCGGCAAGCCTGTACATAACCAGAGGCCGCTATGCAATCAGGCAGCGTCGAAGATCCCCAACGCAAAACGGAAGAACTGCGCAGCTTCCTGTTTCTGACCGCCGTGATGGTGCCCGTGCTCTCGGTCATCGTCGTGGCCGGCTATGGCTTCATCGTCTGGATGAGCCAACTGATCAGCGGACCGCCAACCCATTGAACATTGCCATTCAGGATTGGCCTTTGGTCCAATGCCCGTGCCATAACAAGGCTGCGAAGCTAGCCTGAGCAGCCGAGAAGCTGGAGTCCCCCGCCATGCCAGCATCAGGAGTGTCCATTCCCATCGTGCCCGTGCCGGCCGGCGAAGAGTGGCATATCGCCGGCATCATGGTGTACGCGAACCCGGAAAAGCTCGATGCCGTCTGCGCGGCCATCGAGGCCATGACTGGCCTGGAGATCCATGCGATCAGTGACGCCGGCAAGATCGTCGTCACCGCGGAAGCACCCAGCTCGCGCGCCATCGCCGCGCAACTCACCTGTCTGCATCAACTCGAAGGCGTCTTTTCCGCCACGCTGGTCTACCAGCACAACGAAGATGCCGCCGCCATGAACGAGGAGATCTCCGATGCCACTCACGCGCCGTGATTTCATCAAGCAGACAGCCATCGCCGCCACGGCCTCGGTGGCGGGCGTCTCGCTGCCGACGGATGCGGCCAATTTCGTGACGGACAGCGAAGTCACGAAACTGAAATGGTCGAAGGCGCCCTGCCGCTTCTGCGGCACGGGGTGCGGTGTGACCGTCGCGGTCAAGGACAACAAGGTGGTGGCCACCCAGGGCGACCCGCTTTGCGAGGTCAACAAGGGCCTGAATTGCGTGAAGGGCTACTTCCTGTCGAAGATCATGTATGGGCAGGACCGCCTGACCAAGCCGCTGCTGCGGATGAAGAACGGCAAGTACGACAAGAACGGCGAATTCGCGCCGGTTAGCTGGGATCGCGCCTTCGACGAGATGGAGGCCCAGTTCAAGCGCGTGCTCAAGGAGAAAGGCCCGACCGCCGTGGGCATGTTCGGCTCCGGCCAGTGGACCGTATGGGAAGGCTACGCCGCTTCCAAGCTGTACAAGGCGGGGTTCCGCTCCAACAACATCGACCCGAACGCGCGCCATTGCATGGCGTCGGCCGTGACCGGCTTCATGCGCACCTTCGGCATGGACGAGCCGATGGGCTGTTATGACGACATCGAGGCTGCCGACGTCTTTGTGCTGTGGGGCTCCAATATGGCGGAGATGCACCCGATCCTGTGGACACGCATCACGGACCGCCGCCTGAGCCACCCCAAGACCCGCGTGGCCGTGCTGTCCACGTTCACGCACCGTTCGTTCGACCTGGCCGATATCCCGGTCATCTTCAAGCCCCAGACCGACCTGGCGATGCTGAACTTTATCGCCAACTACATCATCCGCAATAACAAGGTCAACAAGGACTTCGTCAACAAGTACACGGTGTTCAAGGAAGGCGTGACCGATATCGGCTATGGCCTGCGCCCGGACAATCCGCTCCAGAAGGCGGCCAAGAACGCCGGCAACCCGAACGACTCCAAACCGATTACGTTCGACGACTTCGCGAAGTTCGTGTCGAAGTACGATGCTGACTACGTCAGCAAGCTCTCAGGCGTGCCCAAGAAGCAGCTCGAGCAACTGGCCGAGCTTTATGCCGACCCGAATCTCAAGGTCATGTCGCTGTGGACCATGGGTTTCAACCAGCACACGCGCGGCACGTGGGTCAACAACATGGCCTACAACGTCCACCTGCTGACGGGCAAGATCGCCACGCCGGGCAACAGCCCGTTCTCGCTGACAGGGCAGCCATCCGCCTGCGGCACGGCACGGGAGGTAGGCACGTTCTCGCACCGGCTGCCGGCCGACATGGTCGTCACCAATCCCAAGCACCGCGAGGAAGCCGAACGCATCTGGAAGCTGCCGGCGGGGACCATCCCCGACAAGCCCGGCTACCACGCCGTCCTGCAGAACCGGATGCTCAGGGACGGCAAGCTCAACGCGTACTGGGTGCAGGTCAACAACAACATGCAGGCGGCAGCCAACATGATGGAGGAGACCCTGCCCGGCTACCGCAATCCGACGAACTTCATCGTCGTCTCCGACGCCTACCCGACGGTCACCGCGCTCTCGGCCGACCTGATCCTGCCCACCGCGATGTGGGTGGAAAAGGAAGGCGCGTACGGTAACGCGGAACGCCGCACGCAATTCTGGCACCAGCTCGTAGACGCCCCGGGCGAGGCGCGCTCCGATCTCTGGCAGTTGATGGAATTCTCGAAGCGCTTCAAGGTCGAGGACGTCTGGCCGGCGGACCTGATCGCGAAGAAGCCCGAGTACAAGGGCAAGACGCTCTTCGACGTGCTGTATCGCAACGGTCAGGTCGACAAGTTTCCACTCAAGGAAACCGCCTCCGACTACAACAACTACGAGTCCAAGGCTTTCGGCTTCTACGTCCAGAAGGGCCTGTTCGAGGAATACGCGACCTTCGGCCGTGGCCACGGCCACGACCTGGCGCCGTTCGACATGTACCACGAGGCACGCGGCCTGCGCTGGCCGGTGGTCAACGGCAAGGAGACGCGCTGGCGCTATCGCGAAGGCTCGGACCCGTACGTGAAGGCGGGTACCGGCTTCCAGTTCTACGGCAACCCGGACGGCAAGGCCGTGATCTACGCCCTGCCCTACGAGCCGCCGGCCGAGTCCCCGGACAAGGAATACCCGTTCTGGCTGGCCACGGGCCGCGTGCTTGAACACTGGCACTCCGGCTCGATGACACGGCGCGTGCCGGAGCTGTACCGCGCCTTCCCGAATGCGGTGTGCTTCATGCATCCGGAAGACGCCAAGGCACTGGGGCTGCGGCGCGGGGTGGAAGTGGAAGTGGTCTCGCGGCGCGGCCGTATGCGCACGCGCATCGAAACCCGCGGACGCGACGCGCCGCCGCGCGGTCTGGTATTCGTGCCCTGGTTCGATGCCAGCCAGCTGATCAACAAGGTCACGCTCGACGCAACCTGCCCGATCTCGCTGCAGACCGACTTCAAGAAGTGCGCGGTCAAGATCGTCAAGGTATGAGTACAGGAGGACACGCCATGTTGCCAAGCCGATCCTGGGTCCCCCTGCCCCTGCTGGTCCTCATGCTGGTGGTCATGCTGCTCAGCGTGCCGCTGGCGCGCGCGCAGGGCCTGGTGGACTCGATGCGTGGCCCCACGCCGGTGGCCAGCGAGACCTCTCCGCCAATCCTGTTCCCGACCGAGAACAAGGATATCCGCCGCACCCGCAACTACACGATGCAACCGCCGACGATCCCCCACAAGATCGACAGCTACCAGCTCGACAAGGACTTCAACCGCTGCATGTTCTGCCACGCGCGCACGCGCACGGAGGAAACGCAGGCCATCCCGGTCAGCATCACGCACTACATGGATCGTGACAACAACGTGCTGGCCGAGATCTCGCCCCGGCGCTACTTCTGCACGCAATGCCACGTGCCGCAGGCCGACGCCAAGCCGCTGGTGAACAACACGTTCGTCGATGTGGAGGCGATCCTCAAACGCAGTGGCGGCACCAAGGGTGCCAAATAACCAGGCGACGGTGACCGATCATGTGGGACCTGATCAAGCGCTACTGGCATACCATCAACCGCCCCAGTGCCTACTTCAGCCTGGGATTCCTGACCCTGGGCGGCTTCATCGCCGGTGTGGTGTTCTGGGGCGCGTTCAATACGGCGCTGGAACTCACCAACACCGAGCAATTCTGCACCGGCTGCCACGAGATGCGCGACAACGTCTACCAGGAACTGCAGGGCACGATCCACTTCACCAACCGCAGCGGCGTGCGCGCCAAATGCTCGGACTGCCACGTGCCGCACAACTGGACCGACAAGATGGCGCGCAAGATGCAGGCGTCGAAGGAAGTCTGGGCCAAGATCTTCGGCACCGTGGACACGCGCGAAAAGTTCCAGGCGCACCGGCTGGAACTGGCGCAGCACGAATGGGCCCGCTTCAAGGCAAACGACTCGCTCGAGTGCCGCAATTGCCACGACTACCAGTCGATGGACTTCACGCGCCAGAGCCCGCGCGCGCAGGCCATGCACTCGACCTATCTGGCCAACAAGGAAAAGACCTGCATCGATTGCCACAAAGGGATCGCCCACCATCTGCCTGACATCTCCAAGGCCGAGGAGCAATAGCCTATGGCCGACGCGGTACTGGAGGCCCGCGAGCTTGGCGTCCGGCGCGGCCATTGCGCTATCTTCCGCGGCCTCGGCCTTTCCCTGGCATTCGGCGACCTGTTGCAGGTGATGGGCCCGAACGGTGCTGGCAAGACCAGCCTGCTACGCGTGTTGTCCAGCCTGATGCCACCCGCCGAGGGCGACCTGTACTGGCGAGGCCGCCCGGTGCGGGCCGGAGACCCCGACTATCTTGCGCAGGTTGCCTACCTCGGCCACGTCAACGGCATCTACCCCGACCTGTCTGCTTTCGAGAATCTTCAGTTCGCCGCTCGCATGGCTGGCCAGCAGCCCGATGCGGAAGCCATGCACCATGCACTGGCCCGGTTCGGCCTCGATCGCGTCGCCGATGCCCCGGCGCGCACGCTCTCGCAAGGACAGCGCCGCCGCGTGGCGCTGGCCCGGCTGGCGCTGACGCCACGCGCGCTATGGCTGCTCGATGAACCGCTGACTTCGCTCGACGACGCATCGACCGACTGCTTCCACACGCTGCTCGCCGAGCACCTGCAGCGGGGCGGCATCGCCGTGGTCGCCACGCATCAGCGGCTGCCCGCCGAGGGTGCCGTGCTCGATCTCGCCACAGACGCGGGTTCGCCATGATCCAGGCCATCGGCACGATCATCGCGCACGACCTGTCGATCGCTTGGCGGCGGCGCACCGGGCTGCTTTCCAGCGTGGTCTTCTTCGTCATCGCCACGAGTCTCTTTCCGCTGGCCATCGGCCCGGACCCGCAGCAATTGCGCGCGCTGGCGCCGGGCATCCTGTGGGTATCGGCGCTGCTCGCGTCAATGCTGTCGCTGTCGCGGCTGTTCACACAGGAACACGAGGATGGCAGTCTCGACCAACTCCTGCTGTCGCCCCACCCGCTGGCCTTGCTCGTGCTGGCCAAGATCGGCGCGCACTGGCTGACCAGCGGCCTGCCGCTGCTCGTGCTGACGCCGCTGCTGGCCCAGCAATACAGCCTGCCGGCTGGCTCCGCGCTGCTGCTGTCGGCCTCGCTGCTGGTGGGAACTCCTGCACTTAGCCTGATCGGCGCCGTTGGCGCGGCATTGACGCTGGGCGTGCGCGGTGGCGCGGTGCTGTTGTGCATCCTGGTGCTGCCGCTGTCAATTCCTGTGCTGGTGTTCGGCGCCAGCGCGGGCGCGGCGGCCGATGCCGGACTCGACGTGATCCCGCAATTTTCGCTACTCGGGGCCTGCCTGGCGCTATCGTTGTTCCTGTGTCCGCTGGCCACGGCGGCAGGCTTGCGCATCGCCATGGAGTAACACGATGCAGCGCGACATTTCCCTCGACGCCAACGCCCGTTCCCCACGCACCGCGCGGGCGCGCTGGCTGGCCTTTGCCGCGCCAGTGCGCTTCTACCCGCTTGCCGGACGGCTTGCGCCCTGGTGCTTCGCCGTTGCGGCGCTGTTCCTGGCCCTCGGCCTGTACCTCGGATTCGTGGTGGCGCCCACCGATGCCCAGCAGGGCGAGGTCTACCGGATCATCTTCATCCACGTGCCGGCAGCGTGGATGTCGATGTTCATCTACGTGGTCATGGCGGGCTGGTGCGCGCTGGCGCTGGTGCTGCGCACGCGGCTGTCCTCGATGATGGCGTCGGCGCTGGCGCCCACGGGCGCGATGTTCACGGTCATCGCGCTATGGACCGGGGCACTCTGGGGCAAACCCACGTGGGGCACGTACTGGGTCTGGGACGCGCGGCTGACATCGGAACTGATCCTGCTGTTCCTCTACCTCGGCTACATGGCGCTGGAGGCAGCCATCGACGAGCCCCGTCGCGCAGAACGTGCCTGCGCCGTGCTGGCGCTGGTCGGCGTGGCGAATGTGCCAGTGATCTACTTTTCCGTGCAATGGTGGAACACGCTGCACCAGGGCGCATCGGTCAGCCTGACCGCCGCGCCAACTATGGCGGCCACGATGCTGGCCGGCATGTTGACGATGACGGTGGCGTGCTGGCTGTACGCGATCGGCGTGGCGCTGGTGCGCCTGCGCTGCATCCTGCGCGAGCGCGGCGAGATCGACACCGGCACCCTGGAGACCTTGCCATGAGCACGCTGAATCTCGACATGCTGGCCGGACACGCCGGCTATATCGCAAGCGCCTTCGGCATGACCTTCGTGCTAATCGCCGCGGAACTGATCCTGCTTCGCGCGCGGCGCCGCAACAGCCTGCGGGCAAGGTCGCGCCGATGACGCGCAGGCAACGTCGCCTCGGTCTGCTGCTGGCCGCGCTGCTGTGCGGCGGCACGGCACTGGCATTCGTACTGAATGCGTTTCGCTCCAATCTCGTCTTCTTCTTCAGCCCAACCCAGGTGGCCGCGCACGAAGCGCCGGCATCGCGCAATTTTCGTCTCGGCGGCCTGGTCGCCCCCGGCTCGCTGAAGCGCGATCCAGAAAACCTGACGATCCGCTTCGTCGTGACCGATACACGGCACGACATACCCGTGGTCTACCGTGGCCTGCTGCCGGACCTGTTCCGCGAGGGCAAGGGCGTGGTGGCACGCGGGGCGCTCGATCGCGACGGCACGTTCGTCGCCAGCGAAATCCTGGCCAAGCATGACGAGAACTACATGCCGCCCGAAGCCGCCGACGCGCTCAAACGCGCCGCATCGGACAACCCCACGGAAAAAACGCGATGAATCCGGAACTGGGCCACTTCGCACTGATCCTGGCCATGCTCGTGGCGCTGGTGCTGGCAACGCTGCCGATGGTGGGCGCGGCGCGCGGCAATGTTGCCTGGATGTGCCTTGCACGGCCCGCTGCCTTCCTGCATGGCACGCTGCTGATCGCGGCCTACCTCTCGCTGACATACGCCTTCGTCGACAACGACTTCAGCGTGCTTTACGTGGCGGCGAACTCTAACAGCGCGCTGCCGCTGATCTACCGCATGGCGGCGGTATGGGGCGGCCATGAGGGATCGATGCTGCTGTGGTCGCTGATGCTGGCGCTGTGGGCAATGGCCGTGGCTGGCTTCAGCCGCCGCCTGCCACTGGCGTTCGTCGCGCGCGTGCTCGGCGTGATGGGGGCCATCAGCACCGGACTGCTGCTGTTCGTGCTGTTCGCATCGAATCCGTTCCTGCGTCTGTTGCCCCGCGCGATGGAGGGGCGCGACCTCAATCCGCTGCTGCAGGACCCCGGCATGGTGTTCCATCCGCCATTCCTGTACATGGGCTACGTCGGCTTCGCGGTGGCGTTCTCATTCGCGGTGGCGGCCTTGCTCGAAGGACGACTCGACGCGGCCTGGGCACGCTGGTCGCGCCCGTGGACGATCCTGGCGTGGATGTTCCTGACCATCGGTATTGCGATGGGCAGCATGTGGGCCTACTACGAACTGGGCTGGGGCGGCTGGTGGTTCTGGGACCCGGTGGAGAACGCGTCGTTCATGCCCTGGCTGGCCGGCACCGCGCTGATCCACTCGCTGGCGGTCACCGAGAAGCGCGGCGCGTTCCGCGCCTGGACCGCTCTGCTGGCGATCTTCACGTTCTCGCTGAGCCTGCTCGGCACGTTCCTGGTCCGCTCTGGCGTGCTTACCTCGGTCCACGCATTCGCGGTGGATCCCCGGCGCGGCATCTTCATCCTGACGTTGCTGGGACTGGTCACGGGGCTGGCGCTCGCGCTATTCGCGTGGCGCGCGCCCCGGCTGACCCAGCGCACCGATTTCAACCTGACCTCGCGCGAATCTTTCCTGCTGGCCAATAACGTGCTGCTGGCCGTGGCCGCCTCGGCGGTGCTGCTCGGCACGCTGTATCCGCTGCTGCTGGACGTGCTGGACCTCGGCAAGGTATCGGTCGGCCCCGAGTACTTCGAAGAAGTGTTCGTGCCGCTGATGGCCCCCGCCGTGCTGCTGATGGGCGCCGCCCCGCTGGCACGCTGGGGACGCAGCGACCTGCCCGACATGGCCAGGCGACTGCGCTGGGCGGCCGTGGCAAGTGTGGTCATCGCGCTTGGGCTGCTGGCCGTGCTGCGCAACAGCTCCGCCATGACCGGACTCGGCCTCACGCTGGCCGCGTGGTGCGCAATGAGCGGGCTGGCCAGCCTGGCCACGCAGATGCGGCACGCGCGGGACTGGCGCTCCGGCCTGCGCCAGTTGCCGGCCGGCTACTACGGCATGTTGCTGGCCCACATCGGCGTGGGCGTGTTCATCACCGGCGTCACGCTGGTCAAGAGCCAGGAGAGCGTGCGCGAGTTGTCGATGCGCGTGGGCGACTCGGTCGCGGTGGGCGGCTACGATTTCCGCTTTGACGGCGTAGTGCCGGTCAGGGGACCGAACTACGATGCGCTGCGGGGCACAGTCACGGTGACGCGGCAAGGCCGTCCGGTCACCACGCTCGCCACCGAGCGGCGCGTCTACCGCAGCCAGGACATGCCGACCACCGAGGCCGCCATCGACACCGGGCTCGCACGCGATCTCTATGTGGCGCTCGGCGATTCGTCGGATGCCACGTCCGCCGATGCCCGCTGGGCGCTGCGGGTCTACGTGAAGCCCTTCGTCTCGTGGGTCTGGGGCGGCTGCGCGTTGATGGCGCTGGGCGGGCTCCTTGCCGCCAGCGACCGCCGATATCGCGCGCGCCATCCGGCGATGGCGGTCACGTCTGCGGTCACGGCCAATGACGATGCGGGGGCTCGCCCCGCCACGCCCCCGCTGACGCTGCCAGCCGGCAAGGAGTCCGAAGCATGATGCGCTTCCTGCTTCCATTGGGCGTATTCCTGGCGATCGTGATCGCCCTGGCGGCGGGGCTGCGCCACGATCCACGCGAGCTGCCTTCGTCGCTGGTGGGCAAGCCTGCGCCTGCGTTCGTGCTGCCGGTACTCGAAACCTCTGCAAACGCCAACGCGCAAAAATTCGACCCGGCCAGCCTGCGCGGCAAGGTCTGGGTGTTGAATGTCTGGGCGTCCTGGTGCACCGCGTGCCGCGCCGAGCATCCGGTCCTGCTCGGCATGGCCGGGCAGACGCAGGTGCCGCTCTATGGACTGAACTACAAGGACACGCGCGGCGCGGCGCTGGAGTGGCTGCAACGGATGGGCGACCCCTACAAGGCCTCGGCCGTCGATGCGGATGGCCGCGTCGGCATCGACCTCGGCGTGTACGGTGTGCCGGAGACCTTCATCATCGACGCAGCGGGCGTGGTGCGCTATCGCCAGGTCGGCCCGGTCACACAGCAGGTCCTTGAACAGAAGCTGCTGCCACTGCTGAAATCGCTTGAGAACGGGGGCAGCCGTGCCTAGAACCTGGCTCTCCACGCTGACCCTGCTGATCGCGCTCCATGCCGGGGCAGCATTCGCGCTGACGGATGCGGAACTCGACGCGCGCGTGCTGGCGCTCTCCTCGCAGCTTCGGTGCCTGGTCTGCCAGAACCAGACACTGGCCGATTCGAACGCCGATCTGGCCGTCGACCTGCGCCGCCAGATCCGGGCCCAGATGGTGCAAGGGGCCAGCGACGATGCGATCAAGACCTATCTGGTCCAGCGCTACGGCGACTTCGTGCTCTACAAGCCGCCGTTCAAGCCACAGACGTGGCTGCTGTGGCTCGGCCCCTTCCTCCTGCTCGTGGCGGTGCTGGCCTGGCTCTGGCGCGGCAGGCGCCGCCAGATGGCAGCGGGCGATGCCGTGGCGGAGACAGAACGGGACATGCAATCGCCCGCGCGCCGCCAATCGCTGCTGACCAATGCGATGCTGTTTACCGTGTTGCCACCGGTGGCCGTCGCGCTGTATCTGCACCTGGGCTCGCCAGTATCGCTGCTCGGGTCTGCGGTGGCGCACGATGGACCTCACGGCCCCGATGGCGAGGTCACCCTGACGGCGGCCCGCGTCGAGGACATGGTCGACCAGCTCGCCGCGCGCCTGCGCAGGAATCCGAACGACGCCGAGGGCTGGGTCATGCTGGGGCGTTCGTACACCGTGCTCGAACGCAACGACGACGCAGCGGAGGCATTCGCTCGCGCGGTAGCGCTGGAGCCGAAGGTGGCGTCGCTGCGTTCCGACTACGCGGACGTGCTGGCCAGCGTCAACGGCGGATCGCTGGAAGGCCCGGCGATGGCACAGATCGACGCCGCGCTGCGGCTCGACCCCGACGACCCGAAGGGGCTGGCGCTGGCCGCCAGCGCCGCGGCCGAACGCGGCGACAAGGCTGGCGCGATCGCCTACTGGGAGCACCTGTACCGGCTGCTGCCCCCGGATTCGCAGACCGCCGGCCGGATCGCCGCCAATCTGGCGGCCGCCCGGTCGGTAGCGGAGCCCGGACAGCGCAAATAGGGCCATTCACGGCCGTGCGGCCACACCGGGGCACATGTCACGGGTGGCGACCTCACGGCATCGTAGAATGGCTGCTGGCTTGCGCTTAAGGATTCCACCATGGCCGAATCACCCGGTCTGTATCACAAGACGTTCCTGTTGTTGCTCGCGGCGGTCTCCATCGCGTTCTTCTGGATTCTGCTGCCCTTCTATGGCGCTGTTTTCTGGGGCGCCGTCCTCGCCATCATCTTCGCCCCGTTGCAACGGCGCCTGACGGCCGGGCTGCGTGGGCGCAACAACGTGGCCGCGCTGCTCACACTGCTTCTGGTGCTGGTGCTGGTCATCCTGCCGCTGACGATCATCACCGCCTCGCTGATCAACCAGGGCGCCAGCCTCTACGACAGCATCCGCTCGGGCCAACTGAATTTCGGCGTGTACTTTCAGCGCGCCGTGGACGCCCTGCCGCCCTACGTGCGCACGCTGCTGGCAAAGGTGGATCTGACCAGCATCGCGGACTTGCAGGAAAAGCTGAGCGCCAGCGCATTGCAGGCCAGCCAGTTCGTGGCCACGCGGGCACTGAGCATCGGCCAGAATACGGCCCAGTTCGTGATCAGCTTCGGCATCATGCTGTACCTGCTGTTCTTCCTGCTGCGCGACGGCCCTCGGCTGTCCCGCAAGATCCGCACGGCCGTGCCGCTCAGCGATTTGTACAAGCAGCACCTGATCCAGAAGTTCACCACCGTGGTACGCGCCACCGTGAAGGGCAACGTGGCTGTGGCACTCGTGCAGGGGACACTCGGCGGCGGCATCTTCGCGGTCCTTGGTATCCAGGGCGCGCTGCTCTGGGGCGTGATCATGGCGTTCCTGTCGCTGCTGCCCGCCGTGGGCGCAGGCCTGATCTGGGCACCCGTCGCGGTCTACTTCCTGCTGACCGGCTCGACGGTCACGGGCCTGGTGCTGATTGGGTTCGGCGTGCTGGTGATCGGCATGGTCGACAATGTGCTGCGCCCGATCCTGGTTGGCAAGGACACCCAGATGCCGGACTACGTGGTGCTGATCTCCACGCTCGGTGGCATGGCGCTGTTCGGACTCAACGGCTTCGTCATCGGGCCGCTGATCGCAGCGCTGTTCATCGCCTGCTGGGACCTGAACGCGCACGGTATCGACGAGAACGGCGATATCGGCAGCAACGGCCCCACCGCCTGACGGAGAACGACGGTGGATCGCCTGCAGGCCATGAAGACGTTCGTGACCGTGGTGGATACCGGCGGCTTCACGCCCGCCGCCCGGAAGCTCGACGTGTCGCTCTCGGTGGTCAGCCGCGTCATCACCGAGCTGGAGACACACCTGGGCGTGCGCCTGCTCACACGCACCACGCGGCTGGTGCGCCCGACGGCAACCGGCGCCACCTACTACGAAAACTGCCGCCGCATCCTGGCCGAGATCGAGGAAGCCGAGCTTGCCACCACGGGCGCCCATGCCGCGCCGCGTGGCAAGCTGTCGATCACGGCTTCGGTCCTGTTCGGGCGTCGGTTCGTCACGCCGATCGTGGTCGAGTATCTGCGACGCTATCCGGAAGTCGATGCCGAATGCCTGCTGATCGACCGCAACGTCAATTTCGTCGAGGAAGGTATCGACGTCGGGGTCCGCATCGGCCCACTGCCCAGTTCGTCGTTGCAGGCCATCCCGGTCGGTCGGGTCCGCCGCGTGGTCTGCGCCGCGCCTGACTATCTGGCCCGGTTCGGCACGCCAGCCACGCCCGACGATCTTGCCCACCACACCGTCATCCAGACCACGGGTATCTCCACCCTGCCCGAATGGCGCTTCATGCGCGATGGGGAGACCGCGCCGACGCGCCTGACGCCGCGCCTGGCCACCTCGACCAACGACTCGGCCATTGGCGCGGCGGTTGCGGGC
>NZ_JWMB01000084.1:0-22787 GCF_000812445.1 Cupriavidus sp. SHE | reverse complement strand
GCAATCGCTGCCGTCAGCGTCGTCTTGCCGTGGTCAACGTGACCAATCGTACCTACGTTCACGTGCGGCTTGGTCCGCTCGAACTTTTCCTTTGCCATGTTTCAGCTCCTAATGGAATACAGTCTGATTCGATTCTTTACACCGCCACGCAGATCATGCGTGGCGGTACAGCGTTTTATTGCTTGCCCTTGGCCGTCATCACAGCTTCGGCGATGTTCTTCGGTGCCTCAGCGTAGTGCTTGAATTCCATGGTGTACGTGGCGCGGCCTTGCGTGGCCGAACGCAGCGCGGTCGAGTAACCGAACATTTCCGACAGCGGGACTTCGGCCTTGATGATCTTGCCGCCGCCCACCATGTCGTCCATGCCCTGCACGATGCCGCGGCGGGACGACAAGTCGCCCATCACGGTACCCGTGTAGTCTTCCGGCGTTTCCACTTCCACGGCCATCATCGGCTCGAGCAGAACCGGGCTGGCCTTGCGCATGGCTTCCTTGAAAGCCATCGAGCCGGCCATGCGGAACGCGTTTTCGTTCGAGTCCACATCGTGGTACGAACCGAACGTCAGCGTGACCTTCACGTCCACCACCGGGAAGCCAGCCAGGATACCGGCCGGCAGCGTGTCGACGATACCCTTCTCGACCGCCGGGATGTATTCGCGAGGAATCACACCGCCCTTGATGGCGTCGATGAATTCGAAGCCCTTGCCCGGCTCTTGCGGTTCCAGCGTGATCACGGCGTGACCGTACTGGCCGCGGCCGCCCGACTGCTTGACGAACTTGCCTTCGACGTCCTCGGCCTTCTTGCGAATGGTTTCGCGGTAGGCAACCTGCGGCGCGCCGATGTTGGCTTCCACGCCGAATTCGCGCTTCATGCGGTCGACCAGAATTTCGAGGTGGAGCTCGCCCATGCCCGAAATGATGGTCTGGCCCGATTCTTCATCGGTACGCACGCGGAACGACGGATCTTCAGCGGCCAGGCGGTTCAGGGCGATGCCCATCTTTTCCTGGTCAGCCTTGGTCTTCGGCTCGACAGCCTGCGAGATCACCGGCTCCGGGAACACCATGCGCTCGAGCACGATCGGGGCAGCGGGGTCGCACAGCGTGTCACCCGTGGTGGCGTCCTTCAGGCCCACCGCGGCGGCGATGTCACCGGCCAGCACTTCCTTGATTTCTTCGCGCTGGTTGGCGTGCATCTGCAGAATACGGCCCAGACGCTCCTTCTTCTGCTTCACCGGGTTGTACACGGTGTCGCCCGAATTGATCTTGCCCGAGTACACGCGGAAGAAGATCAGCTGACCAACGAACGGGTCGGTCATGATCTTGAACGCCAGCGCCGAGAACTTCTCGTTGTCGTCAGCCTTGCGCTCGAGCTTCTTCTCGTCGTCGCTTTCGTCCACGCCCTTGACCGGCGGAATATCAACCGGCGACGGCAGGAAGTCGATCACGGCGTCGAGCATACGCTGCACGCCCTTGTTCTTGAACGCGGTGCCGCACAGCATCGGCTGGATTTCGCAGGCGATGGTACGGTCACGCAGCGCCTTCACGATCTCGGCGCGGGTCAGCTCTTCGCCACCCAGGTACTTTTCCATCAGCTCTTCGCTGGCTTCGGCGGCGGACTCAACCATCTTCTCGCGCCATTCGTCAGCGGTAGCTTGCAGTTCGGCCGGGATGTCCTGGTACTCGAACTTAACGCCCTGGCTGGCTTCGTCCCAGACGATCGCCTTCATTTCCAGCAGGTCGACAACGCCCTGGAAGCCGTCTTCAGCGCCGATCGGCACCACGACGGGCACCGGGTTGGCCTTCAGGCGGGTCTTCAGCTGGTCGTAGACCTTGAAGAAGTTCGCGCCGGTACGGTCCATCTTGTTGACGAACGCCAGACGCGGCACGCCATACTTGTTGGCCTGACGCCAGACGGTTTCCGACTGGGGCTGCACGCCACCCACTGCGCAGTAGACCATGCAGGCGCCATCCAGCACGCGCATGGAGCGCTCCACCTCAATGGTGAAGTCCACGTGGCCCGGGGTGTCGATGATGTTGAAGCGGTGCTCGGGGTAGTTGCCGCCCATGCCCTTCCAGAAGGCGGTGGTCGCAGCAGACGTGATGGTGATGCCGCGCTCCTGCTCCTGCTCCATCCAGTCCATGGTGGCCGCGCCATCATGCACTTCACCGATCTTGTGGTTCACACCGGTGTAGAACAGGATCCGCTCGGTCGTGGTGGTTTTACCCGCGTCAATGTGAGCCGAAATACCGATGTTACGGTAGCGCTCAATAGGAGTCTTACGAGCCACTTTAATCCTCTATTCGTCCATGAGGCGCAGAAATCTCATGGTCTGCGCCCTTAACACAAACGGGCGAGATGTGTAAAAACACAGCCCGCCCGGCAACCAACAATGTTTCTCGCGCGCTTTAGAAGCGGAAGTGCGAGAACGCCTTGTTGGCTTCGGCCATGCGGTGCACTTCGTCGCGCTTCTTCATCGCGCCACCACGGCCCTCTGCAGCTTCAAGCAGTTCACCTGCCAGGCGCAGCGCCATCGACTTCTCGCTGCGTTTTTTCGCGGCCTCGCGCAGCCAACGCATCGCCAATGCCAAACGACGCGACGGACGGACTTCGACCGGAACCTGATAGTTGGCGCCGCCCACGCGACGGCTCTTCACTTCCACCACCGGCTTCACGTTGTTGATCGCAACGGAGAACACTTCGATGGGGGCTTTGCCTGCCTTCTTTTCGATCTGGTCGAACGCGCCGTACACGATACGTTCGGCAACCGACTTCTTGCCGTCCAGCATCAGCACGTTCATGAACTTGGCAACTTCAACGTTACCGAACTTCGGATCAGGCAGAATGTCCCGCTTGGGGACTTCACGACGACGTGGCATCTTTTTTCCTTTAGATTCAGTTGAGAAGCGGTCTTGCTTGTTCCCGCTCTCCGGTCACCAACTAGCTTGCCATTCGTTTAATGGGCAAATTCGCCGGGTGACCACTTACTCGACGGCACGGCGCACAAAAACGCTCCGTTGTACCGCCGCCTGGTGACAGCTCCATGACTCGCGCCACAGCTCTGTCGGGTATTGCTTGCGTAGAAGCTTAGGCAGCCTTCGGACGCTTCGCACCGTACTTCGAACGGGCCTGCCGGCGGTCCTTCACGCCTTGCAGATCCAGCGAGCCACGGACGATGTGGTAACGCACACCCGGCAAGTCCTTCACACGGCCGCCGCGAATCAGCACGACCGAGTGTTCCTGCAGGTTGTGGCCTTCACCGCCGATGTACGAAATGACTTCGAAACCGTTGGTCAGGCGCACCTTGGCGACCTTACGCAGTGCCGAGTTCGGCTTCTTCGGCGTCGTGGTGTACACGCGGGTGCACACGCCGCGACGCTGCGGGCAGTTCTCAAGCGCTGGGCTCTTGCTCTTGATGACTTCAGAGACACGCGGCTTGCGAACCAGTTGGTTGATAGTTGGCATTGTTCAATCCAGCTTGGTTTTTACAAAAACACCCCTCTGCCAGCGGACGACATGAGGGGCAACTACGGGTTTCGGACGGGAAAGGTGAGCGAACGCTCTGGAGGAAGGGCTGTGAAGTGACAGACTTGCCAAAGAGCGCGAGCTCGCCAGGATCCCGCTGTCGCCTTGCCTGGTTGCGAACCGAAATCCACATATCCGACAGACGAGCGAAATCCAAAGCCAAAAACTCGAATCTGGCACTCTAGCAGGCCGGCTGGCAATGGTCAAGCGGTATACCCGAAGATCCCCCGGGCGCCCTCACGCTCAGACCGCGCGCAGGATTTCGAGGATTTCCTCGCCGTAGCGTTCGAGTTTCGACGCACCGATTCCGGGCACTTCCGCCAGCTCATCAAGCGACTCGGGTGCGCTGCGCGCCAGTTCCGCCAGCGTGGCGTCATGGAAGATCACATAGGCGGGCACGCCATGCTCGCGCGCCGTGGTGGTCCGCCAGCCGCGCAGCGCTTCCCAGTTGGCCAGCATGTCGGCATCCATCGTCGCCGTATGGTCGATCCTCGCCCCGCGCGCGCCACGGTCGCCGGACTTGCCCGGCTTGCTGACCTGGCGGCGCAGGGTGATCAATTCCTCACCCTTGAGCACGGCACGCGCCGAATCGCCTAGCAGCAACGCTCCGTGTCCACCGTGATCGATGACCAGCAGGCCGTGCGCGATCAACTGACGGAAGATCGCGTGCCATTCGGATACCGAGCGATCCTTGCCGATGCCGAAAGTCGACACCTTGTCATGCCCCCATTGCCGGATCTTCTCGTTGGCATTGCCACGCAGCACGTCGATCAGATGCGTGGCGCCAAAATAGACGCGGCTCGCCTGCGCGATACGGTAGACGCACGACAGCGCCATCTGGGCCTCGCGCGTCCCATCCCAAGTGGAAGGTGGCTCCAGGCAGGTGTCGCAATTTCCACAGGGCTCGGCCGTCTCGTCGAAATACGCCAGGATGCGCACACGCCGGCAGCCGGCGGTTTCACACAAACCCAGCAAGGCATCGAGCTTGGACGACGAGACGCGCTTGTGCGCCTCGTCCGCTTCCGACTCGTCGATCATGCGCTTCTGCTGCACTACATCGCCCAGCCCGTATGCCATCCATGCATTGGCGGGCAGGCCGTCGCGCCCCGCGCGTCCGGTTTCCTGGTAGTACCCTTCCATGCTCTTGGGCAGGTCCAGGTGCGCCACAAAGCGTACGTCCGGCTTGTCGATACCCATGCCGAAAGCGATGGTGGCTACCATCACGATCCCCTCTTCCACGCGGAATCGGGCCTGGTGCGTCTGGCGAATCTGGGAGTCCATGCCGGCGTGATAGCCCAGCGCGTTGATGCCGTGGCTGGACAGCCACGCTGCGGTATCCTCGACCTTCTTGCGCGACAGGCAGTAGACGATGCCGCTGTCGTGCCCGCCAGTCGTGTTCATGTGCTCTGCCTTGATGAACGCGAGCAACTGCTGCCGGGCGTTGTCCTTTTCGATGATCCGATAGCGGATATTGGGGCGGTCGAAGCTTGAGATGAAGACGCTCGCCTCGTCCAGCGCCAGACGCTCGACAATCTCCTGGCGCGTCAATGCATCGGCCGTGGCCGTCAAGGCAATACGCGGAACACGCGGAAAGCGCTCGTGCAGGACCGACAACTGGATGTACTCGGGCCGGAAGTCATGTCCCCATTGCGATACGCAATGCGCTTCGTCAATCGCAAAGAGACCCACGCGCGTCCGCTCGAGCAGATCGAGGAACCGCGGCGTCATCAGCCGCTCCGGCGCCACATAGAGGATATCCAGCCGCCCCGCCAGCAGGTCCCGCTCGACTGCCGATGCCTCGCTGCTGCTCAGCGTCGAGTTGAGCACTGCGGCGCGAACCCCCGCCTCCGTCAGTGCGGCGACCTGATCCTGCATCAGCGCAATCAGTGGCGATACGACGATACCCACGCCGTGGCCTGCCTGCTGCCGGAGCAGCGCGGGAATCTGGTAGCAGAGCGACTTGCCGCCACCGGTCGGCATCAGCACCAGGCAATCACCGCCTTCGGCCACGTGGTCGATGATTTCGCCCTGCCGGCCGCGGAATGCGTGGTAGCCGAAGACTTCTTTGAGGATCGCCAGGGCGCGCGACATGGGACAGCGGGATTCGGAAAGCCAGGAAAGGCGTAACCATACCACTAAGGCCCGGCTCACCTGTATGTGTCCGTGTCAATGTCGTGAAGACTTCAACGGCCGACAACCGCGTTGCCTCAATCCGACGCATCCCGGCTCACCTTGCCTCAGCACAACCATCGCACTTCCCGTCAGGCCTAGGATGATTCGAAGCCGCGCATTCTGTGACGCGAGCAACGGTTCAGCGAACCCCACGGAAGATGCAAACCCATTCCTTTGCCCTGCCGATCTCCATCACCCGGGACGGCACCGAGCCGTACAAGCGGCAGATCATGCGACAGATCGAATGGCTGATCGTCTCCGGGTGCCTGCAACCTGGAGATCGACTCCCTTCGATTGCCGCTCTGATGGCGATGTTGCGCGTTTCGCGCAATACCGTGGTTGGCGCATATGAATGCCTGACCGATGCCGGTCTGCTGCGTGGAGAGCCGGGCCGAGGATTCTTCGTCGCTACCGATACGCCGCGAATGTCTTCGCTGCCGTCACCCGGCGTGGAAACATCGGGGATTGCCACATCCGCGCACCAGTTCGCCGGATCCGGCGCGGACATCGCTACCCCCGGCGTTCACACCGCGCCGCCGCCGTCGCCTGTACGCTTCGACTTCAAGATCGGGCGCCCCGCGCCGGATGCTTTCCCGGCGCGTCGTTGGGCGAAGCTGGCAAACCCGTTGCTGCGCCATATGGGGCATGCCATGACGGAGTACACGCCCGCTGAAGGCCTGTGGGGGCTGCGGGTGCAGATCGCGGATTACTTGGCCGCGACACGTGCGCTGGCCGTAGATCCAGGCCAGATCATCGTCGTCGCCGGCGTGCAGGAAGCACTCCACCTCCTTGCCACGCACTTCATCCGCCACGGCAGCCGCGTCGTGATGGAATCCCCGGGCTATGCGGGCTTCTGCAACCTGCCGCGATTGGGGAATGCCGTTCAGGTCACCATCCCCGTCGACGCGCAAGGGCTATGCACCCATGCCCTGCCGGAAGCACCAGTGCAACTGGCCTATACCACGCCATCGCACCAGTACCCGCTCGGCTACACGATGTCGCTCGACCGGCGGCGCGAGTTGCTGGCGTGGGCAGCACGCGTCGGCGCCTTCGTGATCGAGGATGACTATGACGGAGACTTCGCCTATGACAGCGCGCTGCTCCCGCCACTGGCCGCACTCGATCCCACACGCGTCGTTTATGTGGGTACCTTCTCGAAAGTGCTGGGTCCAGGGCTCCGTCTTGGTTTCATGGTCTGCCCCCCAAGGCTCGCCGACGCAATAGCGCGTCGAAAAGCACTGCTGAATCATGGGTGCCCGTGGCTGGAGCAGGCAGTGCTTGCGCGTCTGTTTGAGTATGGGGACTACAGCCGCCATCTCTACAAACTGCGCCGGAGATATCGCGCCCAGCGCGACGCCTTGCTGGCCGGCCTGCGCAGTATCTGGGGTGACGATTGCCAGATCAGCGGGGCAAGTACCGGAATGCACCTGGCCTTGCACCTCCCGACCGACAGCCCACCCGCTGACGAGATCGTTCAGTGCGCACTGGCCAACGGCATCCGCTTTTACCCGCTGCCGGAAGCCGCCTGCGGGAATGCATCGGAGAAGACCGATCGGGTCGTGCTGTTTGGCTATGCCTCGTTGACGACCAGGCAAATCGGCGAAGCCATGAGCCTGCTCAAATCCGTGCTGACTGCCCGCTTCAGGCGTGCGGTGGCGGAGCCCGCCACCGCACGACCCATCACTTCGGTGGCTTCACCTTGCTGAAGTAGCGCGACAATGCATCGATCGCGGCATCGTCCAGCGGTTCGGCCATTGGCCGCATCACAGGGTCGTTGCGGCGCCCAGCCTTGAAATCATGCAACTGCTTGGCCAGGTATTCCGGCTTCTGCCCCGATAGGTTCGGGTACAGCCCAACGCTGCTGATGCCATCGATGCCATGGCAAGAGGCACACAGCGGCAGGATTGCCTTCACCTTCTCGTCAAGCTTCGGTGTCTCGGCGTGCACGCCTACCGAGAACAGCACCAATGCAAGCGTGACGGCGCTACGGTTCAAACGAAAATCGGTCATCGCGTCACTCCTCCATCAGTTCTTGCGAGTGGGCGGCAGGCCCACGGTGATCCATTGCGTCCGGGCACGCGAGAAGATGCCTGCCGGGCTTTCCATCTTGTGTTCGGCGACCAACTCCAGTGTCTTGCTGTCGTAGATGCGAATCCGGTCTCCGTAGTAGCCCGCGCTCACGTACAGATACTTGCCATCACGCGTGTACTCCGGGAAGAACGCATGGCCACCGGCTTCGAGCGTGCGCACGACTTCAAGCTTCTGCTTGTCAATAAGCTGGATCTGTGACGCCCTCTTGTCCTTGCTGACGATATCGACCGCGACATACGGCGCATCAGGATGGGCTGCCGGCGATTCGGTCGGGCCGGCCACGCGGATGTTCTTCACAACCGAGAAATCCTTGGTGTCCCAGACTGTCACCACATCGCCCTTGTCGCACTTGCCGATGTTGGTACCAAAAGCCAGCATTCGGCCGCCGATCGGCGTCACCGCGCCAGATCCGACGTGCGGCTGGCAGCCCGCTGGAATATCGCGAACCACCTTGTCTTCCTTGAGATCGATGGCGACGATCTTGTTGTCGTCATACGAGGCCACCATCGAATATCGCCCATCTGGCGTCAGGAACGTATCGTGCAACATGCGTCCGACCTTCTCGAGCTTGGTGACGGGCATCCCCTCTCGATCCGGGTCCACGATCCAGATCTGCCCCGCCTGGCGCAGAGTCAGCGCGAACTTGTTGTTAATCCGGCTGCCGATTACCGGCCCGCCTGCCGACTGAATGAACTTGCCGTCCGGGTCCGTGCCCTCCAACCGAAGGTGCTTCACGGGTTCGAGCGTATCCGCCTTCAGGATCATGACGAGGTTTGGCACGAATGAACTGGCGGCCAGCCATTTGCCGTCGTTCGACACGGCAATGCCCGGCCCCGTTAAACCCGTCTTGATCTTGCGTACAACCTTGAGCGAGTAAAGGTCGATCTTGTAGACGTAGCCATCGTCGCTCTTGAGCCACGCCCATCGTTCATTGACCGGGCTGAACTCCATGATGTGCGGCGCGATCGGTGTGGCAATCTCGCCGACAACCTGATTGGTCTTGCCGTCGAGGAAGACCGTCTTGGCGTTATCGGACCCCGTTCCCCGGCCATAGCGTCCGCGTGCCATGACCACCATCAGGTCGTAGACCGAGTCGATCTTGTAAGTCGGCTTCGACGGGAGCGTCTTCTCGTCGATCAGCACTTCCAGGCTGTCCTGGGCCTGCTTCATCGACCATTCTGGCTTGCTAACCGGCTGCGAATGGATGTACTCCGCCAGCAAATGAATGTCCGCATCGGGCAGGCGCGAGTGGAATGGTGGCATCAGCGTATCGGGGATACCGGTCATGATCGTGCCACGCAACGCAGCCTCGCTCTGCACAAGGCGGTCCTTGTGCAAGGCGGGCCCCACATACCCGCCCCGGCTTGCCGAGTGACACACTGCACAGTTGGCCTGATAGAGCGCGTCGGCGCGCTTTATCTCCTCGGCGGTCATGGCCGAGATGGCCGACGACACACCGGTCAACGTGACAAACAACATCGTTCTTCCGAACATGGACCAGACTCCAAGTACCCCACGCAATCGCGCAGCAACAATTGAAGTCTGTTCCGTCGAGTGACGGCGCGCAGGGGATGGAAACTGAAAGGTGATGGGTACGGTTGGCGGGTTAGGGAACGACTGCCGTGGGTACGGCTGCAGTTAGCGTCTCCCCGGCAACGGTATGTCTTGCCGCTGGAATTCGTCCGGGTCAACCGGCGGAGTTAGCGGGGCCGGCGATGCACTCTGACGCAGCACATCCATCTGGCCTTGGCGCGCCTGATCCTCGAGCCGTTCGCAAAGGCGTGCGTTGCCACGGCCGGAAAGGCAATCATAGTGTTCCTCGAACCGCTGACGGCGATGGCCCTCCACCATGGCGCCCGGCTGGCTGGCCAACAGATCGAGCCATAAGGCCTCGTCGGCTGCCGCCTGCGTCGAAGCCAGCATCAGGCTCCCGGCAATTGCAAGTCCACGGACAATTCGATGGCTTGGCGAAATACGAGAAACGGGAAATGGAGGCTGCATGGGTTTTGGTTGCCGTGATGAGAATCGTTCCGGCCAACCATAGCGCCCATCGTCAATCGATTTCCTGACGTCACGCAAATTTCCGGCCCGCACGGAAACGCGGAAGCAAAAAAAACCCGGCTCGGATGAGCCGGGTTTTCTATACCGCTGTACTGCTTGGCGTGATGCCGATCAGACTGCGTCGCCCTCGCCTTCGGTCGCTTGCACCACCGGCGGCTCGATGAAGAGCGATTGCTCTTCGTCGCTGATCGCCTGGGCGCGTTCGCGCTCGGCAGCCTCGCGTGCCTTGCGGGCACGGTGGTAGGCCAGGCCGGTACCGGCCGGGATCAGACGACCCACGATCACGTTTTCCTTCAGACCACGCAGGTCGTCGGTCTTGCCCATGATCGCGGCCTCGGTCAGCACGCGCGTCGTTTCCTGGAACGATGCAGCCGAGATGAAGCTGTCGGTCGACAGCGACGCCTTCGTAATACCCAGCAGCAGGTTCTCGTGCGTAGCCGGACGCTTGCCGTCGGCGATCACACGATCGTTCTCGTCGAGCAGTTCCGAACGCTCCACCTGTTCACCCGGGATGAACTTGGTGTCGCCCACATCGGCGATCTGCACGCGGCGCAGCATCTGACGAACAATCACTTCGATGTGCTTGTCGTTGATCTTCACGCCCTGCAGACGGTAAACGTCCTGCACTTCGTCCACGATGTAGTGCGCCAGCTCTTCGATGCCCTTCAGGCGCAGGATGTCGTGCGGATCCGCCGGACCTTCCACGATCATTTCGCCCTTGTTCACCACCTGGCCGTCGTGCACCAGCACCTGCTTTTCCTTGGCGATCAGGAACTCGTGGGCGTTGCCGTCCAGGTCCGTAATCACCAGGCGCTGCTTGCCCTTGGTGTCCTTGCCGAACGACACGGTACCGGTGACTTCCGCCAGCACGGCGGCGTCCTTCGGCGAACGTGCTTCGAACAGCTCAGCCACTCGCGGCAGACCACCGGTAATGTCACGGGTCTTCTGCGACTCGGTCGGGATACGTGCGAGCACTTCACCCACGTGCACCTGCTGGCCGTCCTTCACGGTAATCAGTGCGCCCACCTGGAAGCCGATGGTCACGGAGTGGTCCGTGCCCGGGATCTTCACTTCCTGGTTGTTCGCGTCGAGCAGCTTCACCTGCGGGCGCAGACCCTTGGTGGCAGCCGTGCGGCGCTTGGCGTCGATCACCACGAGGGTCGACAGGCCGGTGACTTCGTCCATCTGCTTGGCGACGGTCACACCCTCTTCGACGTTCTCGAACTTGGTCGTGCCGGTGTACTCCGACACGATCGGGCGCGTCAGGGCGTCCCACGTGGCCAGCTGCGTACCAGCCTTGATGGCCTGGCCGTCTTGCACGAGCAGCGTAGCGCCGTAAGGGATCTTGTGGCGCTCGCGCTCGCGGCCGTGGTCGTCGGTGATCAGCGCTTCGCCCGAACGCGAAATGACGATCAGCTCGCCCTTCGTGTTGGTAACGTAACGCATGGTCGCCGTGAAACGCACGGTACCGGTTGCCTTCGCTTCCACGCTCGATGCCACTGCCGCACGCGATGCCGCACCACCGATGTGGAACGTACGCATGGTCAGCTGGGTACCCGGCTCACCGATCGACTGTGCAGCGATCACACCCACCGCTTCGCCGGAGTTCACCAGCACACCGCGGCCGAGGTCACGGCCATAGCACTTGCCGCACAGGCCGTAGCGCGTATCGCACGACAGCGGAGTACGCACCTTCACTTCGTCCACGCCGATGGCGTCGATCAGCTCGACCAGGTCTTCGTCCAGCAGCGTGCCGGTCTCGATCGCGGTTTCCTGGGTTTCAGGATTCACCACGTCAGCCACGGTCACACGGCCCAGGATACGGTCGCGCAGGGCTTCGATCACTTCACCGCCTTCGACCAGGGCCTTCATGGCCACGCCGTTGGAGGTACCGCAATCGTCTTCCACCACCACCAGATCCTGCGTCACGTCGACCAGACGACGGGTCAGGTAACCCGAGTTCGCGGTCTTCAGTGCCGTATCCGCCAGACCCTTACGTGCACCGTGGGTCGAGATGAAGTACTGCAGAACGTTCAGGCCTTCACGGAAGTTCGCCGTAATCGGCGTTTCAATGATCGAGCCGTCCGGCTTGGCCATCAGGCCACGCATACCGGCCAGCTGACGAATCTGGGCCGCGCTACCGCGAGCACCCGAGTCCGCCATCATGTAGATCGAGTTGAACGATTCCTGCTTGACCGTCGCGCCGGTGCGGTCGACCACGTCTTCGTGCTGGAGCTGCTCCATCATCGCCTTGCCCACCTGGTCACCAGCGGCACCCCAGATGTCCACGACGTTGTTGTAACGCTCCTGGTCCGTGACCAGACCCGACATGTACTGCTTGTCGTATTCCTTCACCTTGGCGGCTGCGTCGGAGATGATTTTCTCCTTCTGCGGCGGCACCAGCATGTCGTCGATCGCGATCGAGATACCGGCGCGCGTAGCCAGGCGGAAGCCCGACTGCAGCAGCTTGTCAGCGAAGATCACAGTTTCGCGCAGACCGCACTTACGGAACGCGGTGTTGATCAGGCGCGAGATTTCCTTCTTCTTCAGCGGCTTGTTCAGCACCGAGAACGGCAGGCCCTTCGGCAGGATCTCGGACAGGATCGAGCGGCCGACCGTGGTGGCCTGCAGCGTGATCTTGGGTGCGAAACGTGCGTCGCCGTCGGCGTCCTTGTTCACCACTTCGTACTCGGTGATACGGACGTTCACGCGCGATGCGAGCTCGACTTCCTTGTTCTCGTAGGCGCGGATGACTTCGCTGATATCAGCGAAGGTCATGCCTTCACCCTTGCCGTTGATCTTGTCGCGGGTCGTGTAGTACAGACCCAGCACCACGTCTTGCGACGGCACGATCGACGGATCGCCGTTGGCCGGGAACAGCACGTTGTTCGACGCCAGCATCAGCGTGCGGGCTTCCATCTGGGCTTCCAGCGACAGCGGCACGTGAACGGCCATCTGGTCACCGTCGAAGTCGGCGTTGAACGCGGCGCAGACCAGCGGGTGGAGCTGGATTGCCTTGCCTTCGATCAGCACCGGCTCGAACGCCTGGATGCCCAGACGGTGCAGCGTCGGCGCGCGGTTCAGCATCACCGGATGCTCGCGGATCACCTCTTCCAGGATGTCCCACACCACCGGCGTCTGGCTTTCCACTTCCTTCTTGGCAGCCTTGATCGTCGTGGCGATGCCCATCGTTTCCAGCTTGTGGAAGATGAACGGCTTGAACAGCTCGAGCGCCATCAGCTTGGGCAGACCGCACTGATGCAGCTTCAGCGTCGGGCCCACCACGATGACCGAACGGCCCGAGTAGTCCACGCGCTTGCCCAGCAGGTTCTGACGGAAACGACCGCCCTTACCCTTGATCATTTCGGCCAGCGACTTCAGCGGACGCTTGTTGGCACCGGTCATCGCCTTACCGCGGCGGCCGTTGTCCAGCAGCGAGTCGACGGCCTCCTGCAGCATGCGCTTTTCGTTGCGCACGATGATTTCAGGGGCCTTCAGCTCCAGCAGGCGCTTCAGACGGTTGTTACGGTTGATGACGCGGCGATACAGGTCGTTCAGGTCCGACGTGGCGAAACGGCCGCCATCGAGCGGAACCAGCGGACGCAGTTCGGGCGGCAGCACCGGCAGCACTTCCAGGATCATCCACTCGGGCTTGATGCCCGAGCGCTGGAACGCCTCGAGCACCTTCAGGCGCTTGGCGAACTTCTTGATCTTGGCTTCGGAACCGGTGGCCTGCAGCTCGGCGCGGATCTGTTCGATCTGCTTCTCGATGTCGATGCCGCGCAGCAGTTCACGGATGCCCTCGGCACCCATCATCGCCACAAATTCGCCTTCGCCGTATTCATCGCACTTCGCGATGTAATCGTCTTCCGACATGATCTGGCTCTTCTTGAGCGGAGTCATGCCGGGTTCCAGCACCACGAACGCTTCGAAGTACAGCACGCGTTCGATGTCGCGCAGCGTCATGTCGAGCACCATGCCCAGACGCGACGGCAGCGACTTCAGGAACCAGATGTGAGCGGTCGGAGCAGCCAGTTCGATGTGGCCCATGCGCTCGCGGCGCACCTTGGCCAGCGTCACTTCCACGCCGCACTTCTCGCAGATCACGCCACGGTGCTTCAGGCGCTTGTACTTGCCGCACAGGCACTCGTAGTCCTTGATCGGGCCAAAGATCTTGGCGCAGAACAGGCCGTCGCGTTCCGGCTTGAACGTACGGTAGTTGATCGTTTCCGGCTTCTTCACTTCACCGTACGACCACGAACGGATCTTCTCGGGCGAGGCCAAGCCGATCTTGATCGCGTCGAACTGCTCTTCCTGCTGAACCTGCTTAAAGAGATCGAGCAATGCTTTCATTGCAACTCCTTGTTTCGCCGCCGGTCCGGAATTCGTCCGGAGCAGCAGCATTCAATTCTGTGGGAAACCACTCACTGGTGGGCGCCGGCCTCGGCCGGCACCCTCGTCGTCCGGATCAGTAGCGATCCAGGTCGATGTCGATACCCAGCGAGCGGATTTCCTTCACCAGCACGTTGAACGATTCCGGCATGCCGGCGTCGATCGAGTGCTCGCCCTTGACGATGTTCTCGTACACCTTCGTACGGCCGTTCACGTCATCAGACTTAACCGTCAGCATTTCCTGCAGCACGTACGATGCGCCGTAGGCTTCCAGTGCCCACACTTCCATCTCACCGAAACGCTGGCCACCGAACTGGGCCTTACCGCCCAGCGGCTGCTGCGTCACCAGCGAGTACGGGCCGGTGGAACGGGCGTGCATCTTGTCGTCGACCAAGTGGTGCAGCTTCAGCATGTGCATCACACCCAGCGTGACCGGACGCTCGAACGCTTCGCCGGTACGGCCATCGTGCAGCGTGACCTGCTGCTTCGATGCCGTCAGGCCGCGTTCCTTCGCGATATCGTCCGGGTAGGCCAGGTCGAGCATCCGGCGGATTTCCGCTTCGTGCGCGCCATCGAACACCGGCGTGGCGAACGGAACACCCTTCTTCAGGTTGCCCGCCAGTTCCAGCACTTCGGCGTCGCTCAGGCTATCCAGGTCTTCGGCCTTGCCACTCTCGTTGTAGATCTGCGCGAGCAGCGGACGGAGTTCCTGCGCCTTGGCCGAAGCCTTGAGCATGTCGCCGATACGCTGGCCCAGACCGCGAGCGGCCCAGCCCAGGTGGGTTTCCAGAATCTGACCCACGTTCATCCGCGAAGGCACGCCCAGCGGGTTCAGCACGATATCCGCCGGCGTGCCGTCGGCCATGTACGGCATGTCTTCGATCGGAACGATCTTCGACACGACACCCTTGTTACCGTGACGGCCTGCCATCTTGTCGCCAGGCTGCAGGCGACGCTTGACGGCCAGGTACACCTTGACCATCTTGATCACGCCCGGCGGCAATTCGTCGCCCTGCGTCAGCTTCTTGCGCTTCTCTTCGAAGGCCAGGTCGAACTCGTGACGCTTTTGCTCGATGGCTTCCTTCACCGCTTCGAGCTGGGCAGCCACTTCCTCGTCGGCCGGACGGATGTCGAACCAGTGGTACTTGTCCAGGTCGGCCAGGTACTCGCGGGTCAGCTTGGCACCCTTCGCCAGCTTCTTCGGACCGCCGTTGACGGTCTTGTCGAGCAGCATGCGCTCCAGACGCTGGAACGCGTCGCCTTCCACGATACGGAGCTGGTCGTTCAGGTCCAGACGGTAGCGCTTCAGTTCGTCGTCGATGATCGATTGGGCGCGCTTGTCGCGCGTCACGCCTTCACGCGTGAAGACCTGCACGTCGATCACGATACCGCTCATGCCCGACGGCACGCGCAGCGACGTGTCCTTCACGTCCGAAGCCTTCTCGCCGAAGATCGCGCGCAGCAGCTTCTCTTCCGGCGTGAGCTGGGTTTCGCCCTTCGGCGTGACCTTGCCCACCAGCACGTCGCCGGCTTCGACTTCCGCGCCGATGTACGTGATGCCCGACTCGTCCAGACGCGCCAGTTGCGCTTCGGCCAGGTTCGAGATGTCGCGCGTGATTTCTTCAGGTCCGAGCTTCGTGTCGCGGGCGACGACCGACAGTTCCTCGATGTGGATCGAGGTATAGCGGTCTTCGGCAACCACACGCTCCGAGATCAGGATCGAATCCTCGAAGTTGTAGCCGTTCCACGGCATGAACGCGACCAGCATGTTCTGGCCCAGCGCCAGCTCGCCCAGGTCGGTCGATGCGCCGTCGGCGATCACGTCGCCACGGGCAACGATATCGCCAACCTTCACCATCGGACGCTGGTTGATGTTGGTGTTCTGGTTCGAACGCGTGTACTTGATCAGGTTGTAGATGTCCACGCCGACTTCACCGGCCACGGCTTCGTCGTCGTTCACGCGAATCACCACACGCATTGCGTCGACGTAATCCACCACGCCACCACGCGTTGCCTGAACGGCCGTGCCCGAGTCAACGGCCACGGTACGCTCGATGCCGGTACCAACCAGCGGCTTGTCCGGACGCAGGCAAGGCACAGCCTGACGCTGCATGTTCGCGCCCATCAGTGCACGGTTCGCGTCATCGTGTTCCAGGAACGGCACCAGCGATGCAGCGGCCGACACGATCTGCGACGGCGCCACGTCGATGTACTGAACGCGGTCCGGCGTGACCATACGCGTTTCACGCTCGGAACCTTCACGCGCCGACACCAGTTCGTCGATGAGGTTGCCTTCGGCGTCAACGGTCGCGTTGGCCTGCGCCACCACGTACTTGCCTTCCTCGATGGCCGACAGGTAATCCACCTGGTCGGTCAGCTTGCTGTTTTCCACCTTGCGGTACGGCGTTTCCAGGAAGCCGTACTCGTTCAGGCGGGCGTACAGTGCCAGCGAGTTGATCAGACCAATGTTCGGGCCTTCCGGCGTTTCGATCGGGCACACGCGACCATAGTGGGTCGGGTGCACGTCTCGGAC
The DNA here is from genome assembly GCF_000812445.1 of Cupriavidus sp. SHE. Taxonomy (NCBI): domain Bacteria; kingdom Pseudomonadati; phylum Pseudomonadota; class Betaproteobacteria; order Burkholderiales; family Burkholderiaceae; genus Cupriavidus; species Cupriavidus sp. SHE. The sequence goes on along the minus strand of NZ_JWMB01000084.1, from coordinate 6,016 downwards.
TTCAAAGCCGGCGCGCTCGCGCGTCAGACCGCCCGGGCCAAGAGCCGAAACACGGCGCTTGTGGGTGATTTCCGACAGCGGGTTGGTCTGGTCCATGAACTGCGACAGCTGCGACGAACCGAAGAACTCGCGAATCGCCGACGAAATCGGCTTCGAGTTGATCAGGTCGTGCGGCATCAAGTTCTCGGTCTCGGCCTGGCCCAGACGCTCCTTGACGGCGCGCTCCACGCGCGACAGGCCGGCACGGAACTGGTTCTCTGCCAGTTCGCCGACGCAACGCACACGACGGTTGCCCAGGTGGTCGATATCATCGACTTCACCCTTGCCGTTACGCAGGTTCACCAGGATCTTGATCGTCTCGAGGATGTCCTCGTCCTGCAGCACCATGCTGCCTTCGCCGCTCGGGCGCGACAGACGGCTGTTGACCTTCATGCGGCCAACGCGCGACAGATCGTACGATTCCTCGCTGTAGAACAGGCGCTGGAACAGCGCTTCCACGGCGTCTTCGGTGGGCGGCTCGCCCGGGCGCATCATGCGGTAGATGGCGATACGCGCGGCCGTCTGGTCCGCGGTGTCGTCCGCACGCAGCGTTTGCGAGATGTACGGACCCTGGTCCAGGTCGTTCGTGTACAGCGTCTGGATGTCCTTGACGCCCGCTTCGCGCAGGTTTTCCAGCAGCGTCTCGGTCAGCTCGTCGTTGGCGTTGGCGATCACTTCACCGGTGTCCGGATCAATGATGTTCTTGGCCAGGACGCGACCCAGCAGGTAGTCTTCCGGCACGCTGATCAGCTTGGTACCGGCGGAGTCCAGATCACGGATGTGCTTGGCGTTGATCCGCTTGTCCTTCTCGACGACCACGCGACCGTTCTTGTCGACGATGTCGAAGCGCGCGACTTCGCCGCGCAGACGCTCGGGCACGAACTCGAGTTGCGCGCCTTCGCTCTGCAGCGTGAAATTGTCGAACACGAAGAAGTGCGCCAGGATCTGTTCCGGCGTCAGGCCGATCGACTTCAGCAGGATCGTCACCGGCATCTTGCGGCGGCGGTCGACGCGGAAGTACAGGATGTCCTTCGGATCGAATTCGAAGTCGAGCCACGAGCCACGGTACGGAATAATCCGTGCCGAGAACAGCAGCTTGCCCGAGCTGTGCGTCTTGCCCTTGTCGTGCTCGAAGAACACGCCCGGCGAACGGTGCAGCTGGCTGACGATGACACGCTCGGTGCCGTTGATGACGAAGGAGCCGGTCGAAGTCATGAGCGGAATTTCGCCCATGTAAACTTCCTGCTCCTTCACTTCCTTCACCTTGCCCGGGTTCTCGCGATCGTTGATGATCAGGCGAACCTTTGCGCGCAGCGCCGAGTGGAACGTCAGGCCACGCTGCTGGCATTCCTTGACGTCGAACGGCGGGTTGGACAGGTGATACGAGACAAACTCCATACGGGCAAGCCCGTTATGGGAGGAGATGGGGAAAATCGCGTTGAAAGCGGCCTGCAGCCCCTCGCTCTTGCGACGCGCGGGCGGCGTTTCCGCTTGCAAAAACTGGGTGTAGGATTCAATCTGTGTGGCAAGCAGGAATGGAACCTGATGAACCGTCGCACGCTTCGCAAAGGATTTGCGAATGCGCTTCTTTTCGGTGAAGCTGTACGCCATGGGATCTCCGAATCATCGCAGGGCTGGCTGGACCTGGCCAACTCCTGAGGTGTTCAGCGACTGGGAGGGGATTTGGCGGTTGGCCGCTACCAACCTCTGGCTGACGGTGCCCGCACGCTGCGGGCGGTGTGGTCATTGCACGGCGCAATGCCTGTACTCGCCCGGGGGACACCCGACCAAACTTGTCTTCTGCAGTCGGTTCAGAAGACAAACATCAGCAACCACCTAGTGTGCCACTGATGTTTGGCTTCTGCTGAGGCAGCGAACGATTGTCGCGTGCCAAGCATATCTTGCCGCACATTTCCGCGTACTTCGCGCGTCTTTGCGCCGCCCGGGTGAATCATCCAACACACCCCACAGAAGCGCAAAAAGGCTGGCGCCGGGAATTTCCCTTTGCCAGCCCCATCCGCGTGCCCGGGGGCACGCGTGGTACCACTTACTTGACGTCGACCTTGGCGCCAGCGTCTTCCAGCTTCTTCTTCGCGTCGTCGGCGGTAGCCTTGTCCACGCCTTCCTTGACGGGCTTCGGTGCGCCATCGACCAGGTCCTTGGCTTCCTTCAGACCCAGACCGGTGATTTCGCGCACGGCCTTGATCACGCCAACCTTGTTCGAGCCGACTTCGGCCAGAATCACGTTGAACTCGGTCTTTTCTTCAGCAGCGGCAGCACCGCCAGCGCCCGGGGCAGCAGCCACAGCCATGGCAGCAGCCGACACGCCAAACTTCTCTTCGAACGCCTTGACCAGGTCGTTCAGTTCCATCACGGACATCGCGCCAACGGCTTCCAGGATGTCGTCTTTAGTGATTGCCATTTGGATTACTCCTACTAGATTTGATTCGGGATCGGTAATGCGATCTGTCTATGCGACGGCTCAGGCGGCCGGGGCTTCCGCTTCCGCGGGAGCACCTTCTGCCTTCTTGGCGGCAACTGCAGCCAGCAGACGGGCAAAGCCCGACACCGGCGCCTGCATCACGCCAAGCAGCTGAGCGATCAGTTCGTCACGGCTCGGGATCGAAGCCAGGGCCTTGACGGCGCCAGCATCGAGAACGTTGCCGTTGTACGACCCTGCGCGCAGGACCAGCTTGTCGTTGGTCTTGGCAAAGTCGTTCAGAACCTTGGCCGACGACACTGCATCTTCGGAAATACCGTAGATCAGCGGACCGGTCATTTGCTCTGCGAGGCCTGCAAACGGCGTACCTTCGACAGCACGGCGGGCCAGCGTGTTCTTCAGAACACGCAGGTACACGCCTTGCGTACGAGCGGTAGCACGCAGCTTGGTCAGATCGCCAACCGTGATGCCGCGATATTCGGCCACGACGATGGTCTGAGCCTTGGCGACTTGCGCCGAAACCTCAGCTACGACGGCCTTCTTATCTTCAATATTGAGTGGCACGGTTAAGCTCCAAAACGATGCGACTACACCAGGTGAACCTGATACAGACACATCAGTCCAAACGAACGGCGTCCGATTGGCCCGAATCGGCCGGGCCATGCCCAGCTTCATCAATCCCTTCGGGTGCGCCATCTGCGCTGGCGGGCCGGCTCACATCGGGGCGTGCCCCGCAAGTGCCGACCGATTAAGTCCACGCTGCCGAAATGCTGCAGTGTGAACACCAGCGGTCTTTGATAACCAGCAGCACCTGCCGCGCATTCCGCGCAACGGGCGCCACTGCCCAAAGCCATGCTCCTTTGCCCCTCGGCTCGGGAGACGATCCCGGCGATGCCGAGATCTTCAATTCCTGCCCTGACCGGTGTTATCGGGTTCCGGTCAAGTGATTGCCGTCAGCTCAGGCCGACAGCGAAGTCTGTTCGACGCGAACGCCAACGCCCATCGTGGACGACACAGCGATCTTGCGCAGGTAGACACCCTTGCTCGTAGCCGGCTTAGCCTTGACCAGTGCGTCCAGCAGGGCGCTCAGGTTGCTCTTCAGCGCGGTGTCTTCGAACGAGCGACGACCGATGGTGGCGTGGATGATACCGGCCTTGTCGACACGGAACTGAACCTGACCAGCCTTGGCGTTCTTCACAGCCTGGGCTACGTCCGGCGTCACGGTGCCAACCTTCGGGTTCGGCATCAGCCCACGCGGGCCGAGGATCTGACCCAGCGTACCAACGATACGCATCGTGTCCGGCGAAGCGATCACGATGTCGAAGTCCAGGTTACCGGCCTTGACTTGCTCGGCCAGGTCTTCCATGCCGACCACGTCAGCACCGGCGGCCTTGGCGGCTTCAGCCTTTTCACCCTGGGCGAACACGGCAACGCGAACCGACTTGCCGGTACCAGCCGGCAGCACCACGGAACCACGCACGACCTGGTCCGACTTCTTGGCGTCGATGCCCAGTTGCACGGCCACGTCGATCGACTCGTCGAACTTTGCCGAAGCGCAGCTCTTGACCAGGCTCAGGGCCTCGTCGATCGGGTAGAACTTGGTACGCTCGATCTTCGCCTTGTTGGCGGCGACGCGCTTGGAAACCTTAGCCATTTACAGACCCTCCACGGTGATGCCCATCGAACGGGCCGAACCAGCGATCGTACGCACGGCGGCGTCGAGGTCAGCAGCGGTGAGGTCAGCGTTCTTGGCCTTGGCGATCTCTTCAGCCTGGGCGCGGGTGATCTTGCCAACCTTGTCGGTATGGGGCTTCGGCGAACCCTTGGTGATGCCTGCTGCCTTCTTGATCAGCACGGTCGCCGGCGGCGACTTCATCACGAAGGTGAAGCTCTTGTCAGCGAAGGCGGTAATCACCACCGGCACCGGCAGACCAGGCTCCATGCCCTGAGTCTGCGCGTTGAACGCCTTGCAGAACTCCATGATGTTCAGACCACGCTGACCCAGTGCGGGACCAACGGGCGGGGAGGGATTTGCCTTACCAGCCGGGATTTGCAGCTTGATAAAGCCAATAATCTTCTTGGCCATCTTTACTCCAATCCGGATCCGTTCCTTTGGAATCAGATCCTGTTGAGTCGTAACGCGCTATCGCCATGCCAATCGGCACAACCTCACGCTCCTCTTGGGCACACCTTGCGGGCACCCTATCCTGGCTGCTGCCTGTCTTGCGACGCCAGCAGCCAAAAATGCTTAAACCTTCTCGACCTGACCGAACTCGAGTTCGACCGGCGTTGCGCGTCCGAAGATCGTGACCGACACGCGCAGGCGCGACTTTTCGTAGTTCACTTCCTCGACGTTGCCGTTGAAGTCAGTGAACGGGCCGTCCTTGACGCGCACCATTTCGCCCACTTCAAACAGCGTCTTGGGACGCGGCTTCTCGACCCCTTCCTGCATCTGGGTCATGATCTTGTCGACTTCCCGCTGGGAAATCGGGCTCGGGCGATTACGCGCACCGCCCACGAAGCCAGTCACCTTGCTGGTGTTCTTCACCAGGTGCCAAGTCTCGTCGGTCATTTCCATTTCCACCAGCACATAGCCAGGGAAGAAACGACGCTCGGTCACAGATTTGTGGCCGCCCTTGATCTCGACGACTTCTTCCGAAGGCACCAGGATGCGGCCAAACTTGTCCTGCATCTCGGCGCGCTCGATGCGCTCCTGCAGCGCGCGCTGCACGCTCTTCTCCATACCGGAGTAGGCGTGCACCACATACCAGCGCTTCTTCGACGAAGGCGATTCCGCGGCCGTGGTTTCCTGCTGAGCGTTATCCGTCATGTGCTACCTCTTATTTCCAGCCCAGCACGAGGGAGAAAATCACCCACTCGATGAGCTTGTCAGCCGACCACAGGAACAGCGCCATGATGACGACGAAGACGAACACAAGGCCGGTCATCTGACCGGCTTCCTTGCGCGTCGGCCAGACGACCTTGCGAACTTCCCGATACGATTCACGAGCGAATCCCACGAAGTCCTTGCCCGGCGCCGACAGCAGCGCGACAACCACGCCAGCTGCGATACCGGCGAAGAGCGCGGCACCTCGTACATACGAGGGCTGCTGCGCGAGCGCGTAGAAGCCGATGACCCCGGCAACCACCAAGAGCACCGCCACGCCGAGCAGCCACTTGCCGCTCGAGGCGCCTACGGTTTCGACATTGGGATTGGCCATGTTTCGCAAACGAGACTAAGCCGCGTCACGATTACCCCTCGCGACGCGGCTGATTGATTTGGCAGGGGCAGAGGGAATCGAACCCCCAACCTTCGGTTTTGGAGACCGACGCTCTGCCAGTTGAGCTATACCCCTAGAACAACTTTGGGTCGGCATTGCCAACCCCGCTGGCGAACGAACGCGGCCGGTTGATGCCGCGTTCGCCAGTTCGACTAATACTTAGTCGAGGATCTTTGCCACAACGCCGGCGCCGACGGTACGGCCACCTTCGCGGATAGCGAAGCGCAGACCTTCTTCCATGGCGATCGGGGCGATC
>NZ_JWMB01000083.1:0-19666 GCF_000812445.1 Cupriavidus sp. SHE | reverse complement strand
AGTGATCACGTTCCGCCGAAACCAGCGATCAGCTTCCCGCCGAAACAGGTGATCACGTTCCCCCGAAATCGCTGATCACGCGCCCCGAAATACGCAGCCTGGCAGCAAAAGATTCATGAGATCGTGCCCAGCTACGGAAAAAAGCTCAACGAAAACCCGCAGCTTCTGGCAAAGGAATGGGCGACCACGGCAGAAACGCTGCAACTGGCCATTGCTCCGCCAAGCCTGGACGGCGTTGTCCCTGCCACCGCCCCAATGACGAACCCGGGTGTGGTGAAGAAGGTGCCCGATATGGCCCTGTAAGGCCTGCGCTGCGCGCTGGGGCAGCAGCAGGCGCGCGCGTCCGCGTTGCCTCCGCCGCTGGTGTCGAACCGAATAGGCGCTTGAACTAGCGGCTGAACTGCGCGGGACTCGTGTAGCCCACGGCGTGGCTGGCCGCCGTGTCGATGTTCTTTCGTTCGCGAGCGGTTGCTTCGGAATCCCCCCAAGAAAAAGGCCCTCCACGAGGGAGGGCCAGTACTGCTCAGTGTTTCGCTGGCAGCGTCCGCCTTGGCAGAGTGTCGATTCAGTCCAGGGAGATCTTGGCGTGCTCGATCACTTCACCCCAACGTTTCCCTTCCTTTTCCATGAGTCGGATCATGTCCGCACTGGAGCCGGGGTACGGTCGTGCGCCTTGCTCTGCCAGTTGGGAAATAAATCGCTTGTCTTTGGTCACGACCAGCAAGGTGTCTTGCAGCGTCTTGATCACCTCCGGTTTGGTACCGGCAGGTGCCATCAAGCCGTACCACGACTCGACAACTGCATCCTTTACACCGGCTTCCGCAAACGTCGGTACGTCGGGAATAGCGGGGTCACGCTTTTCGCTGGCGACTGCCAGCAGGCGAACCTTTCCAGCCCTCGCATAAGGCAGCACGTTGGGCAGGTTCGCGAAGATGAGCTGTACCTGCCCCGAGAGCAAATCGACACCGGCCGGGCCAGCGCCCTTGTACGGCAAATCTGACTACCCGCTAGGCCAAGCCCATGGCGGATTACAGGTTTTCGTCTGAAAATTGGCAGAAAACGATTCCGACTGCCCGCTAAATTCCGCCTGGCGCCAGTTTCGCGCATTTGTCGCATCCACGCCACGCCGACATGGCCGTTGCTCCACACCTAACATGTTCAGTATCGGGACCAGTTGCAGGGGACGACCATGGCCGCCAGACGCGAGAACCCACGACAGAATCCGAACATGGATGGCTTCACGACCTCGCGTGAATGGACCGCCTTCCGGTTGACCATCCTGAATCGCGACGACTGGCGCTGCGTGAACTGCGGGCGCGACGTGAAGGGACCAGGACGCGCCAGGGTCGACCACATCAAGCCCAGGCGAACACATCCATGGCTGGCGTTCGAACCATCGAATTGCAGAACCCTTTGCCCGACTTGCGATAACGCGCGCCACGCAGAGAAAGGCGGCGCCCCTGGCGCTGACGTGCGCGGGTGCGATATCAACGGATTGCCCCTGGACCCGAACCATCCCTGGTATGGCGACGGGTCCCGCCTACCCTATGCGGTAGACGATGACGACCTTCACGCCTGATCTTGCTGCCGAATTTGCCAGCCCTAGTCGTCCTTCATCATTTGATTGTAGTGGTACCCGCACAGGCCATTGAATTCCTGTTCGTCGGGACCGATCCCAGCACCACACACCGCGCATTCGTCGTGCTTAGGCGTTGCATCACATGCAATACACGTCTTTTCCTCTAGCACATACGTATCGCGACCGCATTCCCAACACGTTCCGATGGGCGAGTCTCCACCATCGGTCGCCGCAATATAAATGTCGTATGCGAAATATTCGCCGAGCGCCTTTTCCAACAAATCCACCAGTTCGAATTGATCGCCGCAGACGGTGCATTTAAATTCCAATTCGTTCTGCGAGACGTCGGGATCGACTGGCTTCAACAGCGAAGTTTCGCAACTCAAGCAAGTTAGGTTGGAGGCGACACCCTCCATTAAATCGCTTTCCCACCCGATTGCTTCGATAGTTGCCTTGCATTCCGCGCGTTGTTTCTCCAAAACGGCAGACGTTTCGAGCAGCACGTTCCACGTGGCGACACCCAGCAGATCGACGGGCTGTTCGCCAAGTTCTTTGGTCACAAAATCACGGATGATCAGAAAAGAATCTGCCACCAATTCTTTGATCGCGTTGGCTGACTCAGTTACCAGATAGTGTTCAATGTTGTTGCGAATCTTGCTGATTTTGTCGAAAGTCGCCCAGTCCACGTCGATATCTAGCGACTTAAAGCGCTCCTTTATCTGCTGAACATCAACGGTCTTTCTTCCCTCGCCCTTGAAAACTACCGCACCACTTGGACCATATTTCGGAGTCAAGTTTTGCTTGATCAAAGCCTCGTCGGAGTCCTTCGGCGACATCACGCGAAGCTTTTCTTTGAACAGCAGCAGAACCCCGGCCATGATGTTGCGCGTTGCAGACAACGCCCTCCGTGGATCGGCGGATTGAAAATCCTCGACCCCGATTTGAATTGACTGCACAGCATTCTTCAGAATTGAGTCCATTGCTCTAGCCAGATACAGGATAGGGAATGAGTCCCATGCTACCAGTAGATCAGCCAGCGCCTTTCATGGCCGCCAGCGTGATAGCTAGGCCGCCTTGCTGACACCCAGTTCCCGTTCCAGCGATGCCAGCCTGGTTTCCAGGCTCGCGCGCTTCGCGTCGGATGCTTCCAGCCTGGCGCCCAGGGCGTCCATCTGCGCTTTCGTCATCTTCACGTTAGTGGCCAGTTCATCAACGAAGTCCAGCAGCTTTTCGGTTGTCTCGCGGTCCATGTTCGTCGTCCTTCGGTTCGGGTGGCGGGCATCGTTGCCGTTCGCCAGGCGGCGGTCGGCGGCGTGCCAGGTTGCAGAAATCGGCCATGGTTTCGAACCTCCCTTCCAGGTGGTCGTCGGTGGCCGATATGTTAGTGGTCCCTCAGTCTCGGTGCCATTCAGGTAAAGGCGGGTGACGAATAAATGCCCCCGGTTTTATGTGATTTTTTCGCGATGCGGGACAGGCTCCGGATTGCGCACTTTCCCAAAAATGTGACGGTTCCCCCCCCCTCACGCCGCGCCCGCTCATTTCAATGTGACGCGTTTAAACGCGCCAGAATCGTTTTTTGTGACCTGGACCTGCCGAGGTGCTGGGCGCTTGCATTTTTCGACCCTGGCCACGCCTGACGCGCGTGCAGCGGGACAGCGTGGATTTTTCTAGCCTGGCCAGGACGAACGCCCATGCTTCGATGATTCGCGGGCGTGGTCGGGGCTATCAGTGCGGCGCTTGCGATACTCACCAACAATCGCAGGGCATCGGACCCCGCCAGGCAATCGGATGCGACCAGGCGCACATGACGCAGGCCCCACCCCTTGACCGTGGACAGGAACGCACGGGCAGCGGCGCGCAGGTCGGCCAGGCTTCGGCATCGCTGGCAGATCGGCTTGCCCACTTGGCCACCGTGCCGCGCTTCGATACCAAGCTGCCAGCCACCGTTGTGCAGGGCGACCAGGCAAACGATGGCCTGCGGCTGGTTGCCCTGGCGATATCGCCCGACGTCATCCAGTCCAGGTTCATCCCGTTCGTCTGCTGGCTCCGGGCGTGCCTGTCCCTTGCCCGCGCCCTTGCATGGCCGCGTCGATGCCCACTGCACCAGCAGCGGGTCCAGGCCACCGTCGAATGGTTCGCGGCGGACCATCGGCATGGCTGGCATGGTTGGCGCTGCCACTGGGCGCACTTTCATGCGTCGTGGTTCGTCGGCCAGTAGGTCGATCCATGACCGCGTGCGCGGCGGCGTGGCCGGTGGCGTCTGGACCTGGACACGCATGTCTAGCACGCAGGGTGCATCGCATCGCGCAACCGCCAGGCGGTCCCGCATCGGTTCGCGGTCGATTCGATTACGCATCGGTCAGTCCTCCAGGACAGCGCCCGCAATCCCATCGGCAAACGCGGTCAGCAAAATCCGGCCGATGTTGCCCTGGTCTTCTGAACCATAGACCTCATCCAGGCCGGTAATCTGCATCGCGATATCGCAGGCGTCGGGGCGCTTACCACTTTCGATAACGTAAAGGGCGCCAGCGCAAGCCAGCATGTCTTCGGCTTCATCCAGGCCACGCGGCGCCCCTTCGATCAATGTCCGACCATCGGGCAGCGACACACGATAGGTCGTGACAAGCGCGTCTCTGCGGACCACGCAAAATACCAGTGGCCCGGGAACCATTGGCGCGTTCATCATGGCGTCACGGGCGCGGGTGTGCCCCAGGAAACGCCCGATGCAAGGACAACGCGCGCAGGATCGATTGTCCAGCTTGTCGGCAATACCAAGCGCAAGCCCAGCAGGTCCATTTGCCACAAGCTCGAAACGGGCACGGCCAACGTTCCGGCTTCATCGGCAATGGGCAGCGCCACGTCGTTCATGTGTACGGTCGCATCATCGACGCGCGACATGTCGACCGCACTGCCAACGCCCATCACCAGGTCCGCCGCATCCAGCACGAACACTTCGGCATCGGCCATCGTGCTCGCCAGGATGGTCGCTGGTCCACCGACTGGCAGCACGGCCGCCAGCGCGGCGATATTAGCCATGGATGCGATCAACACTGGACTGACCGCATGTGGCAGCAGACGCAGCATCCCCACGACGTCAGCAAGGGCGTTATTTGACCCAGTGAACGCAGTTGCACCAGCACCGAGACCAGCAGGCGCGTCGGCGGTTGCGGCCGCGCTACCCAGCAGAACGCCATCGACACCAGCGCGCACACTTTCATCCAACATACTTTCGATAACAGAAAGTCCGCCAGCAGCCTTCGACAGTTCGCGCGTGGCGACCATGATGGCCGCGCATTTCGTGGACGGCAATGTCAGGCCGGTAATAGACCCGCTAAGAACAGGGATTGGCGATGCGTCGCCCACGAACTTCCCTGGTGCGACAGTGCCAACACGTGCGGGGATTTTCGGAATCGCACCGCCCATCGGCAGTTGCCGTCCAGCGATTTCCAGCAGCGCACCGAAGGCGAACGCGGGTACTCGCACCAGGTAGTCCGCAATCGCTTGTTGCAGCAACGCATCCGATCCATCGTCGGGCGTGCTGCCCATCGGCGGTTGCGCTGCGCGCGTCAATACGACGTTGCTGGCGCGTTGTGCGGTGGACAGGCGCGGCGCCCCGGCATGTTGGCCTTCACAGAAGCCGCGCAGGTATGCGGCGACCGCAGCGGGAATTTGCCAGCCTGGCATACGTTCTGGCGTGCCATCGAAAGTCAGTTCCATGATTTCAACCTCCGGTTGCGGCGTCGGCCGCTTCGTTGAATGCGTCCAGTGCGGCGCGGCCGTCTACACCTTCGACCGCCACGACCAGTTCGATGACCGGCCGCTGACTGCGCGGGAAGCAATCCGACAGGCGCCGCATGAACGAATGCAGGCCATCCCGTGCGATGACTTGCGGTTCTGCGTCGTTCACCGTGACGGCCAGCAGATGCGGCCGCCACGACGGTCCAATTACGATTCGCATGGTGTGCCCCTATTGTTGGGATTCGGTCAGGTAACGCGTGACGGCGCCGCGCAGCTTGTCGGCGCGCAGGTCGTATTTCACGACATAGCCCAGCGCCTTGAATTCGGTCAGCAACGCCACCAGGCCAGCTTCGACGTGCTGGCGAAACAGCGGCGTGGCGGCGTGATAGTCGGCCAGGCGTTCGACGTCCTGCGGCGTCAATGCATGACCGAACGGCGTTGGCGCGCTGGGCGTGGCCGGTGGCGCTGGATCAGCGGCGAACGGTTGCAGCACGACGTCCAGATCCGGTTCGCTGCGTGGTTGCGGTTCGTTGTCCATGTCGGGTCCCTCCGTTCTGGTCCAGTTAATACGGGTCCTGCAACGTTTACAAGTCGGTCAACGGTCGACAGTCAAAGTTCGAACCTTTTCCGAAGCCATCCCCGCCGCGCATACCACTTCGCATATCGGACGGCCACGCATTCGCGACAGGTCCGCTGTCGCCCGCTCGGGCGCGAATTGTCGATAGAGAACGCACGGGCGGGCAGCACGCGACGGCAGACGGAACACAACAGCGATTCATCTGCCTTCGGTCCCATCGTCCTCATCCTTTGCACAAGGCGTCGGCCAGCGTTTGCGCACCACGGCCCCGGATGAATGTCATGTATCGACCGGCCAGCCTTACCCAGTCGTTGCGGCGTTCCTGCTGCGACGTTTCCAGGAAGGCTTGCCAACTGTCCAGCGTCGCGCGCAGGCTTGACACGTACTGCCTTCCACGCTCCCCGGTCCCGATGTGCAAACTTATCGGCAGTTCAATCGGCAACCCGTTCTGAATGATGGCGTCGAACGCTTGCGGGTCGTCTTTACGCTGGATCATCCTTTCTGCCGTTTCCCGGATCATCCGCAACAGTTGCTGGTCTGCCAGTGCCTTGCGTTCGTCGTCGCAAAGTTCGCGTGCCAGTTTCTTGAGTAGCTTCACGGTGTTTCCTCCTGGTTATGCCGCAGGCGCGGCATTATCGAAAAGCAATTCACGCAATGCGTGGACAAAGCGATGGGCGCGGCCGTCATCACGCACCGATTGCAGTAGACCGACGACCGCATCTGGTTTATCGAGATTCGATAACGGCATGTCCGCCCCCCCACACACAACAAACAATCCCCCGAACTCCACGACGACCGCGCAAGGCGCGTCCGCCAGGGACACCATGCGGAAGGTGCGGCGCAGCTTCTGGCACAGGTCTAGCGGGTCGGCCGGGTCGGTGCTGACAGTCCATTCGTCGGCCACGCCAGCGCGTTCGATGGCGTCCAGCAGACCAGCGGCAGTTGTTGGCAGTGGCGTCATTGCGATATCTCCCTGCACGGATCGAACAATGGGCAGGCGTTCACCTGGTCGGGCGTCGACGTGAAACGGCGCAGGTCTTCGACGGACATGCCACGCCCATTGACGCAGGGGCGCATTCGGTCGTCGCCCTGGTGGCCAGCACAGTTCGCGCAGCAATGCACAGGCGCTGGTAATGGCGCATGGTGCGGGCATCTGTTCGCGGCGTTCGTCTCGCGCAGCGCGGCATCCCTTGCGCCCTTGGTCGACCAGCCTGCGGCCGCATTGCACGTCGCCAGCGCGGGAATCAATCGGCGTTCGTGCTCCGGTTCACCAGAAAGGCGCACGAAGTAGACGCAGGACTCGCAGCAGCGGACCATGGCCTATCCCCCCAGGGCTTCGCACACGCTGTCCAGCAATTCCCGCACGGCTTGCACATCGGCCAGCGCGGCGGGACCCATGGCAGCGGCAATGGCTTGCGCGCTTCGGTGCATCTGCGGCGTCATCGCGGACAGCACGCGAACGGCGCCCACAGCATCGGCAATGCTCGGGAACAGGTCGGCCGTTCTTTGCGGGGACGCCTGGACAGGCTTCGATGGTTTCGTGGCCGGTGCCTTGCGGGCGCGACCATCCAGGCCGACGCGCTTTGGTGTCTGGCTCGGCGCGGGCGATGGCGCCCGATACAGGTCCTTCATCCGGTGCGGCCGGGATGGCTCCGGGCAACTGGTAACTTGACCAGTTGGTGTCGCGCGCATCTTGCCGACCGTGACGTGCGACATGTTCGTGGCTTTGGCAATGCGCCTGTCCGACCATTCCGGGTTGCGTTGCAGAAGCTCCGCGACCATCGCGCGGCGCGCTTCGACGTCCTGCCAGTTCCTGCGCACCAGGTTGACCGTGCGCGCCCATTCGCGTTTCGCTTCGTCGCTTACCAAGGAGCCATTGACCACGGTCGGGCATGGGACGCCCAGTTCCTTGGCGATGCGCTGGCGGTGGTGGCCGTCCAGGATGTCCCCGCATTCGTCCAGGTCAACAGGCACAAGCACGCCATGCTGGCGGATGCTTTCGCGCAGTTCGGCGTATTGCTCGTCCGACAATTCGGGCATGACCTGGTATTTCGGCCGCGCCGGTTCATTGGCGGCCGCATGGCTTGCAACGGACAGTGGCTCAGGCTTTGTCGTCATGGTCGGAATCCTTGCGGTACAGGTGGCGCGCCAGGCCGCGCGGCCGGTGGTGGTCGTGGTCGGGTTCGGTCGTTGGCGGGTGGCATGGCTTGCGTTCGTGCCGTGGCAGCAGGCCATGCGCGACCAGCAGCGACCACAGCGCGGCGCGGTGGCGTTCGACCAGGTCGGCCAGGGCGCCAGGCGGACAGGCGTCGATTTCCGCGTGCGCGGCCGCCAGGTGTTCGTCGGACCAGCGTTCGACGTCGGCCAAGCGGTCGACCCACGCGTGGCCTTGCCGGACGCGCACCGGCTCAAGGATTGGGTCGGGGTTCGTTGTCATCCCAACATCCCCCCGACATCAACATCTGGCACGTCACAAGCAGTACCAGGGATGGCACCTGGTATACCTGTCACCCGCTCCGGGTGCAGCGATTGCGTTTTTTGGGCCGTTTCTGAACCCGCTCCGGGTGCAGGAAATCGCTTTGCTGTACCCGCTCCGGGTGCAGGCTGTACCCGCTCCGGGTGCTTTGCTGAACCCGCTCCGGGTGCAGGAAATCGTTTTGCTGTACCCGCTCCGGGTGCAGGAAATTGGTCGCCTTTTGGCACCGCTCCTGAACCCGCTCCGGGTGCGGCGGTCGCGCCGTTGCTTTTCCATCGGCCGCGATGTTTTTGAAACTGAACCAGCGAAATGTCCAGACCATCCCATCGGGAAATCCCTAGCCAGCCCAGGGCGTAGAGCGATGGTCCGATGCCAAGTCCACCTTGGCGCGTCTGGACCAGCAGTCCGACTTCCAGAAGCTGGTTTTTCGCGGCCGCCAGCTTTCTGTTACTGGTCCAGCCATACGACGACAGCGCGGATAGCGTCAAACACAAATGCCCGTTGTTCGCGCCCGTGTGCAGGCCCAGGGCGGTGTGTAGCAGGCGAAACGCTGCGTCACTCAGGTCCCGAACGACCGACGACCGAGCGACCATGCGCGGCATGGCATCAAATGCGCCGTCGACCCACTCGCCATGTTTGACCTTCGATTTCGATTTCCTGGTGGCCATGGCTACCGCTCCGACGTGGGCGGCACGACGCCGACACCGTGCGCATAGCGGCGTTCGTGCTTCCACCACGCGGGGATAGGTGGCCGGTATGGCTTGCCATCGCGCGGGAACAGCACGGCAAACGGCAAGCCCAGGCCGGACAGAATGTGCGACGTCGAACAGCCACGTTTGCAATGCGCGTCCACCTGGCCGTCGCTGTCTTCCCGAATCAGCAGGCGCGGCGATGGCGACCCGCACACGGGACAGCGCGCCCACCATTCGCCATAACTTCGTTCCTGGACACCGTCCAGACGGTCCAGCAGATCGTCAACCACGGTTCACCCCCTTCCCACTTTCGATTACGCAAAGGCGATAGACGCCCCTGTCCGCGCAGGTCGAAACCTGGCGCAACCAGTGCAAACGAACGACAGGTAGGGGGTGTTACGCGGCTTTGTCGGCGGCGCTACTCATGCCGAAAAACGCGTCGTAGTCGGACATCAAAATGATGGGATTCTTTCGGGACAGATACGTGATCTTTGGCGCCTCGCCACGCTCGCGCATGGTGTCATAGGCGTGTCGACCGACGCCAAGCACGAATTGGAATTCCAGGATGGTCAGGAAGCCACGGGCACGCGCCATCGTCATGATGTCCGCAACGCGCTGGGGCGTGCGTTCGGTCGTGACATCCATGCGGTCGATGTTCGTGCGCGGCCGCGATGTTGCAGTCTTGCGGCGGGGACGTCCCGGCTTCTTCGGTTGCGCGGGCGTGGCTGTCTTCAGCGTGGGATGTTTGGTCATTCGTGATAACTCCGGTTGTTTGGGGCTCGTCATGGCATGGCGAGACACACACGGCCAGGTCCCTTTAGGCTGGCCAACAAACGACATTCATCACGTATGAACAGGGCCGCTTTTGTTACGACGCGCGGTCCTTGTCTGAATACGATAGGCGGCGGTCATCACCGATGCAAGTGGCTTTGTTCTCCACTGTCTGCCAGGGACGATTATTGACCCATGACAAAAGAAAAACGCCTGGCATGTGCCAAGCGTTTCGGGCGTCAGCGGGCAGCGCTTAGGGCTGTCCCGCATTTGTGGGCTACCTCTCACAGCACGGCAGCGCGGTCGTATTTCTCGCGCACGGCGGGCGACAGATGGCCGTAGTGCTTGCGTATCTGTTCGATGCCTGTCTGGCACAACTCCGCGATGCTGTAGACGTCAATCGCCGCTTCGATCATGGCGCTAATTGCCGCGTGCCGGAAATCGTAGGCACACAGGGTCGGGACGCCGATGGCCTTGCCCACGCGTTTAATCAACGGGTTCCACTGGTTCGAACTGTTCCAGAAGCCACCGCCAGGCGCGTGGAAGATCGGCGCGGCCGGTGTCTTGTCCCGGCATTGCTGCGCGAACAGCTTCACGGCAGCGCTGGGCAGTGTGATCGGGGCCGCCTTCGTCTTACCCTTCGGGACTTCCACGGTGCCGCGTGCTTCGTCAAAACGTCCCCTGGTCATCTTGGCGACTTGCCCGACGCGCAGGCCGGTCAACAGGCAGGCTTCGACCAGGGCGCGCAATTCCGGCTGGTCCGCACACGCGGCCACGACGGCGCGGCGTTGCTCCAGGGTCAGGAACAGCGTGCGACGGCCGGTTGTGTTCTCGTATTGCTCCACGGCCGCCCAGGCGCGGGGCGTGGCCGCCCAATCGTGTTTGTAGACGTAGTTCAATGCCGACCGCAGCATGGTCATGTTCCGATTGGCCGTTTCCCTTGCGCGGCGCATCTTGTCTTCGCTGGCGTCGGGCGCGAACTTCACCAGGGCGCTGCGCCATTGCTCAACGTCGCGCGCAGTCAAGTCG
This sequence comes from Cupriavidus sp. SHE, assembly GCF_000812445.1. Classification (NCBI taxonomy): domain Bacteria; kingdom Pseudomonadati; phylum Pseudomonadota; class Betaproteobacteria; order Burkholderiales; family Burkholderiaceae; genus Cupriavidus; species Cupriavidus sp. SHE. The sequence goes on along the minus strand of NZ_JWMB01000083.1, from coordinate 8,804 downwards.
GCGACCATGATTGCCCCGATGGAGTGGGCATACACCAGGCGCGCATAGCGGCGGCTGGCATCGTGTGCGGCACGCTCGCCCTTCTTTTCGCGGCGGTCTTCCACGTAGGCGGCGCAGGCGGCGGCGACGGTGCCGGGAACGGTGTCGACACGCCTTTGTTGTTCCTGCATGAACTTCAACGCCAGACCGTGGCAGTAGTCAAAGCGCTTCGTTTCCAGGATTTCCAGCAGATTGCCCAGCGGCTTGTAGACCTGTTTGCCCGTGGCGTTGCGATAGCGAATGGTCCAGGTCGGCGCGGCGCCTTCCATCACGCGCAGGCCGATTGCCAATCCCTTGGCGACGACTTGCCAGTGGGGGTCCTTGCGCGGCTTTAACGCGGCGCGGGCGCGTACGGTGTCGATGAATGTCATGGGGTGTGTCCGTTTTCAGATAGGGGTGAAATCTGAAAAAATAGTAGCCGGACACATGTGGGAGTGAAACAGCGGCCAATAAGCGCAAATCGCCGCTATGCAAGGCTGGACAAGGGTTCGACGGGGGTCGTAGGGGAACCAGGCATTGGCAAGAAATATCTTTTTTCGCCCTTGTACGGCACATGCACGAAATTGGCTCCGGTTCTGGACATGAAAAGCTCACCAATCAGTTGATTGATCGAGCCGATTCCAGCGGACGCCATGTTCAATTTGCCGGGATTAGCCTTTGAGTAGCCAACCAGCTCTGAGACGTTCTTCGCGGGAGCATTGCTGGATACGGCCAGAACATTCGAAACGGTTGCGAACAACGCAACGGGAACCAGCTTCTTGGGATCGTACGGTAGCCGCTTGGTAAGCAGAGGCTGAACGGCCTGTCCCATCGAGCCCAGCAGCAACGTATATCCATCCGGGGTGGCCTTGGCGACAAATCCGGCGCCAATCGCGCCGCCCGCACCGGCCTTGTTGTCGACGACAACTGGCTGACCTAGCTGCTCCCCCATATGCTCGGCAACCAGCCGCCCCATCATGTTCACCGTACCACCTGCCGCAAAGGGCACCACCAGCATGATTGGCTTCGAGGGATAGGTCTCTGCGCGCACACCCAGGGAGAGTGCCGCGAGGGACATAAACAAGGCAAAGGACTTCAACTTCAACATAACCTGCGTCTCCTTCGGTATTTTTTCGTAAGCGTCAAGCTGGTTCTCAGGCAACCAGCTTGCTCACGGCTTCATTGAGTGCCAGTTGCGATCGACTCAGTCGGCCGCGCGCCTCGCTGACCCATTGGCGATCCGCAGCGCGTTCTTGCGCCGCGCGTTCGAGCAGTCGCGCAACCTGTTGCGGCCCGACGCTGCCTTCCGTAATCCGGGTTTCGACAAAGCGAACCGGATCGAGCGCATCACGTACCGCCGCGTCGCCCAGATTCAGCGCGATCCCCACCGTTTCGAGAGCTGCCTCATCGAGACGGCTGCTGGTCAACTGATCGGGACGCAGTTCTTGCGCGACGCAGTTGCGCACCGCACGGGCGACGATGTGATGCACCTGGCGGAAGGACAGATGTCTTTCACGCACGATGACGTCCGCCAGATTGCTCGCGGTGCACCAACTTCCCTTGAGCGATTCGGCCATGTGGTCCTGATGCACGATCAGCGTTTCCATGACGCCAGTGAACAGATCGAGCATGCTTTCTGTCGTTGCCAAGGCCTCGTCGATATGTGAGACGGTACGCATGGCCTGGTCGCCGGTCCCTTCCGCGCGGAACGTGGCCAGCGCCGCGCTCAGCCACGTCACGGCAGGACCGGCGGCCTTCCTGATGGTCTCCAGTGCGACCGGGTTCTTCTTCTGCGGGAAGATGCTGCTCGTACCACAGTAGCTGTCATCGGATTCAACCAATCCGAACTCGGCACTGGACCAGATATGCAGGTCGGTAGCCAGATCGTTCAAATCGGCCATGATGAACGACAGTGCGCAGATCGCATCCGCTGCATCGAAAGCTTCGCGGCCAAGCTTGGAGTTCTCGATTTGGCCGTCGAATCCGAGCAGTTCCGTGGTTCGCTCGCGATCAAGCGGCCATGACGTGCCGGCAAGCCCCACGGTTCCCAGTGGATTGCGGTTGACGCGTCCGTACGCCTGCGCCAGACGCTCGAAGCTGTCATGCAATCGGGAGCTGAAGCTGAGCAGATAGTGTCCGAACACCCATGGCTGGGCCTGCTGCATATGAGTGTAGCCAGGCATGATCGTGTGCGCGTGGCGGCGCGCTTGTTCGGCAATCGCCTCCTGGAAAACGTTCAACTGGTCCATCACATCCAGCATGCGGTTGCGCTTGTACAGGCGGCGTACCGTGGCGCCCTGATCGATGCGACTGCGGCCGGTGTGCATCTGGCCGCCCACATCCTCGCCGATGACGCCGAAGAGATACGACTCGATCTGCAGCAGAAGGCTGCCCTTGCGCACATCCACGGGAAACGCGGAGGGCTGCATTCTCCGAATGATCAGCAACTGCTCCAGGATGGCCCGACCGGTCTCCGCCGAAAGAATGCCCTGTTCCACCAGCATGGTCGTATGGGCAAGATCAACGGCGACGAACTCGTGAAACTGCCTGCGTTCGCGCTCGAGCCCTGGCAGTGCGTAGTGCTTCGTCAACCGGGAGGCAGGAGGCGAACTCAGGCGAGCCTCGGCAAGTAGTGTTTCGTGGGGAGTCGATGTCATGGTAACAAGCGAGGCAATCGGCGCCTGGCCATGCGGACGGCGCTTCTCTACCCAGCAATAATGCGGTTCAGACGGGGGCCTCGCCCCGCGCGCTGCAAGCAGATCGCGCCGGGCGAACGATTGGAATGAACCTTGGAGAAGGACCGCGACGCGGCCACTTCTGCTAGTCCGATTCCATGACTCGATGATGAATTTTTGGTCCGCGAGGCACAACTACAGACACGGTTGGACGCGCATAAGGAAATCTTCTGCTTATGCGTGGTTTCACTGCGGCTCGCCGCGAATCAGGACGATGCGACGCTCGCCTTGAATTGTTCTTTGACCAGCTTGATAAAGTCTTCCACGACCTTCGATCGCGGCTGATGGGACGGCAGGACCATGGAGAAATGGAACTGTACGGCCGGCGACAAGGGACGCCAGACCACACCTGGATCACGCACTCTGCGCGCGGTGAAGGGATCAACGACAGTCAAACCAAGTCCGCCTGCCACCAGGCTGCATGCCACGTGACCAAGCGATGTGACCACCGAGCGCTTGCAGGTCACGCCAGCAGCGTCGAGTTCCATCTCCAATCGCATCCGCACCGGGCTATTGCGATTCAGCGAGATAAGCGGCTCATCCTGTAGGTCGGTAATCTTCAATGACTTCTTGCGGGACAAAGCATGGCCACGCGGGAGTACGCAGACCGCCGCGACGCTTGGTAGCGGGAAAACATCGACCCCCGGGTACTCATCGCCGGACATCTGCACGAATCCGATATCGATCTGGTGCGCTGCGGCGAGCTCCATGACGCCTAGAGAATTCCTGACGTCCAGCGAGATCGCCAGTTCTGGGCGGGAGAGTGAGAACTGCCTGACGCTTTCGCTGAGCAGGCTCAATCCCAGCGTATGCATGGACGCAACACGCAGGGTACCGATGCGAGCGGACTTCAGGTCCAGTGCCACACGCTCGATCTGCTCCATGCCCTGGTAGAACCGGTCCACCTCGCGGAACAGTCGCTGGGCTTCCGCGCCCGGAATCAGGCGATTGCCTTCACGTCTGAATAGACGGATTTCCAGTCTCTTCTCGAGGTCCCTGATAAGCGCACTCACCGCGGGCTGGCTGATCTTGAGCCGTTCGGCGGCCACGGTCATGCTGCCGGACACCATGACACTACGGAACGCTTCGAGTTGGCGGGGATTCAGTTGCATAGGTAGCTAAGGCGAAGACTGATGCCATGACTTTTGGGGGGGCGAGCCTACAACGTAGCACGCTGCCGCGCCCATAAATTTCTCTTATGCGCGTCCAACCGTGGCTGGGGTTGTTCGTCATGAGAGACCAGCGTCAGAATTTTGTCATGGGATTCCAAAGTCCCATCGAGCCAGAACAACAATGAATTCACGGCGCGTATGCCGTCCTTCTTTGGGACGGAGCCGTCCCCATTCACGAGGAGACCATTGAATGAAATGCAAGTACCTTGCCATTGCGGTGGCAATGCTGACTGCGAGCAGTGTCCAAGCGCAATCGAGCGTTACCCTGTATGGCGTTGTTGATGCCGGTATCGAGTACCTGAACCATGCTGTCGCATCGACGGGAACCGTTGCACCGGGTGCCAAGGGACATAGCCTGGTGGCCTTGCAATCAGGCAACCAGTCCGGATCACGCTGGGGTCTGCGTGGCATCGAGGACCTGGGTGGCGGCCTGAAGAGCCTCTTTGTTCTGGAAAGCGGATTCTCCATCGACACCGGCACGAGCACCCAAAGCGGTCGCCTGTTCGGACGCGGTGCCTACGTGGGACTCGAGAACCAATGGGGCAGGCTGACGTTGGGTCGCCACACGGTGCCGTTCTACGACTTTGCGGTGACGTACGATCCGATGGCGATTTCGAGCCGCTACTCTATCGGCGCGCAGGATCCGTTCATGGGAGCGGCGCGTGCAGACAATTCTGTCAAGTACATGGGCACCTTTGGCGGCCTGAGCGTGACAGGACTGTATAGCTTCAACTACAACAACCAGGAAGTTCCGGGCAACTTCACGAACGGCCGCGAGTACTCTCTCGGCGCGAACTATTCTGGCGGCTCGTTCTCGATTGGGGCAGTCTACGATCAGATCAACCAGTCGGCCGCCACGGCATTGCAAACAAATAGCCTGACCCAACGGGCAGCGGTGGCCGGTACGTACGCCTACGGCAACGCCAAGTTTTACGCGGGCTACCGTTATGCGCACGCGTTCAACGGTGCCAGCCTGCCTGGGTCCACAGCGGCTAACACTGCGTCGAACCTCGCTTGGGCAGGTGTTGGCTATCAGGTGACACCTGCTCTCTCATTCACTGGCTCGGCCTACTACCAGAACCTTCGCAACTCCCGATCCGGCAACCCATGGCAGTTCGTCATGGTGGCCGACTATGCGCTGTCGAAGCGTACCGACCTATATACGGCAGCATCGTATGTGCTTAACAAGGGGAAATCGAGCCTGGGCGTGAATGGCTTCAACAGCCAGTTGGGGACGACGAGCGAGGCCGTACAACCTGGCGCCAATCAATTCGGTGCTGTAGTCGGTGTTCGACACAAGTTCTGAGCCGACCGGTACGGCGCCCAGCCTTTCAAGCGGTGCCACATACCCGTGCTATATATTTGTCCTTTCGACTGCATGGCGAGGTAGGTCCGCATGGCAAAGAAATCGATTCGGGTATCGCATGTCGCGATACCCGGCGACCTGAGTGTTCTCAAACTGAACCCTCTTCGCTGGAGCGGCACTTATTGTCATCCCTAGATTCAAAGGCCGTAGGGCTAGGCATTTTCGAATGTCGACACGGCGTGCCTTTGGTGGTGCATGGTTAGCCTTACTCAGGCCGATGTCGTCGTGAATTGGCGGCAGTCTCTAACCGACCCACAAGAGACCGTCACCATGGCCGAAAGCGGACATCCAGCCGGGAGGCTCACAGATCTGAAGCATCAGTCAATTTGTGTTGCGCGAATGCATATAGTCCCGGGGCACAATCAGGAGGTGAAATGACCGTACCGTGTTCCGTGCAGTGCCTGTGTGGCGCCGTCAATATCAAGCTGAATGGCCAACCTCAGGCAAGGGCTAATTGCCACTGTCGGTCGTGCCAGGATTTCTACGGGACTTCAATGTTGTCGGCGACTGCGTGGCTAGCTGAACAAGTCACCGTCGCCAGTGGTAGCGTGTCGAGCTTTTCGCACCCGTCAAAAGACTTGTCGCGAACATTCTGCTCCGGTTGCGGTGAGACGGTGTTTGGCACGAACCGGCTCGGCATGCGCGTCCTTCCCAATACAATTTTCGCCCGAGCCGCTGGCGGTGAAGTGCCCGAGGAAATGCGACCGACGATGCATCTTTTTTACCGGCATCGGATTATCGACATACAGGACGAGTTGCCGAAGTACCTCGACGGATGGGATGGCCCGACTTACCAAGCTTAGTTATGCGTCGAACCTCGACGTGTCTTCGGAACTCGGCGCCGCGTGTGAGCGATTTGCGGCACGTTTGCGAAAGATCGCAATGGCCGGCTATCGACGGTCCGGCCTAAGATAGATCCGAGTGCCCTGCCTCAGTGCTCGTCGATGTGGACTATCTGTCGACCTGCACCGCGAGCGATCCGGCTTTCACAACGGCTGCGCAAGTGGTAGCACAGCGCGGCCACACAGTCCACGTGCACTCGCACTACGTTCATTCGAGGAACACGTACTCCGCGAGATAGGGGCTACGCCCTTCCTCGCCCTCGTGGACGCAGGCTTGCGCGGGGGCCGCGCCGCCGTGCGTGGCAAGCCGCTGCACATAGTGCACCGTGCTCAGGAGGCCCGGACCGCCCGCATTGGTGGAAGAGAGGAGCAGCATTGGAATCGCCGCGCTGTCGTCGGGATTGGCGGCGTGCTGCAGCAGCTTGCCAGTGATCCGGCTGCCGTCCAGCGCTTCCCACGACGGCCCCGCGCCGTGCCTGACGACGAGCCGGCCGGAGGCGTCGTAGAGATCGGCTTGTGGCGCCTGAAAGGTCCATGTCAGTTGATTAGCGGCATCGCGCCTGCAGACGTAGATCTGCACGCCCGATGCCTCGAGCGAGGCCACCGCGTGAGTCATGCCGGCGGGCTGCAGCGCGCCCGGCACCGGCGACTGGGCTTGGGCCTGGGCCAACGAAAGCGCCACGCTACCAGCCAGCGCCGTCGCGATCCCAAAGGCGCGTCGCGTTGCCAGGCGGACGCCACGGCTGCCTCTACGAATCGATTGGTTCATGCGCGTTGTCCCCGATGAATGTCTCAGTGTGCCAACTGATCATACCGGGAAACCGCAGTGAGACGCGGGCGCCGCCGCGCACGTCACTTCGGTTCGTGCACAACGGGGCGCGTGCGTGATCGACAACATCGGTCGATCAGGTGTGCAGCTTAATGCTACTGACGCATTCGACCCTTCTCTGTCATTGGCCACTGGTTGGGTGAGGGGCAGAGTTCCACCACGAAGCGTCATCCAAGTAGGGATCGGGCAATCGCATTGAGCCAATCCGGATAAGCGTCGTTTTCGGCGTAGTAGACAATCGCTGCGACTCGTTGATCTGATGAGAGTCGGCCCGCAAATTCGCCCAGTACTTCATCGAGGGCTATGGATACCTCAAGAAAGTACTCAAAACCCTCTTGCAGCACGTTGCCAGGAATGCTGTATTCGTCGGTCAATGAAACCAACCGCGCGTCTGAGTTTGCTGTCCATGGTCGTTTCGCGACGATGGTGAGGGTGCTATCGGCCGACTCCAAGTCCGCGATGATGGAAGCAAGGTTCATTTGAGTCCGACTCTCCGTCGTCATATATGACCCACCATGAATCAGCGGTTCGCCTCAGCCGGGCGGCACCCTCGACGGCCGGATGTCCAGTTGGTGCACTTGAATTGGAACTGTGTGCAATCCAGGCGGGCATGTCGAGTGGCGCTTGCTGGCCGGCAAGCGCCCGATTGCCCAGATGGTCGGAGAACCCCGGGGCGACAGGCGGTAGTCAGCCCATTTGAGACGATCGCCGTCAGGCCGTTATCAGGCAGAAGGTTGCGCGAGAACGGCCACTCAAGCCGAGGGAAGCTGATTCAGCGAGCGTTCCCGAAATATGGCTTGCGATCTTAGTTCGCGACTGCGACCGAAGCTTGGGGTTGTGCCGAACGCAATCGCTGACGGTCAATCGTGATGCTTGCCGTTTTTTGTGTGCTTGTGATGGTGCTTGTCGTGGCCACTCTCGCTGGAGTGCGAATTGTTGCGGGAGATGTTGCCGCCCAGTGCGGCACCAGCGCCGCCGCCCACTGCGGCACCGACGAGCGAGCCGGTCGTTCCACCCATCGCATTACCGGCCGCAGCGCCGGCACCGCCGCCAATGGCGCCTCCAATCACGGCGCCCGTGCGCTCACGACCATTAGACGTCGCGGCGCCGCCAGCAGCGCCACCCACGGCGCCACCGATAACGGTGCCCGTGCTGCCGCCAATTGCGTTTCCGACGGCCGCGCCGGCAACGCCACCTAGCGCACCGCCCGCTGCGTTTTTCATGTCGCTAGCCGTGGCGGAGACCGACGCAGCAGCGACAGCGGTAGCAATTGCCATTCGGGTTGCAATCTTCTTGTGCATTGATTTGTCCTTGTTTTTGAAAGAGTTCGAACAAGCATAACATGCGTCGAAATCTTCGCATTATCGTAAGTTTTCTCATAATCATTTAACGTCGTTTATTTGTTTTTATCATCTGTTTTGCAAATTGCGCAATTGTGTCTTGTTGAGCAAATAATCGCTTCGAAGTGCTTGATAAGGCTCGCTCAAGATCAAGGTTGTGCTGTGCACGCAGGGGCTGTAGGTGCGCAGACGAGGACAAGGCTGTCCTCGACGAATGGAAAAGTGGCGGAGCGCCAACAACTGAGGAGTTGCCCCGCCACCCCTGTCGCATCCCGGCCATACGCACTATTACCTAATGCTGCAATGCGACAATCCGTCTGCTACAATTCGGGAAAACCCCATAAGGGTAATCCCTGAAAGGAAGGACGCCATGAACACCCAATCCGATATCAAGCTGACCGATCAACTCGAACGTGACCTCATCGAGCGCGAACTCGGCGCCCAAAGCATGGGCTTCGGCAACGACGTGAAGCGCGTGATTGCCTCGATCCAGAACGTTTTC
>NZ_JWMB01000082.1:0-2501 GCF_000812445.1 Cupriavidus sp. SHE | reverse complement strand
GTAAGCGATCGAGAATGCGCGTCTTGCCGCCGTCGCGTCGCACCTGAGAAGCTACGTTCCCACGTAAGGTACCTGGGAACGTAATGTCAGAGTGGACGATGGAGCTAGCGGGACGCCTGGTAGTCGGGCGTAAGCGGGACGGCCGGTGCATTTATGATGCGCAGGCCAAGCGCGAGTTGATCTTGGCATGTCGCGAGCCCGGCGTGTCGATGGCGAAGCTTGCTCGCGAATGCGGCATCAACGCGAATCAGCTAAGCAGTTGGGTGCGCCAGTATGAGCGCGCGACAGGGAAGTCGGCGCCAGAAGCGGAAGTAATTGAAGCGGAGCCGCCAGCGTTTGTGCCCGTACAGTTCGAGATGCCGTCGGTGCAGGAGAACCGCACATTTAGCGTGCACATTCTGCTGCCGAACGGCGCATCAATCGATCTGCGCGACTGCGATACGCAACAGGCATGCTCTGTGATCGAAGCGATTGGGAGACTTCGATGTTCCGCTTCAACGAAGGCCTGAAGGTGTTCCTGCACCGGGATGCCGTAGACTTCCGCAAGAGCATCAACGGCCTGGCGATGTTGGTGGAGCAAGCTCTGGGACTCGACCCGTTTGCACAGGCAGTGTACGTGTTCCGCAATCGACGCTGCGACCGTATCAAGATGCTCGGCTGGGACCGCAACGGCTTCTGGCTGCTGCTCAAGAGGCTGGACGAGGATCGCTTCATTTGGCCGCGCGAGGCTGCGGTTACCACCTTGTCGGTCGAGCAACTGCACTGGCTGCTCGATGGCATCGACATCAACGCCATGCGCCGGCATCCTCATCGACATTATCAGCGCGTGGCGTGAACGTGGCATGGTGATGGGTGTCTAACCCGCCATGCCATCGACTCCCGTCACGATCACCGCGGCCGAATTGCATCTCCTGCGCGAAGCGGCCCGGGAGCGGGACGCGCTGCTCAGTGCGTTCACGCGCGTGAATGGCGAGTTGCGGGTCAAGACGGTCGAATGCGACCTGCTGCTGGAGCGTCTGAAGGCGTTCCAGCGCAAGCTGTTTGCCTCGACCAGCGAGGCGCGCGGTTGCGAGCAGACGGACCTGTTCCTCAACGAAGCCGAAGCCATTGCTCCCACCGACGCCACCTTTCCCGCGAAGGAAGATGGCGACGATGAGATCGAGGTGTCCGGTCATAAGCGCAAGAAGCGCGGTGGCCGCAAGCCGCTGGACCCCGCGCTGCCACGCGTGGTCGTACGCCACGAGCTGCCGGAAGTGGAACGGGTCTGCCCCCACGATGGGTCGGTTCTGGTCGAGATCGGTGTGGAGGTGAGCGAGCAGCTCGACATCATTCCTCAGCAGGTTCGGGTCATCCAGCACCAGCGTGTGAAGTATGCGTGCTTGCGCTGTGATCAAGGCATCCGACGCACGCCTGCACCGGCGCGCATCATTCCGAAGGGGCTCTTTACGGAAGCGGCGCTGGCCTGGATCATCGTGTCCAAGTATGTCGACGGGTTACCGTTGTACCGGCTGGCGGCACTGCTGCGCCGATTTGGCGGCGACATCTCCCGCAATACGCTGGCGGCCAGCGTGGTTCGCGTGGGCATCGCGGTGCAGCCGATCATCAACTTGCTGCGCGATTGTCTGCTGAGCAGCGAGATCATCCACGGTGACGAGACCACGCTCCAGGTACTCAAGGAGGCCGGGCGTACCGCCCAGACCCGCAGCTATCTCTGGGCGCAGATGAATGCCAGCGGACCACCGATCCGTCTGTTCACTTACGCTCCGGGCCGCGGCGGCGCGCAAGCGGTCAAGCTCTATGCAGGAGTGCGACCAGGTGCCGCGCTGATGACGGACGGCTATGAGCCGTACAACGCCATTGCGCAGACCCACGGCCTGATGCACTTGGGCTGCTGGGCGCACGCCCGGCGGTACTTCATTGAAGCGGAAGACGCGTTGCCGAAGAACGCTCGCAAACCTGACCAGCTCGCTACGCGGTTCATCGGTCTGATCGGCAAGCTCTACCGAGCAGAGGCGCGGGCCAAGGGGTGGACCGCGCCACGCCGTCAGCGTCTGCGGGCCAGCTACAGCACGGCCGTGCTGCGCGAGATGGAGCAACTACTGCTCGCCAACCTACATGCGCTGGCGCCGGCCAGCTTGCTGGGCAAAGCGCTGCACTACCTGAGCCGACAATGGCCAAAGCTGACGCGCTTCATCGAGAACGGAGCGTGGCCCGTGGACAACAACCCTTGCGAGAATGCGATTCGTCCATTCGTGGTCGGACGCCGCAATTGGTTGTTTGCCGACACCGTCGGGGGTGCCACGGCCAGTGCCAACCTGTACTCCATCGTCGAAACCTGCAAGGCCAACGGCATCGATCCGTACCAATATCTCGTCGCCCTATTCAGGGAGCTTCCGCTCGCCCGGACCGCCGATGATTATGAAAACCTGCTGCCGTGGAAGATGGGACTGCCTGTGCGGTCCTGATCTGCTCGATGGGCGCTGATTCTCGACCGCTTACGA
>NZ_JWMB01000081.1:0-27408 GCF_000812445.1 Cupriavidus sp. SHE | reverse complement strand
GGGTGGCCGCCCGCCACAGGTGCGGCGGGGCGGTCATAGTGCGGCGCCATCGTGCAGCCGCTCAGCACCCCGGCCACCAGCAGCAGAGTGGTCAAAGTCTTTGTCATAGTCAGATTTCCTTCTGGCTTTCCAGGCGTGCCATTTCCCGCTCGTGCTGGGCCTTGCTGCCCTTGAAGCGGCTACGCACCACCACGAAGAATACCGGCACCAGGAAGATCGCCAGCAGCGTTGCCGTGATCATCCCGCCCATCACGCCGGTACCGATCGCGCGCTGGCTGCCCGAGCCCGCGCCAGTGGCAATCGCCAGCGGCAGCACGCCCAGAATAAATGCCATCGACGTCATCAGGATCGGGCGGAACCGCAGGTGCACCGCTTCGAGCGTCGCATCCACGAGGCTACGGCCCTGCGCCTGCAGGTCCTTGGCAAATTCCACGATCAGAATGGCGTTCTTGGCGGACAGACCGATCGTCGCGATCAGGCCCACCTTGAAGTACACGTCGTTCGGCATGCCACGCAGCGTCACGCCGAGCAGCGCGCCGATCACACCCAGCGGCACCACCAGCAGCACGGCTACCGGAATCGACCAGCTCTCATAGAGCGCGGCCAGACACAGGAACACGATCACCAGCGACAGCGTGTACAGGATCGGTTCCTGCGAGCCGGCCAGGCGCTCTTCATACGACTGGCCCGACCACTCGAAACCGAAGCCCGGCGGCAGCTTGGCAAAGTTTTCCTCCATCACGCGCATAGCCTCGCCAGTGGACTTGCCCGGCGCGGCCTGGCCAGCGAGCTTCACGGCCGGCATGCCGTTGTAACGCTCCAGGCGCGGCGAACCCATGATCCACTTCGACGTCGCGAACGCGGCAAACGCCACCATGTCGCCATTGGCATTGCGCACGCGCAGCTTGGTCAGATCGTCCGGCAGACGGCGATCCGCACCTTCGGCCTGCACGATCACACGGCGCACGCGACCCTCATAGATGAAGTCGTTCACGTACGAGGAGCCAAATGCGATCGACAGCGTCGAGTTGATATCGGCCACCGATACGCCCAGCGCGCGCGCCTTTTCGCGATCGATGTCGATGCGCAACTGCGGCGCGTCTTCCTGGCCTTCCGGACGCACGCCCTGCAGCACCGGCGACTGCGCCGCCATGCCCAGCATCTGGTTACGCGCTTCCATCAGCTTCGCGTGGCCCTGACCGCTGCGGTCCTGCAGACGGAAGTCGAAGCCCGACGAGTTACCCAGTTCGGAGATGGCCGGTGGGTTCAGCGGGAAGATGATCGCGTCCTTGATGAACGACAGCGCGCCGAACGCACGGCCCACCAGCGCCTGCGCGGTCTGATCCGCGCCCGGACGCTCCTTCCAGTCCTTCAGACGCACGAACGCGATACCGCCGTTCTGGCCGCGGCCGAAGAACGAGAAGCCCGCCACCGTGATCATCTGGTCCACCACCTTCGATTCCTTCTGCAGGTAGTAGTCCTCGATCTGCTTGAGCACGCCGATCGTGCGCTCTTGCGTCGCGCCCGTGGGCAACTGCACCACGGTGATCATGTAGCCCTGGTCTTCATCAGGCAGGAACGACGACGGCAGGCGCTTGAACAGCACCACCACCCCAGCAATGATCACCAGGTAGATGATCACGTAACGGCCCGTGCGCTTGAGAATGCGCGCGACCATGCCCTGGTAGCTGCCCGATGCCGTGGTGAAGGTACGGTTGAACCAGCCGAAGAAGCCCTTCTTCTCGTGGTGATGGCCTGCTTCCACCGGCTTGAGCATGGTGGCGCACAGTGCCGGGGTCAGCGTCAGCGCCAGCAGCGCCGAGAAACCCATCGAAGCAATCAGCGACAGCGAGAACTGGCGATAGATGTTGCCGACCGAGCCCGAGAAGAACGCCATCGGGATGAACACCGCCGTCAGCACCAGCGTAATGCCGATGATGGCGCCCGTGATCTGTCCCATCGCCTTGCGCGTGGCTTCACGTGGCGAGAGTCCTTCCTCGCTCATGATCCGCTCGACGTTCTCGACCACCACGATGGCATCGTCGACCAGAATACCGATCGCCAGCACCATGCCGAACATTGTCAGCACGTTGATCGAGAATCCGAACGCCAGCATCGCGCCGAACGTGCCAAGCAGCGCCACCGGCACCACCAGCGTCGGGATCAGCGTCGCGCGGAAGTTCTGCAGGAACAGGTACATCACCAGGAACACCAGCACCACGGCTTCCAGCAGCGTCTTGACCACTTCCTCGATCGAGATCTTCACGAAGGCCGAGGTGTCGTAAGGCACGCTGAACTCGTAGTCCGGCGGGAAGAAGCGCGAAAGCTCTTCCATCTTGGCGCGCACCGCGGTGGCGGTGGCCAGCGCGTTGCCGGTCGGGGCCAGCTTGATGGCGATGGCCGAGGCCGGCTTGCCGTTGATGCGGGCGAGCGTCGAGTAGTCGGCGCCGCCCAGTTCCACGCGGCCGACGTCCTTGATGCGCACCGACGAACCGTCCGGATTCACGCGCAACAGGATGTTGGCGAATTCCTCGGGCGTGTTCAGGCGGCTTTCGGTACTCACCGTGGCGTTAAGCTCCGTGCCAGACGGCGACGGGGTCCCGCCCAGTTCGCCCACGGCAACCTGGATGTTCTGCTCGGCCACTGCGGCCTTCACGTCGAGCGGCGTGAGGTTGTAGCCGGTCAGCTTGGCCGGATCCAGCCAGACCCGCATCGCGTATTCGGTACCGAACAGGTCGGCCGCACCCACGCCGGGCACGCGACGGATCGAGTCGACGACCTGCGCGGACACGAAGTTACCGAGCTCGATCGCATCCGAGTTACCGGATTTGGACGAGACCGTGATGAACATCATGTAGTTGTTGCCGGCCTTGTCGACCTTCACACCCTGTTGGCGCACTTCCGCCGGCAGACGCGCTTCCACGCGCTTCAGGCGGTTCTGCACTTCCACGGAGTTCAGGTCGGAACTCGAGCCCGGCGCGAACGAGATATTGATCGTGGCCAGGCCGGACGACTCACTCTGCGACTCGTAATAGAGCAGGTTCGGCGCGCCGTTGAGCTCCTGCTCGATCGGCGTCACCACCGTGTCTTCAATGGTCTTGGCCGATGCACCAGGGTAGGTCGTGCTGACCGTGATGATCGGGGGCGCGATATTGGGGTACTGCGCGATCGGCAATTGCAGGATCGCGAGTGCCCCGCCCAGCACGATGATCAGCGCGAGCACCCACGCGAACACCGGCCGGTCGATGAAAAACTTCGCCATGAAACTGGCTCCCTAAGTGTGCGTGGTCAGCCTTGCTTGGCCGGCTTCTGCTCGGCGGGCTTGGCTTCGTTGCTGGCTTCGGACTTGCCGCCTTCAGCACCCTGCGCGCCCGCGCCCGATGCCGGCGCAGCCGCGGTCTGCGGGTTCTGGAACGGCACGGCCTTGGCAGGCGCGCCCGGGCGAACCTTTTGCAGGCCCTCGACGATGACCTTTTCGCCACCCTTGAGGCCTTCGGTCACCACCCAGCGATCGCCGATCGCCTGCGGCGCCTTGACCGGCACCGCGGCTACCTTGCCGTCATCGCCCACCACCAGCACGCTCGCGCCCTGTGCGCTACGGATCAGCGCGCGCTGCGGCACGGTCAGCGCCTTTTCGTCCACACCCTGTTCGATCTTGACGCGCACGAAGGTGCCCGACAGCAGTTCACGCTTCGGGTTCGGGAACTCGGCTCGCAGCGTGATCGAACCCGTGGTCGGGTCCACGGTCATGTCCGAGAACAGCAGCTTGCCGGTCATGCCGTATTCCTTGTCACCGGCTTCCGGGTACAGGTGCACGCGCGCGCCGCCGTTCACACCCTTGACCTGGCCGGCCTCGATGGCGCGACGCAAGCGCGCCACTTCCGACGCCGGTTGCGTGAAGGTCACCCAGATCGGCTCGACTTGTTCGACGGTGGTCAGCTTGGTGGCTTCGCCCTTGCCGACCAGCGCGCCTTCCGTGACCAGCGCACGGCCAACGCGGCCGGAGATCGGCGCGGTAACGGTGGTGTAGCCCAGATTGATCTGCGCGGTCGTCACGGCCGCCTTGGCGGCGGCGATATCGGCATTGGCCTGACCGGCGGCGGCAACCGCCTCGTCATATTCCTGCTTGCTGACGGCGTTGGCGGCCACCAGCGGCTTGTAGCGCTCAGCCTTCTGGCGCGCGGACACGGCATTGGCCTCGGCACGCTCGAGCTGGGCCTTGGCCGAAGCCAGTTGCGCCTGATACGGGGCGGGATCGATGCGGAACAGCACCTGACCGGCCTTCACTTCACCGCCTTCGGTGTAGTTGCGCGACAGGACGATACCTTCCACGCGGGCACGCACCTCGGCGGTGCGAACACCCTCGAGACGACCCGGCAATTCATTGACGACGGCAACTGCGGACGGCGTGACGGTCACGACACCCACTTCCGGAGGCGGCATCGCGCCGCCCTGCGGGGCTTTCTGGCCGCAGGCGGACAACGCCAGTACCGCCACAGCGGCGGCAACACTACGGATTTGTTGGGACTTCCTCATCGATAACCCCATGATGGCAATTTGAGATCTGCCGCAATGCCCGCGACGCGAACAGTCGCAAAGGGCAACACACTCCGGGGGCGGGGCATGGCGGCCAAACAGGTTTTTGCTCGTTGCCAGCCACCGCTCGCAAGTCGGTGGATGGAAACGCTTTTCTTTCTACAGGCAGGATTTCCCGGCTTCGGCTCATGGCTGCGTCGCTTTGCGCGCGCGCCATCACACAAATCAGGTTGGCTGAAACTCGGGCAGGGGCGTATTATAGATACATTCGCGCATGTATGTAAGTACCCGGATAAATTTTGGGGCGTTTACAACACATGGCGATGGTTGCGTGTAGTGGAATGCTCCTGCAAATCGAGCACGATTGTTCCATTCACGGTACGATGCGCCCCGCCTAGTGCCGTTGCGCAATTTGGAGAGAGAAGCGCCTTGCCATCCACCGGCAGCGCCTATGGAGACCTGGCGACCACCGCCGTCCGGGTAAAGAGGGAAATGGTCAGACGTACCAAGGAAGAAGCGCTAGAGACGCGCAACCGCATTCTGGATGCGGCAGAGGCCGTGTTCCACGCCCGTGGCGTGGCACGTCCTTCGCTGGCGGACATTGCCGAGGCGGCAGGCGTCACGCGCGGCGCGATCTATTGGCATTTCAAGAACAAGAGCGACGTGTTCGCCGCGATGTGCGATCGCGTCAACCTGCCTGTCGAGGCGCTCTGCTCGCCCGAGCGCATTGCCTCGCAGGAAGACCCGCTCGGCAGCATCCGCGACATCTGCGCATTCGTGTTCCGCCAGACCGTCAACAATCCCCAATGGCGCCGCGTGTTCGAAATCATCTTCCACAAGTGCGAGATGGTCGAGGACAACGGCGCCATCTTCGTGCGCCAGCGCCAGTCGCACCAGGAAGGCACGGTGAAGATGCGCGAGCATCTGCGGCTGGCGATGGAGCGCGGCCAGTTGCCCGCCGACCTCGACCTGCCACTGGCCGTCAATGCCTTCCACGCCGCGATCGGTGGCGTGCTGGCGCACTGGCTGTTCTCCCCCGAGGATTTCGAATTGGCCCGCGAGGCCGAACGCCTGGCGGACGCATTCATCGACACATTGCGCCTCTCGCCGGCTCTGCGCGTGGGCTACGTGCCACGCCCCATGGCGCCGCTCGATGCGGAAATGGCGGCGCTGTGCGAACGGCAGCCCCAGCAGGCCCTGGCGTCGAACTGATTCCCGAACGGATTGCTGAGCGGGCTATGAGTTGGCTATGCGCCGTCAACCGCGCATGGCTTCGCGCCAACGCGCGATGAACGCCTTCTTGCGCAGGGCATCCTGCGCGGCCAGCAGACCGGGCCCGACACTGATCGGCCTTAGCGCGTAGCCCAGCCGTTCTGCCAGTGCGTTGGCAGTATGCGTGCTGTCGGTGTCGGTGCGAATCGTGTAGAGCTGGGACGCGGTCTGACTCAGCAGGACCTGCCCATCGCGCGACAGCAGGAAATCGAGCCACAACCGCGCCGCGTGTGGCCTCGGCGCCTGCCGCGCGATGAACGCCACGCGCGACATCACCAGGGTGTAGTCGCGCGGCGCGATGACGGCAATCCCGGCCCCGCGCTCCATCAGCGACAACGCATAGGAACCCAGCAGGTTATAGCCCAGCACCAGCTCGCCACTGGCGATGCGCTCGATCATGTCCGCCGTCGATGCAGACAACTGCACGCGCGCGCGGCCCAACGCCTGAGCCAGATACCAGAACTCGCTGCCCATGCGCGCATCCTGCTGGGCGAGCAGATAGCCAACGCCGGAACGCTCCACGTCGTACGTCACGATCTTGCCCCGCCATTGCGGCGCGCGGTCCTGCAGCAAGCGCGCCAGGCCGCTGCGGCTACTCGGAATATGGGTGCCCGCGAAGTGCTTCCGGTTGTAGACGATCACCGCAGGCTCGAACGTGGTGCCGAACGCCTCGTCGCGCCAGACCGCCCAGCCCGGCAGGCCATCGCGTTCCGGCGACTCGTAGCGCTGCGCGTAGCCGTCGTTGACGAGCTTGATCTGCAGGTCCATCGCCGTGCTCCAGAGCACGTCGGCCACATCGGCATCCCTTGCCGGCCGGTTCGTGCCGAGGCTGGCGCTCTCCGCCAGGAAGCGGTTGTTCAGCTCGATCGTGTTCAGGTCCTGATAGCGCACCCGAATACCCGGATAGCGGGTTTCGAATGCGTCGATCAGCGGCTGCGCGATCTCCAGGTCGGTCGAACCATAGACCGTGACCGATCCCTCGCGCTGCGCGCGCGCGATCACCTCGATATAGTCGCTCGGATACCCCGCCGGCACCTTCGCCATGGGCTGCGCCCGGGCCGGAAACGACGGCACACCCGCGGCCATGACGGCGCCCGCCATCAGCAGGTGACGGCGAGTAGCATGAACTGGAGGCGACTTGGTTTCTGGCACAGTAGACGCGCGTGTTGTACACGGGAAGGAGCGCCGCCATTATAGGGCGCGAGCGGCGCCCCCGACACCCGCCGCCAAGGCGGTATCATAGGCGCCCTCGGGGGCAGCCCCGGAGACAGATCAAGAGCGGGCAGAGGAGGGTCCCATGCGCATCCTGCTGGTGGAAGATGAAGTGGAACTGGCCCGCTGGGTCACACGCGCACTTGAGCAGGGCGGCTTCGTGATCGAGCATGTCACCGACGGCCTGAAGGCCGAGGCCCGCCTCATGGCCGAGGAATACGATGCGGTCGTGCTGGACCTGCGCCTTCCCGGCAAGGACGGCCTGGCCGTGCTGAAGGCCATGCGCGGCCGTGACGACCGCACGCCCGTGCTGATCCTCACCGCACAGGACACCCTGGATGAACGCGTGCGCGGTCTCAATCTCGGGGCCGACGACTACCTGCCCAAACCATTCGCCATCGCGGAACTCGAAGCCCGTATCCTGGCGCTGATCCGGCGCAGCCGTGGCCGGGCGCATCCGCGCCTGCAATGCGGCACGCTGGTATTCGACGGCGAAGCGCGCAGCTTCACACTCGCTGGCGCGCCGCTGTCCCTGACCCCGCGCGAATCGACGCTGCTCGGCGCGCTGCTGGCCCGAAGCGGCCAACCGCTGACGAAAGCCCAATTGCTCGACAAGGTGTTCTCGCTCGACGCGGACGTGAGCCCCGACGCCATCGAGGTGTTGGTCTATCGCCTGCGCAAGAAACTGTCCGGCCACGGCGTGACCATCGTCACGCTACGCGGCTTCGGCTACCTGCTCGAACCGGAGGCCGCCACCTGATGTGGCCTCGCCGCCTGCGCCAGCGCGCGCGCCTGCCTGTGCGGTCGTGGTTGCGCGGCAGCCTGCGGCGCCAGTTGCTGATCCTGCTGGTGCCGGCGCTGGCGCTCATGATGGCGGTCGATACGTGGTTCACCTACGGCACCCTGCGCGATGCCGCCAACACGGCATACGACCGCTCGCTGTACGGCTCCGTGCTGACCATCGACAACGCCATCGGGATGGCCGGCGAAAGCATCCAGCTATCGCTGCCCGACGCAGCCATGGAGATGTTCGAAACCGCGGCGCAGACACACGTGTTCTACCGCGTGTCGATGGAGCGGGCCGGCCAGATCGAGACTGTCACCGGTTATGACGATCTGCCGCTGCCGACGGGAGCGCTGCGGAACGGCCAGCCGCGCTTCTACGACGCCACCTATCGCGGCGACCGGGTCCGCATCGCGGCGATGGCCCGCCCGGTCTACCGCCCGGACGCGCACATGCGCGTGATCATCCAGGTGGCGGAGACCGCCGAGCCGCGCGCGGCGCTGATCGGCAACGTCTGGCGCAGCGCGCTGCTGCGCGACATCGCGCTGATCATCGTCTCGGCGCTGATCCTGGTCGGCGGCATTACCTACGTGCTCCGCCCGCTGCAACAGGTACGCGACGATGTGCGCGCGCGCTCGCCCGAGGATCTGACCCCGCTCGAGTTCGACCATGTGCCGGTCGAGGTGCGCCCGCTGGTCGACGCCGTGAACCTGCACGTGTCGCGCTCCGACGCGATGGCGCAAGCCCAGGCCCAGTTCATCGCCGATGCCGCCCATCAACTCCGCACGCCACTGGCCATCCTGAAGACACAGGCCGAGTTCGCGCAGCGGCAGCTCGACACGTTCGGCGGCGAAGGCGCGGCGCATTCAGGCGCCGCCGAAGCCGTTGGCGGCATCGTCAAGCAACTGGAGCAGGCCGCGCGGATGACCAACCAGCTGCTGGCACTGGCGCGCGTCAGACAGCACGCGCCGGACGGCACCGCCCCGGCCACGGAAGTGGAGATCATCGACGCGATCGGCGTGGCAGAGCAGGTGGCGCTGGACTACCTGCCACTCGCTCGCGGACGCCAGCAGGATTTTGGCTGGGAACGACCGGCCGGACTGGAACTGCCAGTGCAGGCCGATCCCGCGCTGTTGCGCGAGGCATTCGCCAATCTTGTCCACAACGCCATCCAGTACTCGGGACGCCGCAGCCGCATCACGCTCTCCGCCGCACAGGTCGACGACAGCGCCATGCTCGTCGTCGAGGATGACGGCCCCGGTATTCCCGAGGCCGAACGCGAGAAGGTGTTCGCGCGCTTCTATCGCCGGGTCGGCCACACGGAAACGGGGTCAGGCCTCGGACTTGCCATCTCGCGCGAGATGGCGATGCGCTGCGGCGGCACTGTGGTCTTGCGCGAAGGCGCCCAAGGGCGTGGCGTGCGCGCGGAACTCAGCTTGCCGCTGGTAAAGCCGACAGCCTGATGGGCCGCGCGCGCCGACGCATTGCTACTTCTTCATCACCGCATCGGCACACGGGTCAGGACGATCCACGGCAGGGACACGCACGAGCGCATCGAATGCCTTGTCGTTGGCCTCGGACTCCACATAGCCGACGCTGAGCACGCGCGCGTCATCTTGATTGGCGCGATCGAGCCAGCGGGGCACACCGATGTCGCGCCGCACGTGGCCGTTCCCCGCGATCAGCACCACGCCCCGGTCGCCATGCGCCTTCATGATCTGCGCCATCACGGCATCGCGGGCAGCCTGCGCGTCGAGCATCCCCGGCAGCATCGCCTTCGGGAAATTGCCGCAGTGCCCGGCATCGAGCGTCGCCGTCTGCAAGGCGACGAGGTCGGCAGGCAAGGGCTTGTCCAGTTTCAACTCGGCCTGCTGTTGGGGCGCGAAAACTTGCCCCAGCCCGCCGCGCACGATCTTCGCGGCATCGGCACGCGACAGGTTCGCGGCAAGCAACGGCAGGTCGTATTGCAATGCAAGTGATACCACCGGTTGGTAGAGCGCCCAGTCCCAGCCACTCTTTGGGCCCGTCGCCTGCGCGATGACATAGTCCGCATCGCGCGGACGCTCGCGACGCGCACGATCGATATCGCCCTGCCGTTCGCGGTCGAATTGCTCCATCGCGATCGCGGGCCGCCAGCCCGCCTCCACGGCCTGCGTCAGCGCCTGCAGCCGCTGCCGTTGGCCCGCCGCGTTGTCGTGCACCTCTCCGAGCAATACGTAGGTCTTGTTCGGGAAGCGCTGGCTCAAGGCATCTGGCGAAGGGCCTGTCGACGCGCATCCGGCGGTCAGGGCTGCCATTGCGATACTGGCTACGAAACGGTTCATCGCTGAGGGTTCTCCGGTTGCCCGACACTTGCGCCAGGCCATTGGAATGGGAGCTTGACGCGACACGAGCCGATTGTCCACAGCATGTGCAGCAAGGTGGCCGCTAGCCCGGGAGACGCGCGACGCGCAGCGGCGTTCTTATCGTCGATTGTGGGGACCCCTCCGCCGCGTCAGAATGACAACTTCACACTCGCCGCGAAGGTTCTGCCTGGTTGCGTGTAGAAAGCGAGTCCCGGTTCCAAGGCGGAAACGCCCGTCTGGCGCACGTCGCCCCAGAGCCAGTAGGTCTTGTCGAAGAGGTTGTTCACAGCCAGCGCAAATGTGGCGCGCTTGCCAAGCCTCCACCAGGCCTGCAGATCGACCACACCATAGCCACCCGGCTTGAAGTACGTCACGCGTCGGGAGGCGATGACTGGCTGGCGTGAGCGGGCGGGCCTTATGTTTTTGATTCTTGGCCACACCCATACAGGTGAAGATTATTCGCGTTTACAAAAGGCATGACAAGCCTCGGTGGCGAGGACTGTCGGCATGTTGAGGCTGGGGGAAGGGAACGCGCGCGAATTGCGGCTGAATCGGGGAAGGTGCGCCGGTCCCGTTACGATCTGGGAACCGGCGCGTAAGAGCAAACACACTGCGGCACAACTACAGCACGGCTATTGCACAGCTCGCGGCGAGATTGGCGATCAGTGCGCCACCGTTGCCGGCTGCTGCTCGTCCAGCGGATTGCCTTCCGAATCGATCTGCAACGGGCCGGTGCCAGAGTAGCGATCGAGCGCGAGGTAGATCACCGGCGTGATGAACAGTGTGATCACCTGCGAGAACAGCAAACCACCCACCACGGCCAAACCGAGCGGCTGGCGCAGTTCCGCGCCCGCGCCCAGGCCCAATGCCAGCGGCAGGGCGCCCATCACGGCCGCGAATGTGGTCATCATGATCGGGCGGAAGCGCAGCAGGCACGCCTGCCGGATCGCCTTCGCGGGCGCCATGCCCTGTTCGCGCTGCGCGGCCAGCGCGAAGTCGATCATCATGATCGCGTTCTTCTTGACGATGCCGATCAGCATCAGCACGCCGATTGTCGCGATCAGCGACAGCTCCACGTTGAACAGGAACAGCGTCAACAACGCGCCGACAGCCGCGGAGGGCAGGCCGGCCAGAATCGTCAGCGGGTGGATGTAGCTCTCGTAGAGCACACCCAGCAGCGTGTAGATCACCGCGATCGCGGCCACCAGCAGCACCACCTGCGTGGCCTGCGACGACTGGAACACCGCCGCATCGCCACCCCAGCTCGTGAATATCGATGTCGGCATCGCGATCTCCTCGCGATAGCGGTCGATCAGCTTCGACGCATCGCCAAGCGCGGCGCCCGGCGCGAGGTTGAACGACACCGTGACCGATGGCAACTGGCCCTGGTGGTTCACCGCGATCGGTCCCACGCGGCGCTCGGTCGTGGCGAACGCCGACACCGGCACCATCTGGCCCGTCCGGCTGCGCACGTAAAGCTTGGAGAACGCCGTCTCATCCGCGCGATCGATATCGGCCGCGGTCAGGATCACGTAGTAGTTGTCGATCGGCGTGTAGATCGTCGACACCTGACGCTCGCCAAACGCGGTGTACAGCGCCGTGCGCACATCCTGCATCTGCACGCCGAGCGCATTGGCCTTGTCGCGGTCGATCGTCAGTTGCGCCTCGAGACCCGACTGCTGCGAATCGCTGGTCACGTCACGGAAGATCGGCTCGGTGCGCATCTTGGCCATGAGCTTGTCGCTGAACTCCTGCAACTGCCCCGGCTTCACGCTCTGCAGCGTGTACTGGTAGCGGCTCTTGCTCTGACGCCCGCCGAGGCGCAGGTTCTGCACCGGCGAGAAGTAGACCGCCAGCCCGGGCACCCCGGCAACATCCTTGCGCAGCGACTCCACCACCTGCGGCATCTTCGGGCGCTCGCCGAGCGGCTTCAGTTCGACGAACATCCGGCCCGTGTTGATGGCGGGCGACGGGCCACCGCCGATCGACGCCACCACGCTCTTCACGGCCGGATTTGCGCGGATACGTTCGGCGGCATCGCGCAGGCGATCGGACATCGCGTCAAACGAGATGTCCTGCGGGCCTTCCGCGTTGACCTGGATCTGGCCGATGTCCTCCTCGGGGAAGAAGCCCTTCGGGATCTTCACGAACAGCACAGCGGTCAGCACGAACGTCAGGCCGGCTGCGGCGAGCACCACGCGGCGGTGCGCCAGGCACCAGTCCAGTCCGCTCGCGTACTTGCGGAGCGTCCATTCGAACAGGTCCTCGAACCACTGCGTGGAACGCATCCCGATCGTTTGCTTCTGCTCCACGCGATGCACAGGCGCGCCCGCGGCGTGATCGCCCGCCGCTTCCCCATACATGTGCTGCGATTCATCCACCGGCACGTTCTCAGCCGACAGGAAACGCGCGCACAGCATCGGGATCAGCGTCAGCGACACCAGCGCCGACACGAGAATCGACAGCGACACCACCGCGGCGAATTCGTGGAACAGCAGGCCGATCACGCCCGGCATGAAGAAGATCGGGATGAACACGGCCACCAGCGAGATCGAAATCGACAGGATGGTGAAGCCCATTTCGCGCGAGCCCACCAGCGCTGCCTTGAGCGGCGGCACGCCTTCCTCGATATGACGCACGATGTTCTCGAGCATCACGATCGCGTCGTCCACCACCAGGCCCACGGCCAGCGTGATGGCCAGCAGCGACACGTTATCCAGGCTGTAGCCAAACGCCTTCATCAGCGCCACGGTGCCGATCAGCGAGATCGGTAGCGATACCGTGGGAATCAGCGTCGCGGCGGCGCGGCGCAGGAACAGGAAGATCACCATCACCACCAGCGCGACGGTCAGCGCCAGCGTGAACTGCACATCGTGGATCGATTCCCGGATCGACATCGACCGGTCGTTCACCACGTTCACGTTGACGGAGCCCGGCATCTGCGCCAGCAGGCGCGGCAGGGCGCTCCGGATCGCATCGACCACGGCCACCGTGTTGGCATCTGGCTGGCGCTGCACAGCCAGCACAATCGAGCGTTCGTTGTTGAGCCAGCTGCCGGTCTTGATCGTCTCGACGCTGTCTTCCACTTCCGCCACGTCCGACAGCCGCACCACGGCGCCGCTCGGCTGGCTGGCCACAATGATGTTGCGGAACGCGTCCGCGCTGGTCATCTGGCGGTTGGCCTGGATCGTCAGCGTCTGGCGCGCGCCGTCGAGCGTGCCGACCGGCGTGTTCGCATTGGCGCGATTGAGCGCGGTGGCTAGCTCATCAAGCGTCAGGCCACGCGCGGCCAGCGCGTCGGGGTGGGCGCGCACGCGCACCGAGAAGCGCTTCTGGCCAAAAATCTGCACCTGCGCGACGCCGGGCAGGGTGGCCAGCGTCGGCGAGATCAGGTTATCGCCAAACGCGTTCAGCTCCCCGAGGCTCATCGACGGCGAATTGATCGCCAGCAGGATCACCGGCGCATCGGCCGGGTTCACCTTGCGATACGACGGCGGCAGCGTCATCTCGATCGGCAGCGACCGCTGCGCGCGGAACAGCGCGGCCTGCACGTCCACGGCGGCGGCATCGATATCACGATCGTTGTTGAACTCGATCGTGATGCTCGAATTGCCGAGCGTGTTCGACGAGCTGATGACCGAGACGCCCGGAATCGTGGCGAACTGCTTCTCAAGCTGCGTGGCGACGGATGCCGCCATCGTCTCCGGGCTCGCCCCCGGCAGCGTGGCCGTGACCTGGATCACGGGCGAATTGAAGCTGGGCAGCGCCGCAATCGGAATCGTCGGATACAGCACGATACCGGTCACGATGACGGCCAGGCACAGCAGCACCGTCATGACGGGCCGGCGGATACAAAGCTCGGAGAGCGTCATGGCATCAATGCTTGGTGGCGGCGGCCGGGGCCGAAGCGCCGCGAGCGGCGGCTTCCCGCACCAGACTTCCCGGGCGCAGATTCTGCGCGCCCTCGGTCACCACGCGCGCGCCGGGTTGCACGCCTTCGATCACGGCGGCAGCGGCCGTGGTGGCGATGACCTGCACCGGCACGCGCGCCACCTTGTTGTCGGCCTGCACGGTGTAGACGAAACGGCCCTCGGGGCCGGCCACGATGGCCTGCGGCGGCACGGACAGCGCATCCTTCAGCACCTGCACCGTGGCGTTGACGTTGGCGTAGGTGCCCGGCCAGAGGCGGTGCTCCTCGTTGCCAAACATCGCCTTGACGCGGATGCTGCCGTACTGCGGATCGACGGTGTTGTCGACGAATGTGATCTTGCCGGTCACGGGCTGCTTGCTGCCGTCGTTAGGCAGCGCCGTCACCGATACCGGTCCGCTGCGCAGTGCCTCGCGCAGGGCGGCTAGCTGCCGTTCGGGCAGCGTGAACATGACCGTGATCGGTGCGATCTGCGCCACGATGACCATCGGCGTCGCAGTCGTCGGCGTGACCAGCGAGCCCGGGAAGACGTTGATGACGCCGGTCCGGCCGCCGATCGTCGCGCGAATCGTGCCGTAGCTGATGGCCACGCGGCTCGCTTCGATGGCCGCCTGGTCGGCGCGAATCGTCGCTTCGAAACCGTCGACCTTGGCCTGTGCCGTATCCACGGCACTGCGCGAGATGAAGTTGCGCTGCAGCAACTCCTGGCTACGTGTCAGCGTGCGGCGTGCGTCGGACAGATCGGCCTGGTCGCGCATGAGCTGGGCGCGCGCCTTGTCCAGATTGGCCTCGTCCATGCGGGTATCGAGCGAGAACAGCAGGTCGCCCGGCTTGACGCTCTGGCCTTCCTTGATATGGACCGCACGAACGGTGCTCGACACCTGCGGGCGCACCTCCACGGTCTGCATCGCCACCACATTGCCGTTGGCGTTCACTTCCAGCGGCACATCGCCCTGCTGGACGATAGCCGTGGCAACCGTGGTCACGGCCGGGCCCTTGGTGGCCGGCTTCGGCGCAAACCAGTGCTTCCAGCCAAACCAGCCGGCGACAACAATCACAAGCACGGCCACGACGGCCGGCCAGCGCGAAGTGCGGCCGCGCCCCGTACCGGCGGCCGCGCTCCAGTTGCCATCGACAAAGCCCTTCGGCTGGTCGATTCCATCTGTTTTCATTATGAGGACCCTCAAATACTGCACGGCGCGCGACTCCCCCTTGGCGCCGGCTTCATTGGGGCCGGCTTTATCCGCGCAAACCGCTACTAGTACCGCGCCTTGGCCGCTTCCGGCTAGTGCGTTGTATTACAACCCATTACAGCTCCGCTGGGGATGGATGTCTGGCCGACAGGGAAGGGATGGCCGAACCGCTTGTATGAGTTCTAAAACATTAGCAGAAAAGCCAGTGGCGGCCACCCCGGACTAACGCGGGATTGGCAACAATCTAGCGAGAGATTTGCCGACCGTTCCGGTGCAGCAGGGTATTCAGCGGCACATCACGCGGGCCGGGAATCAGGATCACGGCATCGCCGGCGCGCAGCACGCCAGGCTGGATGACACCCAGGTACACGCCGGAAAAACTGCTTTCCAGCATGTCGCGCGCGGCGTGGGCGTACCCCATCGCCGCATTGAACTTGTAGCAGGGCCGCCGTGGCGCATTCACCACAAGTTCGACGTCGCCAATAAGCAGGCGGTCGTCCACCCACAACGCGGACTCCAGCAAGCCCTGGGTCGTCAGGTTCTCGCCCATCGCGCCGAAAGCCAGCGGACGCTCGGATTCCTCGACCCCGGCATCGCGCCGGCGCGTGTTCCACCAGGTGTAGTGCTCGATCGGATAGGCATAGACGGCCCGCTCGGGTCCGCCGTGGACGCTGCGGTCCACCTGCTCGTCGCCGGCCAGCCCCAGGCGGTGCACGCCCACGGCAATCGGATGATGCAATGTACTGAGCGGGTGTTTGCGGATGGCCGACATCACCACCGCCTCCGTGCCTGCGCCTGCCACCACGAGCGGCAGGGCGGTGCCGACATTGACGGCCAGCACACGGCCAATGCTCATGCCACCGGCGCCGGCGGGGTTCGGACGCGGATCGGTTTCGGCCACGGTACGCTCTCCTTGCGTGTGCGGGGCTGCGCGCGCGTCATGCTGCCGCGCGTCGGCTTTGCACCGAGTGTACCGACTTGGGCGCTCGTTTGAGCAAGGGAATGTGGGGAAACAGACGCACGTTCCAGGCGTCTGGCGGGGCGGGGCGTCTGCCGGTCAGGCGTCCCGCCCGGACGTCGCGCCATGCCTCATGGCGCGGGTCCGGGAAGCGCTCGAACGCTCAGTTCCAGATGGGATTTTCCTTCTGCATCTGCTCGGCGGTCTTCGAATGCCAGTAGGCACCGATCTGACGCTCGGTGACGTAGCCCTTCTTCTTCACATCGATTTGAGAGAAGCGCTTGTAGACCTCCGGCATGCCGGCCTTGGCCTCGTCGCGGGTCAGCTTGCCGTCATGGTTGGTGTCCGCGGCCTTGAACTTCTCGGAAATCATGGCCTTGGCCTGGGAGGTTGGCGGCATCGGAGGAACCTCGGCGGACCCCGTCGCCGGTTGCGCTGCGGGCTGCTGTGTCTGCTGAGCGTTCGCCCCGAAAGCAGCGAGCGCCAGTGTTACGGCTACGGCCAAACCAACTACAGGTGTACGGACAGTCATTTTTCCCTCTCCTCCTGAAATTTACGGTTCAGCATTGCCTGCTCTGGCAATGTCAGGACCGCCCGCCGAAAGCAGGCGACCAAGAGGAATAATAGTCACGCGCGCCCTGCGCTCCAAACATCATTTCACGACGTCAGAATGTGACTTGACTGAAGCCAGCGCTCGAGTCAGCGTGCAAGCGTGGGGGTGAGTGCCTTGGGATTGGCGATGCTGTCGTGCTTGCCAGCCAGCACATCAAGGATGTTCTGGAACGCCGCGCGGAAGTAGAGTTCGTAGCTTTCGCGCTCCACATAGCCCAGGTGCGGCGTGCAGATGCAGTTCTCCATGCGCAGCAGGGCATGACCCTGCAGGATCGGCTCGGACTCGAACACGTCGATGGCCGCCATGCCCGGACGTCCGCGATTCAGCGCGGCGACCAGCGCGTTTTCCTCGATCAGCTCGGCGCGGCTGGTGTTCACAAACAACG
Organism: Cupriavidus sp. SHE; assembly: GCF_000812445.1. Classification (NCBI taxonomy): domain Bacteria; kingdom Pseudomonadati; phylum Pseudomonadota; class Betaproteobacteria; order Burkholderiales; family Burkholderiaceae; genus Cupriavidus; species Cupriavidus sp. SHE. Next base: position 10,182 of record NZ_JWMB01000081.1, on the reverse strand, counting down.
ATGTGGGCTTCATGCGCTGCAGATCGGCCAGCTTGACGATGCCGCGCGTCTCGTCGTTCAGGCGCAGGTGCAGCGACAGCACGTCGGATTCGGCAAACAGCTGTTCGACCGATTCCGCCACGTTAAGGCCAGCCTCCCGGGCGCCCTGCTGCGAAGCCTCGCGGCCCCAGACCAGCACGTTCATGCCAAAGGCGCGGCCGTAGCCCGCCAGCAGGCGGCCGATCTTGCCATAGCCCCAGATGCCGAGCGTCTGTCCGCGCAGGACCTGCCCCACGCCGAAGTTCGGCGGCATCGTGGTCGATTTCAGGCCCGACTGCTGCCAGGCGCCGTGCTTGAGGCTGGCAACGTACTGGGGAATGCGGCGCTGGGCCGCCATGATCAGCGCCCAGGTCAGCTCGGCGGGCGCCACGGGAGAACCGACGCCTTCCAGCACGACGACGCCGCGCTCGGTACAGGCCTCGATGTCGACATGGTTCCCCGCCCGGCCGGTCTGGCTGATGATCCTGAGCTTGGGCAGCTTCTCGAGTAGCTGACGCGTCACACGGGTGCGCTCGCGAATCAGCACCAATGCCTCGACATCCGAGAGGCGCGCTGCCAATTGGCCCACGCCCTTCACGGTGTTGTTGAAGACCTTGACGTCATGGCCTTCGAGCAGCGCAAAGCAGGGCAGCTTGCGCACGGCGTCCTGGTAATCGTCGAGAACTGCAATCTTCATTGGTGACTCTTTGACCTCGGGCTCGGTGCGCACGGCCACAGAATCAGTGCGCAACCGACAGTATTGTTGGATTTCCTGACACAACATTGAAAGCAGACATCATCGTCCCCAACCGTGTCCGCGACGACCTGCGGCGGTGGCGAAAAGGCATCTCGGCTGGGGTAACAATGTTGCGCAGCAAAAAACAGGTGATCCGTGCAATGGTATCCTTGCCCGCTCCCGCGACGCGCACAGTGCGGTTGAGCTACGCTCCCACACCCCGTTCGTCGCCGGACAATGCCCGCCCGGCCCCTGTCGCCCGCCAAAAGCAGGCGAAGCGCAACTGTATCGCAGCAACAGGGCCCCTCGCGACCATTTGAAAGAATTTGGTCGCCGCCGAGTTGTAACGGGATGTCACGGTCAGAAGGCAAGTGCGCCATGCCGAACAAGGCAGGCAGCCGGCCCGGCCCCGACTTTCCCGGCCCGCTCATCCGCGAACCGCCGCTCGGACATTGCACGATTTCTTTTTCGCTTTGGAGTCGCAGTATGAACCACCCCACAATGCAAGGCACTCCGGCACTGAACGTGCCGGCTTGGGTCAAGAACCAGAAACTGGTCGCCTGGGTTGCCGACATCGCCGCATTGACCAAGCCCGACCAGGTCTACTGGTGCGATGGCTCGCAGGAAGAATATGACCGCCTGTGCGAGCAGATGGTCGCCGCCGGCACGATGCGCCGCCTGAACCCGGCCAAGCGCAAGAACTCGTTCCTGGCCCTGTCGGATCCCTCCGATGTGGCGCGTGTCGAAGACCGCACTTTCATCTGCTCGCAGAAGCAGGAAGACGCCGGCCCGACCAACAACTGGACCGCACCGGCCGAAATGCGCCAGACGCTGAACGGCCTGTTCGACGGCTGCATGCGTGGCCGCACCCTGTACGTGGTGCCGTTCTCGATGGGCCCGCTGGGTTCGCCGATCGCCCACATCGGCGTCGAGCTGTCCGATTCGCCGTACGTCGCCGTGAACATGCGCATCATGACCCGCATGGGCCGCGCCGTGTACGACGTGCTGGGTGCCGACGGCGAGTTCGTGCCGTGCGTGCATACCGTGGGCAAGCCCCTGGCCGCCGGCGAGAAGGACGTGGCATGGCCGTGCAACCCGACCAAGTACATCGTGCACTTCCCCGAGACGCGCGAAATCTGGTCGTTCGGTTCGGGCTACGGCGGCAATGCGCTGCTGGGCAAGAAGTGCTTCGCACTGCGGATCGCCTCGACGATGGGCCGCGACGAAGGCTGGCTGGCCGAGCACATGCTGATCCTCGGCGTGACCTCGCCGGAAGGCAAGAAGTACCACGTGGCCGCCGCGTTCCCGTCGGCCTGCGGCAAGACCAACTTCGCCATGCTGATCCCGCCCAAGGGCTTCGAGGGCTGGAAGGTCACGACGATCGGTGACGACATCGCCTGGATCAAGCCGGGCAACGACGGCCGCCTGTACGCCATCAACCCGGAAGCCGGCTACTTCGGCGTGGCCCCGGGCACGAGCGAGAAGACCAACTTCAACGCGATGGCGACGCTCAAGGAAAACGTCATCTTCACCAACGTGGCGCTGACCGACGACGGCGACGTGTGGTGGGAAGGCATGACTAAGGAAGCCCCGGGGCACCTGATCGACTGGCAGGGCAAGGACTGGACGCCCGAGATCGCCAAGTCGACCGGCGCCAAGGCTGCCCACCCGAACGCCCGCTTCACGGCGCCGGCCTCGCAATGCCCGTCGATCGACGACAACTGGGACAACCCGGCTGGCGTGGCCATCGATGCATTCATCTTCGGCGGCCGCCGCAGCTCCACCGTGCCGCTGGTGACCGAAGCCCGCAACTGGACCGAAGGCGTCTACATGGCCGCCACGATGGGTTCGGAAACCACCGCCGCCGCTGCCGGCCAGCAAGGCGTGGTCCGCCGCGATCCGTTCGCGATGCTGCCGTTCTGCGGCTACAACATGAGCGACTACTTCGGCCACTGGCTGGCGTTGGGCAAGAAGCTCGAAGCCGCCGGCGCCAAGCTGCCGCGCATCTACTGCGTGAACTGGTTCCGCAAGGACGCCGACGGCAACTTCGTGTGGCCGGGCTTTGGCGAGAACATGCGCGTGCTGTCGTGGATGATCGACCGCGTGGAAGGCCGTGGCGAAGGCGCCGAGCACGTGTTTGGCACGTCGCCGCGCTACACGGACCTGAACTGGGACGGCCTGGCCTTCACGGCCGAGCAATTCACCCAGGTCACGTCGATCGACCGTGACGCATGGCAGAAGGAACTGGCGCTGCACGACGAACTGTTCACGCAGCTCAAGCACAACCTGCCGCAAGCGCTGGCGGAAACCAAGGACGCACTGGCCAAGCGCCTGTCGGCCTGAGTCTTCCCGCGTTAAGGAAAAACGCCGAACGGCTTGCCGCCGTTCGGCGTTTTTTTGTTTGGGCTATCGTTTTCTCGTGAACGGCCCCTCAACCACCCTCGACATCCAGCCCAAGCTGCTGCACCGCATACTTCACCAGTTCCGCCCGGCCCTCGATGCCAAGCTTGCGTTTCAGGTTGAGGCGGTGGGTTTCAACCGTGCGCACCGATACGCCGAGTTGAACCGCGATGTCCTTGTTGGCCTGTCCGCGTCCGATGCCGTGGAGGATGTCGCGTTCGCGCGGTGTCAGCGCGTCGAGCGGACTCACAGCCTGCTCCGCCATGCCGCGCGCGATACGGGCGCTGTAGAACACACGTCCCGCCAGCACCGCATGGATCGCGGCCAGTAACTCATCGGCTGGTGCGTCCTTGAGCACGTAGCCGCGCGCGCCCGCGCGGATCGCCTGGCGCACGTATTCCAGGTTGTCGTGCATCGACACGATCAGCACGGCCAGTTCCGGGTAGCGATCGTGCAGGGCGCCCGCCAGGGCAATACCGCCCATGCCGCGCATGCCGATGTCGGTGATCACGAGGTCCGGCATGCGTCCGGTTTCGGCTGCCGCCAGCCACGCCAGCGCGGCCTCGCCATCGTCGGCTTCCCCGACCACTTCCAGCCCCGGTTGCAGCGTCAGGTGCATACGCATGCCGTCACGCACCAGTGCGTGATCGTCGATCAGCAATACGCGTGCTGCGGAGGAGGTGGTGACCGCCGGATCGGCGTCGTGGGGTGCGGTCATGACTGCGAAGTCTCGGGGGAAAAGGGCTGCGGAGCGGTGGGCAGCGAAGCGGTGAGCAGCGTGCCGGTGGAAGCGGAGAGGATTTCGAAACTTCCGCCCAGCGCGGCTACCCGCTCGCGCAGGTTGCGCAGGCCGATGCCGCGGCTCGGATCGACCTGCATGCGGGCCACGTCAAAACCCGTGCCGTTGTCCCGCACCGTCAGGCGCGTGGCACGGTCGGCAAAGTCGAGTGTCACGTCGACGCGCGTGGCATGGGCGTGGCGCTCGACATTGGTCAGCGCCTCCTGCGCAATCCGGAACAGCGCGGTCGCCGGCTCGTCGGCCAGCAGACGCGGCTTGCCGGTCTGCGTCACGTTGATCATCAGCGAGCTGCCGGCCTGCATCTCGCGCGCCAGATGCTGAAGCGCGGCGTACAGGCCAAGATCGTCGAGCAAGGCAGGGCGCAGGTTGCGCGCCACGCGGCGCACTTCGTTGAAGACGGAATCGAGCCGGTTCAGCGCCATGCCGAGGATCGGCGCCACCGAAGCCCCCTCGGTCGGGGCCAGGCGGATGCGGTTCGTTGCAGCTTCGAGCACCAGTTTGACCGACACCAGCAACTGGCTGATGCCGTCATGGAGCTCACGGGACAATCGCGCGCGTTCCTCTTCCTGCGACTGCACCACACGCTGGGCAAGCTGCCGTAGCTTGGCGTCGGCCTCACGGTGTTCGCTGACGTTGAGCGCCAGGCCGCTGGCGGCCACCAGCAGGATACTGATGGCGGCGATCACGCCGATCCAGGCCATGGTTTCGCGGATGTCGGTCTCGGCGCGCGCGTCGAGCTGGCGCAGCGTCTGCTCTACGTCGTCAAGATAAATGCCGGTGCCGAGCATCCAGTTCCAGGCCGGCACGGCGACCACATAGCCCAGCTTGGGCGCCACCTGCTGCGAGGACGGCTTTTTCCACAGATAACGCACCGAGCCACCGCCCGCCTTGGCGGCAGCCACCAGCTTCTGGATTGTCAGCGCTCCTTCGGGGTCGCGCATCAGCCAGAGGTCCTGGCCCACAAGTTCGGGCTGGCGCGGGTGCATCAGGTTGCGCCCCTGCAGGTCATATAGGAAGAAATAGCCGTCCCGGCCGTAATCGAGCCGGGCCAGCGCGTCCATGGCGGCCTGCCGGGTGGCCTCGTCCGTGCGGCCGGATTTGACCATCGGCGCGATCGCGCTTTGTGCCAGCTCTACGTAGTGGCGCAGCTCGGTTTCCTTGCTTTGCAGGTAGGCGGCCTCCACCAGCATGCGCTCGTGCCGGACCAGCGCAGTGGCCTGGAAACGGACGGCCAGCGCGATGCCGAGCATGGCAACGGCCAGCGGCGCCACGGCAAGCAAAAGTATCTTTTGGCGGAGTTTCATCTGAACCGGGGGTAAACACCGATGCCGGGAAGACCGCATGAAACCGTCGATCTACGCACTACTACGCAGGTGCCTTGCGTAGTTCCGCGCTTGTGGCGGCCTGGGCGGGTGTCAATACTACACGCCGGATTGATCCGGGGGCCCCGCCCTTGGCGCGATCTGACACAATTGGTGTGCCTCGATCCACGGCGAATCTCGGTGATCTCGCTGTCGAGCGCACTGACCACCTGCACGACAAGATCCGGTTCAGACGAGAACAGACCGGGCGCCGCGGACATCCAGGAGGCAATCTTCCAAGCGATCGTCGGCGGCCGCCATCCGGCACGCCCCCGCTGCCCGCCTCCCGTCGCCGCAGGCCTTTTCAGCCGGTCTGAGGAGACCCTTCAAATGAATCGCATCGGACAACACCTGTTGTGGCTGGCCGTCGCCGTGCTCGGCGCCTTCGCCTTTGCCACTGTCGCGCTGTCGCGTGGCGAGGCCGTCAGTGCCCTGTGGATCGTGGTTGCCGCGCTCTGCATCTACCTGATCGCCTACCGCTACTACAGCCGCTTCATCGCCGACAAGGTGATGCAGCTCGACCCCAATCGCATGACGCCCGCCTGGCGCCACAACGATGGCCTGGACTACGTGCCGACCAACAAGGCGGTGCTGTTCGGCCACCATTTCGCCGCCATCGCCGGCGCCGGGCCGCTGGTGGGCCCCGTGCTGGCCGCGCAAATGGGCTATATGCCGGGCATGTTGTGGATTCTGGCCGGCGTGGTATTCGCCGGTGCGGTGCAGGATTTCATGATCCTGTTCATCTCCACGCGCCGCGACGGCCGTTCGCTGGGCGACCTGGTCAAGTCCGAAATGGGCACCGTGCCGGGCATGATCGCCCTGTTCGGCTGCTTCATGATCATGATCATCATCCTGGCGGTGCTGGCGCTGATCGTGGTGAAGGCACTGGCCGGCTCGCCGTGGGGCACGTTCACCGTGGCGGTGACGATTCCCATCGCGCTGTTCATGGGCATCTACACGCGCTACATCCGTCCGGGCCGCATCGGCGAAGTGTCGGTAATCGGCTTCGTGCTGCTGATGCTCGCCATCATCGGCGGCCAGTACGTACATGAAAGCGCCGTGCTGGCGCCGCTGTTCACGTACGACGGCAAGGCCCTGACATGGATGCTGATCATCTACGGCTTTATCGCCGCCGTGCTGCCGGTGTGGCTGCTGCTGGCCCCGCGTGACTACCTGTCGACCTTCCTGAAGATCGGCACGATCATCGCGCTGGCCATCGGCATCCTGATCGTCGCGCCGGAACTGAAGATGCCGGCGTTCACGCAGTTCGCGCAAGGTGGCGGCCCGGTGTGGTCGGGCAACCTGTTCCCGTTCCTCTTCATCACGATCGCCTGCGGCGCCGTATCGGGCTTCCACGCGCTGATCTCGTCGGGCACCACGCCGAAGCTGCTGGAAAATGAATCGCACGCGCGCTTCATTGGCTACGGCGCGATGCTGGCCGAGTCGTTCGTCGCCATCATGGCGCTGGTGGCCGCCTCGGTGATCGAGCCGGGCGTGTACTTCGCGATGAACAGCCCGGCGGCCGTGATCGGCAACACGCCGGAAGCCGTGGCGCACGTGGTCTCCACCTGGGGCTTCGTGATCACGCCGGACGTGCTGATCCAGACCGCCAAGGACGTGGGCGAGAACACAATCATCTCGCGCGCCGGTGGCGCTCCGACGCTGGCCGTCGGCATCGCCCACATCCTGCATCAGGTGGTGGGTGGCCAGGCCATGATGGCCTTCTGGTACCACTTCGCGATCCTGTTCGAGGCGCTGTTCATCCTGACCGCCGTGGACGCGGGCACCCGTGCCGGCCGCTTCATGCTGCAGGATCTGCTGGGCAGCTTCGTGCCGTCCCTGCAGCGTACCGACTCGCTGCCGGCCAACCTGATCGCCACCGCGCTGACCGTGGCGGCCTGGGGCTACTTCCTGTACCAGGGCGTGGTCGATCCGCTGGGCGGCATCAACACGCTGTGGCCGCTGTTCGGTATCTCCAACCAGATGCTGGCCGCCGTGGCGCTGGTGCTGAGCACCTGTGTGCTGGTCAAGATGAAGCGCGGGCAGTACGCCTGGGTGACGCTGTTGCCGACCTGCTGGCTGCTGATCTGCACGCTGACCGCCGGCTGGCAGAAGCTGTTCGACGCCGATCCGAAGGTCAGCTTCCTGACCCACGCATCGAAGTTCAGCGCCGCGATCGCCGAAGGCAAGGTACTGGCTCCGGCCAAGACGATGGAGCAGATGCAGCGCATCGTCTTCAACGACTACCTGGATGCCGGCCTGTGCGCGCTGTTCATGTTCGTGGTGCTGTCGATCGTGTTCTATGGGTTCAAGACCGCGATGTCGGCCCGCGCCATCTCGAAGCGCACGGACCGCGAAACGCCGTTCGAGCCGATGCCGGCCCAGGCTTCGGCAGGGTCGCAATGATCACCTGGAGGCCATCATGCTGGAACAGCTCGGAACCATGGGACGTTATCTGGGCCAGTCGCTGCGGCTGATGGTCGGCCTGCCCGACTATCAGACCTACGTGGCCCATATGGAAAGCACCCACCCCGACCGCAAGCCGATGACGTACGAGGAATTCTTCCGCGAGCGTCAGGAGGCACGCTACGGTGGCGGACAGGGAAAGTGCTGCTGACCAGACTCGCATGACGCCTCTGGCGCAGGCAAGACAAGGCGACCCACCTGGGTCGCCTTTTTTATTGGTGGCCATTGGTGGCCATATGCGACGCAAATGCCATATGGCGTTGCGCCAGCACATCGACTGCTAACGCCTTGATACCGTTTCTGCAGAGGGTTACAGGGCCTCACAACTCGTTACAGCAACGGGGGGACTCCTTCTCTACACTCTCGAACCAGATACCCGCCATATAAAGGAAAAACGATGTCTCGTCCTCTTCGCAACCTGACCCTGGCCCTTGCCCTTTCGGCAGCTGCGCTGCCGGTGTTCGCAGGGGGAGATCTGAACAACGCACTGGGCGGTGGCCTGGGCGGCGTCGCTGGCGCCGCGGTGGGCGGCGCGCTGGGTGGTAGCACCGGCGCCGTGATCGGTGGCGCCGTGGGCGGTGGTGCCGGTGGCGCCATCACTTCGAACCGTCGCGAACGCACCGGCGCCATCATTGGTGGCGCACTGGGCGGCGGTGCAGGTACCGCGGCCGGCAACGCCATGGGCGGCCGTACCGGCGGCCTGGTTGGCGCTGGCCTGGGTGGCGCTGCAGGCGCGGCGCTGGGTGGCAACGTGTCGCGCAGCAACTCGTACGACGATGATCGTCGATACAACCGTGGGTACAAGCGCAGCAAGCACCGTCACCACCACCACGACGACTGAGTCACAAAGGAATAGACTACGGGCCCTGAACGGGCCCGTTTTCTTTGGTTCGGCCGGTCTCCGGCCAAAGCCCAAACAAAAAGCCCGTACCGGTGAAGGTACGGGCTTTTTGCGGAATGCCTGGCTGGGATCAGAGCTTGGCGCCGTCCGAGTAGACGTCGAAGCTCTTGGCGCCATCGGTGTAGGTGTCAAACTTGCCGCTCTTGGCGCCGTCGGTGTAGGTGTCAAACTTGCCGGCCTTGGCACCGTCGGTGTAGGTGTCGAACTTGCCGGCCTTGGCACCGTCCGTGTAGGTATCGAACTTGCCGGCCTTGGCGAAGGCGGGAGCTGCCGACAGGGCAACGGTCAGGGCAGCGATCAGGGCGAATTGGCGCTTCATGATGGAATCCTCTTTCACATTCAAGGATGCCGGTGGTCCCAGGACCGGTGCTGCAATGCGGCATCAGATGGTGCGATATTAGGCATTTCCCTGATATGAATAAATAGCGCCGTCCACAATGATTGGTTGTGCTTTCAACAATAAATCACCAGGATCGTGTAAAAATTCACCGGTGAACAGGGAGACTATGTCATGGATCGGCTTCAATCGATGCGCGTCTTCGCCAAAGTCGTCGAACTAGGCAGTTTTGCCCGTGCGGCGCAGCAATTGGAAATGTCCAATGCGGTCGTGACGCGCTACGTCGCCGATCTGGAAAGCCATCTCGGCACCCGGTTGCTGAACCGGACCACCCGAAGCCTCTCCCTGACCGACGCCGGCGAGACATATCTGCAGCGCTGTTCGCAGATATTGGAAGACGTTGAGGAAGCCGAGTCGATCGTTGCCGCGCGCAGCCAGTCTCTATCCGGCACGCTACGGCTCGTCACCCCGGTCATGTTCGGCCTGCATCTGCTGCCGCATATCCTGGAACGCTTCCAGCAGCTGTATCCCGAGGTCGTCTTCGACGTGCAGCTTTCGGACCGAATGATCGACATCGTCGAGGAAGGGCGGGACGTAGGCGTGATGCTGTCCGATCTCGGGCTCGGCTCGCACCTCGTGGCGCGCCCGCTGATCTCCGCCGAAGTCATTCTTTGCGCCTCGCCGGGCTATCTGCGCGAACACCCGCCGCTGCGCAACGCGCATGACCTGTCCAACCACCGCGCCATCGCGATGCGGCTGCCCAACGCCGAGCACGAATGGACACTGTCCGGCCCAGAGGGCGAGGTGACCGTGCCGATTCGCCCGGGCCTGCTGTGCAGCAATGCCGAACTGGCGCACCAGGCGGCGTTGACCAATATGGGCATCGCGATGCTGTCGTCATACCTGGCACGACCGAACATCGAGGCAGGGCGGCTGACGCATATCCTGCCCCAGTACCAGTTGCCGCGCCGCGACGTGAGCGTGGTCTATCCAAGCCGCAAGTTCCTGCCGACCAAGGTCAGGGCCTTCATCGACTTCCTGCTGGAGGAAAGCCAGCAGCGGGCGGTGGACACGGAGAACAAGCCGCAGATGACCGCGGCAAAATGAAAACGGCGGGGCTCACGCCCCGCCGTTTTACCTTCCCGTGATGCCAGAAGGGGAGTG